>NZ_JAGQEK010000029.1 GCF_024346075.1 Synechococcus sp. Cruz CV12-2-Slac-r
GCAACCCAATTCCACTGCGGGTACGCGATCTTCCAAGCAGCATGGGAAAATAGAATCTGGGAGACTAGAAACGCGGGGGTCTAGCAATCTGGTGAATGCAGCGAACTCATAATTCGCCTTAGCCGAGTTCGATCCTCGGGACCCCCATCACTAAATTTGCAACTCTGGCTCCATAATTCTTTTAGTTCGTTACTGCGATAGCGGTTTCAATGGGTTTAAGCTTGCGGTTGCTTGGCCTGGTGCTGCTACTGGCATTACTGGCATTTTTTGTTGCCGGTGAATTTGCCCTGATTCGCTTAAGGCCCACCCGGGTGCAGGAATTGGCGGAGAAGGGTCACCATTCGGCGCTGGCGGTGGAACGGCTGCAGCGGCACCTGAGGCGTGCCCTGGTGGCCACCCAACTTGGTGCAACGCTCTCCCTGCTGGCCTTGGGGTGGGGAGTTCATAAATTGTTACTTGGCTTATTTCAAAACAACATCAACCCCGGCTTTGAACTATTTATTTTTATTTGTTTAGCCTTTTTGGCCACTCTGCTGGGGGGAGTGTTACCAAAAGCCTGGGTTTTAAAAGATCCAGAGGCCTCTGCTTTGCGATTGGGGCCTTTATTAGAAGCGGTTAATCGATGTTTAGCGCCCCTGCTTGCGGTGTTGGAACGGCTAGCTGAAAGCTTGCTGCTGCTTACGGGTTTGCCGCTGGAATGGGATCGATTGGTGCCAGCTCTTTCAGCCGGTGAACTGGAAAGCTTGATCGAAAATGATGCCGTAACCGGCCTTGAACCAGATGAACGAAACATCCTTGAGGGGGTTTTTTCCTTGAGAGATACCCAGGTGCGAGAGGTGATGGTGCCCCGCAACGGCATGGTGACTCTCCCCCTTGGTGTGAGCTTTGCTGAACTGATGCAAGCGGTGCTCAGCACCAAACATGCCCGTTTCCCTGTGATTGGTGAATCGCTAGATGATGTGCGCGGCTTGCTTGATCTAAGGCTGCTGGCAGAACCCTTATCCCGTGGTGAATTGCAACCCAGCACCCCTCTAGCCCCCTATGTGCGCAGCGTGGAGCGCATCCAAGAAAGTGCTTCCTTAGCTGAGTTGCTGCCGGTAATACGCAATGGTGAACCGATGCTGGTGGTGGTGGATGAACACGGCGGCACCGAAGGGCTCGTAACAATTGCTGATCTCACCGGCGAAATTGTTGGTGATGAATTGCTTGAAAACGACGGCAGCCCCCCAGATCTCCAGCCCCTTGGTAAAGATCAATGGCTGGTGGCAGGTGATCTTGAGATTTTTGAACTGAACCGTTCCCTTGGCCTCAAGCTGCCAGAAGCAGACGGGCACCACACCTTGGCTGGTTTTCTACTAGAGAGGCTGCAGCACATCCCAACCCCTGGAGAAGCGCTGCGTTGGGGCGGCCATCACTTTGAAGTGCTCACGATGGATGGCCCCCGCATCGAAGAAGTGAAGATCTGGCTCGCTCATCGCGACAATGCAGTGATAATGACTCCCCAGAAGGACTAATAACCTTGCTTTCAATCCTGCCCCAGGCCAGCAAATGAAACCGGTGAAGGTGGGTGTGATCGGCATCGGCAACATGGGTTGGCACCATGCCCGGGTTTTGAGTTTGCTGCGGGATGCTGAATTAGTTGGTGTAGCTGATTTAGATGTGGCGCGCGGACGCCTTGCAAGCAGCCAGTTCAACTGCCGCTGGTACGACGACTACAACAGCTTGATCAAGGAGGTGGAAGCGGTTTGCATCGCGGTGCCAACCCTGTTGCACCATCCAGTGGGTATGGCCTGCCTCAAAGCAGGGGTGCATGTTTTGATTGAAAAACCAATTGCCGCAAGCCAGCAGGAAGCAGCCGAACTCATAAGTGCCGCCAGTTCAGCTTCTCGTTTGTTACAGGTGGGGCATATCGAACGTTTCAACCCAGCATTTCGCGAATTGCTGAATGTTGTTACTAACGAAGAGGTAATGGTGCTCGAAAGCAGGCGCCATAGCCCCCATGCCGACCGCGCTAATGATGTGTCGGTGGTGTTGGATTTAATGATCCACGACATCGACCTAATACTTGAATTAGCCCAGGCTCCAGTTGTGGGTTTTGCCGCCGCAGGCGGCCGCAGCACCGAAGGCCCTATCGATTACGTAACAGCTACCTTATCTTTTGAAAATGGCGTGGCTGCCAGCCTTACAGCTAGCAAGATGAGTCATCGCAAAGTGCGCAGCCTCAGCGCCCATTGCAGAGGCAGTTTGATAGAAGCTGATTTCTTACATCGCAATCTTCGTATTCATCGCCGCGCCCAAGAATCTTATTCCGCAAACCGAGGGGAATTATTATATCGCCACGATGGATTTATAGAAGAAGTAAGTATTACTCCAACTGAACCACTATATGCCGAATTAGAGCACTTTCTACAGTGCGTTAGAGGCCTTGAAACCCCAGCGGTAGATGGCTTGCAGGCATCAAGAGCACTACAACTTGCGGATCTAATTGAAAAGGCGGTGGAACAACCGCAGCAAAGTTTGCAACAACTGCCCCAACCCCTTTGAACTAAACCCCGGTTAATTGCCGCAGCGCCGCCACCACCAATTCACGGCATCGGGTAGGGGAATAGCGATAAAATGTTTGCCATGCAGCTGCTTTATAGGCCCCATAATTTTCAGCCGCTAACTGTTGATTTTCATCTAGCCAGCCCAGCTTTACCGCATGGCCAATCACCACATCTAAGGCTAATTGATCTTCAAAACGCACCTTAGGATTTGCTTCGAAAAATGCCATAAGAGATAACATTGCTTCAATTGTGAGCTGTCTATATTCAGCGGCTTCAATCTTACTTAGAAGGTGATCAACCAACACCGCAAAATTATGTTCGCCGGGGGTTTTTTCTGCCAATAAGTCGCTATCGAGCCGGTTGCGGCGCTCTAACTTATCGCCGATAAGAAGGCCGCGGCAATGTTGCAATAGCCCCCACACCCCTGGATAAAAGTTTCGCGGCACCCGTTGCAAGGCCCCTTGCCGCATGCGGTGTTGCAACCAGCAGCCCCCCATCGGCCTTTCAGCTGCAGGGGCGGGGGCTTGCCACAGCACCTGACCACTCACATGCAATTGCTCACAACTATCCAAGGCAGCCCTAGCGCGATCAAGGTCTGCTAGTACCACCCCTAAACGGCGTGAAATGCCATGGGGCGGCAAAGCACAAAGGGCTTCAAATGCTTCGGAAGGGGTTAACTGCCTCTCGGTTGCAAGCTCGCTTGTAAGTAACAGCAGCAGCTGCCCCAGCTGAAATGTGAGCGTGCCTTGCAAAAGGGCTGGCCTTTGCCTTGCCAAGCCCTCAAGGGCCAGCAGCAATTCCTGTTGCAGGATCGTTTCACGACCATCCTCACCGCTAAAACGACGAATGCGGGCAGCAATCTCAGCGCTATCAAGCGGTTCTTTGATGCGTGATTGGTTTGTGTAATTACGACCCACCACCAATTGCTTATGGCGAGCTAATAGGTCGTCTAGGGCATCTTCTAAATGGGGATGCACAAGCCCCAGCAAACCAGCACAACGGCGCACCGGCTCCCAATCGCCCGCCTCGAGGCTGCGGTGATAAACAGCCTCCAACAGCTGGTTTAAAGCCACAGGCAAGCCCTGATCGGGGGCTTGTAATTGGCCGTTAGCGCCCAAACGCAGCTGCAGTTGCTCAAGCAGTTCAGCCTGTTCCCGCAACAAAGTGCTGCTCCACAGCTGGGCCGCTAAATCGAGAACGGAGGTGGTTTCCAGCTCCAGCAGTTGCTCCTGGGCCACTGAAAGGGAGCGGTAGCCGCGAGCTTCTGCCAAGCGCAGCGGGCTCGCCCGCACTGGGCTGATCGGGGCGATAGCCGGCAGCTGGAGCGGTTCCCAGCAGAGATGGGGGAGATGTTCGGCCAAGGTGCCAACGCACACTTCCAGCCCTTCCAGCTCGCCACTACTTAATTGCCTTGCTAATGCCATAAATCCAGCCGGCTGCCTGTTGAACGCGGTTGCTGCTAATGGCACAAGCAAGAGGGGATCGCCTTGATCACGCCAGTGGCGCTGCAGCATTCGCAATTCCCCTAAAACTGCATCAGCCAGCTGCTCAGGGTCGTCGGCTAGATAAAAAACGCCTTCTTCCAATACCGGCGGTAAAAAAGCGGTGGGGATGCCACCACAGCGATACAAGCGAGTTACAGCAAGGGTGGCCACCCCACCAGCCCCTGGCCCCGTTAAGCCAAGGCTGGGGCAGGCACCGATATCAGCCAAAGCAGCCGTTAAGCAGGCAGAGGGCTGCACTGCCACCCCAGCATCACCGGGTGTGGCCATGGGAATCCCCTCTGCCGCAAGAGCTAATGCCACGGATTGATCGCCTGGCACAAACACCAGCCGCACCAGCTCGCAACCCAACTGGCGCGGCAAACGCCTATCGCAAGGATCCAGCTGCTCTGGTTTCACTAAACCATCAAGCAGCAATTCCCCTAGCAACCAAAGGCTTTGGGTCCAAAACAAGGGCAGATTTTCATTCGCTTGCCGCGGCTGGCTACCGGGATAACGGCGTTCCGCTTCTACAAATTCAAGCGGCACCAGGTAGAGCTCAGGCAATAACAATTCGTTGCCCACGGGCAACGCAAGGGCCGTGAGCCGTTGCTGAAAAGCCCTTGCCTCCTCCCAGCGCTCCTCCATGCAGGCGCTAATCAATTCAAAGGCAAGAAACAAAGGCCATTGGCATTCAATCGACTCAAAACAGGCCAATTCCTCTGGTTCGTAGTGCAAACGGCTGCTGTCTTCCAGCACCGTTTGATGGCCGTCACGACGAAAACGGGCGTAGCCATAACTGCCGGCAAGCTGGCGGCGGATCCCATCCAAAGTGCGTTGGCGCAGATCGGCTCGATCAATCGCCCAGGCGGGGTAAGCAACCGTGGTGAGGCAGGCACTATCAACTTCTTTACTGGCGGATTCCCGCGGCAATAAACCCTCCAGGGCACGCCTCAAGCGCACGATTGCATCAGGTGGCACCCAAAGCAGGGCGCTGCCATCGCCTTCAGGCCCGTAGAGATCTAGGCCTTGGGCCGCCTCAAGAGCTGCTTTCACCAAACCAATCGAGCTGGCATTGCGCTCCGGCGCACCATTATTTCCCTTATCCCCCCGCTCCCAAATGCCGTAATCAGCCACCCGATAGGCGCGGCTGAGATAAAAAACCAAATTTTGTATAAATGCCACTTGGGCTTGGTTAACCACCACCACCAAGCCGGCGCGGCTGAATTGAGCCAGCTGCAACACAAATAGGGCGGTGGCATCAAGCTGTAGATGCCCCCAGGCGTTATCAGCCACCACCGGCTGTCCGGTGGCGGTGTTGTATTTGGCGTGAAGCGCATCAAACGGTTTGAGGCTTTGTTTAAAACGCTCCACCTTGGTGGCTTGCCCCATAAGAGCCCGCAATAAACCCCGCATCAAGGCCAATACGCTTTCCTCGAGCTCAAAAACCCGTTGCGGTTTAGAACCCTCCCTACGCCAGGCAAAGGCCAGCCCCCACACCGCCTGGATGGTGTACACACCATCTCGAACCCAGGCATCCCCGTAGTTGCCATGCACGTTGTGGGCTGTGCTGGCGGGCAGCAAACCAGATACGGGATGCTGCCTTTGCAACAACACCCGATCCACAGCAGCATCGATGCGGCCCAAGGTGGCCAGTTGGTTTGTTGTTAAAGGTGTTGTCATCCGCCAGATTCTCTCCGGTAACCCCATCTCTCCATGGCAGCAGATTTCACCGTTCCCCAACGTTGCCAGGTGTTGGGTTTACCAGTTGATGTGTGCAGCAACGTGCTTGCGGCAGCAATTGCCCTTAAAGCCAGCGGTGGTGGGCAGTTGGTAACCCTTAACGCTGAAATGACAATGGCTGCTCTTGGCCAAGCAGCGCTGGGGGCAGCAATCCGCGCAGCCGAACTGATAATCCCGGATGGAGCTGGAGTGGTGTGGGCCTTAAGGCGGCAGGGAATTCGCGTTAAACGCAGCCCGGGCATCGAATTGGCCGATAAATTACTAGCCCACAGCGCCACAAATGGATGGCGCGTAGCCCTAGTGGGCAGTTCAGCGGCGGTGCTGGATTTATTGAGTAAACAGCTACCTCAAAAATATCCCGGCTTGCAACTCGTTTTAACAATTCACGGTTATCAACCCCTGGATTTATGGCCGCAATTGGAGCAGCAAATTTTGCAGATGCAGCCAGATCTGGTGCTTGTGGCCCTTGGTATTCCGCGCCAAGAAACCTGGATCCAACGCCTACATCAAGGCCAGCCTGGGCTTTGGATGGGGGTGGGGGGGAGTTTTGATGTGTGGAGCGGCCAAAAGAAAAGGGCTCCCAATTGGATGGGAACCCTGCAAATCGAATGGCTCTACCGGCTGGTACAAGAACCGAGCCGTTGGCGCCGCATGTTGGCCTTGCCTCAATTTGCTTTTGCGGTGCTTAGCGGAAACCCACCGAAGCCTGCCAAACAAAAGCAAGCAGCAGGAAAAACAAAGGAATAATCGGCAAAATATCCACCAGGGGCGAAAAAGCCCGGTAAGCCTCTGGAAGTTGGGCTAGGTGGGTGAGCACGGCCAATGGCATAACAGCAGTCACCGTCTAGGGCGAAACAAGTTGAAGTTACCACGTATGAGACGCCGCTGAATCCGGTTCCCACGGAGCGAAATGCTCTGAAAAACAACCATCAGCAATGGCCGCTGCAATCGCATTGGTAAAGCGCAGTAATTGAGTGAGATTGTGGAGGCTTAACAAGGTAAGGCCCAGAATTTCATCGCTCTTAATTAGGTGGTGCAAATAAGCACGGCTGTGCTGCTGGCAAGTGGCACAGGGGCAGCTGTTATCGAGCGGGGTGTGGTCGTTGCGGAAACGGGCATTTTTTAAATTCCAACGCTCGCCCCCCACCAGGGCAGCCCCATGGCGACCTAAGCGGGTGGGCAGCACACAGTCGAACAAATCAACACCTTGGGCTACCGCTTGAGCCATTTCAGGCAGGGTGCCAACCCCCATCAAATAGCGGGGTTTATCAAGTGGCAGCAGTGGTGCCACCCAGCGCACCACTTCATGCATAGCCAAGGCCGGCTCGCCAACGCTCACCCCGCCAATAGCCACTCCCGGCAGATCAAATCCAGCCACTACCCGGGCCGCTTCTTTGCGCAAATCTTCGTAGCAGCCACCTTGAACAATGCCAAACAAAGCTTGATCCGAGCGGCTATGGGAAGCAACGCAACGCTCTAACCAGCGATGGGTGCGCGCTGTTGCCTCCTGCACATCAGCGTGGCTAGCGGGGTAGGGAGGGCATTGATCAAAGGCCATCACCACATCTGCCCCAAGGGCGTTTTGAATCGCCATCACCCGCTCTGGGCTGAGTTCCACCACCAGCCCATCCCGGGGTGATTTAAACGTCACGCCCTGCTCCGAAATCGAATTGAGGCTGGCCAAGCTGAACACTTGAAAACCACCGGAATCGGTAAGCATCGGGCCGTTCCAACCCATAAATCGGTGCAGACCACCAGCAGCGGCCACTATCGATTCACCTGGCTGCAGATGGAGATGGAAAGTATTGCTTAGCACCATCTGCGCGCCAGTGCTTTTCAGCTGATCCATGCTGATGCCTTTCACTGTGGCAGCAGTACCCACCGGCATAAAACGTGGTGTTTCCACAACCCCGTGGGGGGTATAAAAACGCCCGATGCGGGCCTGGGTATTTGGGCATTGCTGCAGCACTTCGTAGCTGAAGGGAACTGCAGTGCTTGCCACATCGGTGTGTTCGGATTAACTCACCCTATGGGCCGCCAGGATGGGGCTAGTTGCAGGTTGCAGCCATGCGCCATTGGTGGCCTGATCTGCTGGGTAGCTGGATTTATTACAGCTGCCTGCCAGCACCTCCAAAGCTAAAACCACGCTTTGAGCGCATTGCCCGCTTTGCTCCCGCAATCGGCCTGCTCATAGGCGGGGGGCAAGCCTTGATTTGGCTGGCGGCAGCAGCCGTGGGGATACCACTCGCCAGCCTGGTGGCCCTAGTGCTGGCTTTTGGCCTTTGGATTACCGGTGGCTTGCATTTTGATGGGGTGCTGGATTGCGGCGATGGCCTTGGTGCCGGTAAGCGTTGCTTAGAAGCGATGGCAGATAGCCGCATCGGCGCCAGCGGCTTAGTGGCTGGGGTGTTGTTGTTGTTGCTAAAAGCTGCGGCTCTACTAGCCCTGGCCGGTTCAGCGGCACCAGCTGCACTGATTTGGAGTGCCTTTTGGGGCAGGCTGGCGCCATTGATAGCAATCGATCGTTTCCCTTATCTGCGGCCAGGCGGTAGTGCCGCTTTTCATCGTGAAATGAGCCAAGGCCTTTACCAAGAATTGATACCAGCAGGTATTTGCTTCGCTCTTTTGCTGGGTTTAAGCCTCTTGATACCAGGGTTACCCCTGCCGGCAGGTATTAGCGGACTAATTCCTGCAGTGCTTCTGCCCCTATGGCTTGGCAAAAAACTCGGAGGCCACAGCGGCGACAGCTATGGCGCCTGCGTTGAATGGACAGAAGCGTTAGCGCTCTGGACCACATGGTTTAGTTGCCAATTTTTTCTTTAAGGGGCAACAGCAACAAAAAAGCATTGCCGCCTGCGGGCAATTGAGGATCAAGATCTGAAGCTGGTATCAGCAATTCAAGGGAACCACCCCAGGCTTTGGCTTGATCGCGGGCTAGAGCCAAACCAAGGCCAGAACCTGGCTGCTGGTAGCTGCTGCTGCCCCTTTGCCCGCGGCAAAAGATCAATTCCCTTTCACTTAATGCAATGGCAGGGCCGCTATCCCAAATCGCTAAGGCAAGGGTTTGATCGCTCTGTTTGCACCAGAGCCCCAGTGCTGCCTGCGGGTCGCTGTAGCGAAATGCATTCTCTAAAAGATTGGCCAAAATTTCTGCCACTGCAGCAGCCCCCGGCAAATTCAGCTCGGGCAGCGCGCTGGTATGCCAAGGGCGCCCCTGCAAGCTGGCGGTGGCGCTTGCTCTTGCCAGCAGCGGTTGCAAAGCAGAGGCAAGCGGTTCGGCCCGTTCTGGGGTGAGGGCGGGAGGTAGCAGCAGAGGTGCCTCCGCTTCACTGGCTGCCGGCAGGGTGGCGGGAGCTGCCGGTTGAACGAGCGCCTCTAAATAACGATCGAGCGCTAATTCCTCCTGCAAGAGATTTTCAACCAAGCCACGGCGTTCATCGGCTGGGTCGAGCCTTCTTAAAAGCAGTTGGGTAAACGTGCGTAAAGCGGCAAGCGGATTGCGCATCTGATGCACCAACAAAGCTCGCTGGCGACGATCCTGCTGGAGCTGCGCTTGAAAACGTTGCTGCTCTAGATCCAGCAATCTTGCTTCTGTAAGCAGCTGAGTGGCCCCTAGCAAGCGCTCCTGAAGAGCTGCAGGCCAAGGTATTGCGCTGCTATCAACCCGTAAAGCGCCAAGCACTAGCGCTTCACGCCGCAAGGGCAACCAACGGCACTGCTGATCTGTTTGCAATAGAGGCCTATCGGAAGCAGCAGGTTCAATACGTTCAGCCCCGGCCGGCCAAAGTTCCACGGGCTGAAGTTGCAACTCACCAGCGGCATCTGGAATTGCCAGATACACCCCCAAAGCAATCAATTCAGATCGATCTGAAAACTGAAGCAATTGCTGGCTAACCAGCCGGCGAAAGCCTTCAGAAATCACGGGCTACGGGGGTTGCAAAATCTAAAGCAGGCATTAAGATCATTGATATATTCAACGCTTTTTTGTGCCGGAACCCTGGTGCAGCGGAGTTGAATCCAGCACACACTGCATTTTCCGTGGCGCTTTTTCCGTGAAAAGGCTACACCAGATGTAGTTCACTCTCTGTTGCTCGTCGCTACGCGACAGCAATGGGCGGATTCATTCCACCCCCTGGTTTTTGATTTTAGGATCGATTTCCGCGCAACAGAAGTTTGGGCGCCGCAGGCAAACCTGCTCCCGAGCCGAAAACGGTCCGCTTTTGCGGCCACGAACGACTTGAAATCCTGTTCCGATTACGCCTCCACCTAGATGGGGGAATTTGTTATGTCGAAGAAGCGCAAACGCGTCAGCCGCCGCCGCCTCGCCGGTCAGCGGGTATTGGCCCATGTTCCAACTTTCAACCTTGAAACCGGTGAACACAAACCGGTAACGGCAGCGCGGCGATATATCGCTGATTCAAGCTTGATGCCACCTGCCTTGATCAATGTGCGTCGCAACGAGCACACCACCGATCGCTTCTTTTGGGGCGAAAAAGGTTTGTTCAGCGCCCAATACGCCGAAGAAAATCATTTTCTTTTCCCTTCTTTACGCTCCATCGTTGATTCGGTAGGAGAAGAAACAATCTTTGCCGGCCTCGAAGCGGTGGCAGACGATTGGGAAGAAATGGAAGAATACGAATACGCCTTCGTTTAGGCCTTATTTGTTAAGCGCAAACCCCTGAGGAACTCAGCTGCAGCAGCTAGAGCTTCGGGGGGAATGCTGTGTTCTCCATCAAATAAATAACCACTAGGGCTTGCTCCTGCAGCTGTTAAACGCTTGCAAACTTCTTCGTATGCCGTAAGCGGCACTACGGGATCTTTACGGCCATGGGCCAAAAATACTGGCATCCAATTTTTTTGTAATTGTGGCTGCCAATCGGGATGGGGATAACCGCTAAAGGCCAGCACCGCAGCAACAGGCATTGCAGTTGCTGCTTCTAAGGCCATAGCTGCCCCTTGGGAAAAGCCCAGCACCACCACCGGATCAGCCCCAGCTGCCAACAATTCTTGTTGCAAGCGTGTTTTCAAAGCTGCCACCGCTTGGGGCACCTCGGGCCAGCCGGTTTGCTGCAGGTTGTACCACTGCAAAGCGCCAGCGCCAGCGGGGTGGGGATCAGGGGCCGCCAAGCAGCGCAGGGTTACAGCTTCTGGCGCCAACTTGAGCAATTGCACCAGGCTTTGCCCCACCGGTTCAAGGTCGTTTGCGCCAGCACCCCAACCATGCAAAAGAATTAAACGCATCGCACCGGTCCCCATTGCAGCTTCTACCCATACCATTCCCATAAAGGCATCACTCCCCACTGCCCATGGCCCCTTTAGCTCTGATCAGTGTTTCCGATAAGCGTGGGGTGGTGGAATTCGCCAAAGCCCTGCTGGAAAACCACGGCTATCAATTGCTTTCCAGTGGTGGCACCGCAGGGGTGCTCGCTGCTGCAAACCTGCCCGTTACCAAAGTTGCAGACCACACCGGCGCAGCGGAAATGCTGGGCGGCAGGGTTAAAACCCTGCATCCACGCATCCATGGAGGCATCCTGGCAAGAAGCGATCAACCAGCTGATCTCGCTGATTTAGAAGCGCAGCAGATCGCAAAAATCGATCTTGTAGTTGTGAATCTCTACCCGTTTGAACAAACGGTGGCCCGGCCTGATGTGAGCTGGAACGAAGCGATTGAAACCATTGATATCGGAGGCCCCGCCATGGTGCGGGCAGCGGCAAAAAACCATTTGCATACATTGGTGCTCACAAATCCAGCCCAATACGCACCTTTCCTTGAGGCCCTAGCCCAAGGACCAATCGGCCTTGTTGAACGGCAAAAACTTGCCCTTGAAGCCTTCCGTCACACCGCCAGCTACGACGCAGCGATCAGCAACTGGCTCACAACTCAGCTAGGGGAGAACGATGCAGCATTGCAGCTTTGTTTGCCCTTACGCCAAAACCTGCGCTACGGCGAGAATCCACATCAAGCCGCTAGTTGGTATGGCAAACCCCAGCAGGGTTGGGGGGCCGCGAAACAATTGCAAGGCAAGGAATTGAGCTTTAACAATTTGCTTGATCTCGATGCAGCCCAGGCGGCCGTGCTGCGTTTTCCTGCCAGTGAAGCCGCGGCAGCTGTGGTGGTGAAGCACACCAACCCCTGTGGGGTGGCCCTGGGGGGCAGCGTTGCTGAAGCATTAACAAGGGCAATAGGCGCTGATCCGATTTCGGCATTTGGCGGCATCGTGGCAGTGAATAAACCTTTAGATGCAGCAGCTTGCGAAAGCCTTACGGGTTTATTTCTTGAATGTTTAGTGGCACCAGAAATCAGCGCAGAGGCCCGCGCCCTATTGGCGGCAAAACCAAATTTGCGCTTGCTAGAGCTCAGCCCTCAAGCCTGCGCTGCTGGGGCTGATTTGCAGCTGCGCTCGATTTTGGGCGGAGTGCTTGCCCAACAGCAAGACCATGCCCCAGAAGACGAGCAGCAATGGCAGGTGGTTACTGAACGTTCCCCCAGCCAGGAGGAATGGCAAAACCTTCGCTTCGCTTGGCGGGTAGTGCGGCAAGTGCATTCAAATGCCATCGTTATTGCCCGCAACGGAATAACCCTTGGCATTGGCGCCGGCCAAATGAATCGAGTGGGCTCAGCTGCGATTGCCCTCGATGCGGCCGGAAGCGCCGCCCAAGGGGCTGCTATGGCAAGCGATGGGTTTTTTCCTTTCAGCGACACCGTTGAAAAGGCAGCTGAATTTGGAATCACAGCCTTTATCCAGCCCGGCGGTAGTAAACGTGATGTCGATTCAATTGCCGCATGCAATCAGGCAGGTTTAACGATGGTGTTAACAGGCAGTCGTCACTTTTTGCATTAGAGCGAACTCTTGCTGCCTTTGACCCATACAGTTGGAATCGGATTCGTTATTGCCTTTCATCGCCATGCCTGAGGCCCTTGCCTTCAATCTAAATTTTGTGCATCCACTATTGATGTGGAGTTTGCTGGCTGGATCTGCTTACGCGTTGTATCTCGGCATTAAGGCAAAAAAAACTCGCACTGGCACGCCAGAACAACGAAAAGAACTAATAAAAGGAAAATTTGCCGAGCGTCATTATGTAATTGGCAGCTTGGTGCTTGCTGTGATGGTGCTTGGCAGCTTGGGAGGTATGACGGTTACCTATTTAAATAATGGCAAATTGTTTGTGGGGCCTCACCTGCTGGCGGGCCTCAGCATGACGGCCCTGATCGCAATGGCTGCTTCTCTTGCACCTTTTATGAAGCGCGGCAATTTGATTGCTCGCAAAGCCCATGTGGGCATGAACATGTTGGTGATGACCCTCTTCCTCTGGCAAGCGGTGAGTGGTGTGGAGATTGTTAACAAGATCTGGACTAATCGTTAAAGCTAAAACTGAGCTTTTTGTTGGGGCGGGCACTTAAGGCCCGCCTGAGAATGGAAATCTTCTTGCACCTTCCAGGTGAGGCGCCGTGAAACCTGGCGCACTATTTGACGCAACAAATGATCACCACTGGATTGCACCAAGGTGTCTGGCAAGAGGCCAATAAAAGCGGGCAAACGGATCGATACCTCTAGATCCAGTTCCCACTTCACCAAGGTGCTCTCTCCTTCTGGTGAAAGCTGCAGGCTGGCTTTGAAATCAACTGCATAGCCATCTTTTGCCACCCTTTGCGGGGAAACAGGAAGAGTTTCGATGCGATAGATCCCCTCTGCTTGGGGCAATAATTCCAAATCAATGCTGGGTTCAAGCTCAAAGCCAAAATTGCCGAATTTTCCCAAAATCAAGTGATAACCATTCACACCTATGGGTTCTGCCTGCATCGGTGCAGCGCACCTCAAAAACCAGCCTTGATGAACATCAAGATATTTGGCCACTTCTGATGCTGGCGCCCTCATTTCCATTACATCAGCAAAATTACTGGCATAACGGCGCAGTTGATCTTTATCCATACGCTTGATTTATAAAAGCAATCTAGTGCTCAGATCCAGGTGGCAGCTCGGAAAGTTGCAACAACCGATCAATTACCCCCTCCACAACCCGATCAGGGGTGGAGGCACCAGAAGTAATCCCGATGCGCAGCAAACCTTCAGGCAAAAATGGTTTCATCGTGATCAATTCACCCCCTAAAGGTTTGTGCTCCACGCAATTGCCTGGGCCGATACGTTCTGGAGCGTCTATATGAACAGAGGGGATGCCGCGGCTTACGGCAATCTCCTGCAAATGAGTGGTATTGGAAGAGTTGTAGCCGCCGATCACCACCATGAGATCTAGAGGTTCATCAACTAGGGCAAACATTGCATCCTGACGCTCTTGGGTGGCATCGCAGATAGTGTTAAAAGCGAGGAAATGGTTGTTTAACTCGCTTGGGCCGTGGCGCCGCAACAGGGTGCGTTCAAATAAACGTCCTATTTCCTCTGTTTCACTTTTAAGCATGGTTGTTTGATTTGCAACGCCAATGCGCACCAAATCAAGATCGGGATCAAATCCAGGCGAGGTGGCACCAGCGAACTTATCTAAAAAGCTGCTGCGGTTGCCATTACCAAGGATGTAGTCGCAAACCAATTGGGCTTCCGCCAGATCAAGCACCACCAGATAGGTGCCAGCAAAAGAGCTGGTAGCAAGGGTTTCTTCATGTTTCACCTTGCCGTGAATTACAGAGGTGAAAGATTCTTTTTTATGGCGTTCAACGCTGTTCCAAACCTTTGAAACCCAAGGGCAGGTGGTATCAACAATGTGGCAACCCAATTCATTTAACAGTTGCATTTCCTGAACCGTTGCACCAAAGGCAGGCAGGATCACCACATCACCTTTATCAACCGCTGAAAAATCCTTTACCCCCTCTTCCACGGGAATAAACAAAACATTCATCTGGCGCAGATGGGCATTTACCGATGGGTTATGGATTATTTCGTTAGTGATCCAGATTCGTTCAACGGGGTAGTGGCGACGGGTTTCGTAGGCGATTGCCACGGCCCTTTCAACCCCCCAACAAAAACCAAAAGCTTGGGCGAGGCGGATAGTTACACGCCCTTGCTGCAATTGATAGCCATTATCTCGAAGGCTTTGGATCAGATCGCTCTGATAAGCCTCCTCAAGGCTGCTGGCCACCTCTTCTGCCCGGCCAAACCCGCGGCGGTTATAACGATCCGAGTGATGCAGGGAACGCTTAAAGGCGCGGGTGTCCATAGCTATCAAAAGAGCCGGAGTCGACCCAATCTATGGGGCAACTCCGGCGCGGGTGGTGTAAGGAAGCCCTGGCCTTACCAGGAGCTCAAAAAGTCATCGGGTCGTAGGCCTCTTCACCATGGGCAACAAAATCGAGCCCACGCTCCTCTTCCTCAGGGCTAACCCGCAAACCAACTACAGCACCAACAATCCAAAGGATGATTGCTGTACCAAGGCCCACAAAGCCGAATGTTATTAGCACTGCCTTGAACTGGGCTCCAAAGAGGGCGATATTGCCGCCTTTGGCCAGGATTTCAGCGGATTTTGGGAAGTAGTCGGCGGGCACAAGGGCTGGGGCAGCTAATAAGCCAGTGAGCAAGGCACCAACGGTGCCACCGATGCCATGCACCATGAAGGCATCCAAGGAATCATCGAGTTTTGTGGCCATCTTCACCCGCACGGCAATCAAACAGGCCGTAGCGGAAAGAGCACCGATCAAAAGGGCGGGGCCCATGTAAACAAAACCAGCAGCGGGGGTAATACCCACAAGGCCTGCCACCGCACCGGTTGCAGCACCAACAGCTGTTGGTTTGCCATCGG
>NZ_JAGQEK010000003.1 GCF_024346075.1 Synechococcus sp. Cruz CV12-2-Slac-r
GCGAAGCCGCATCTACAAGCCGGCTTATTACGTCATTAACTTTATCGGCCGTTACAGCCCATGGGTGGTTGGAACCACTGGGGGCGAGATCAGGGCTGACTTGGTTCATCTGACTAAATCCTGCGTTTCAGGCTAAGGGCAACCGTGGCATTAGTCGCCCTGTTCCGACGGGAGCGGCGCCCAACAAGCACTCCCGAACCTTCCCTAGCAAACCAAGAAGTACCTGGCTTTTTAATCAATGGATTTGACTTGTGCGTGGCAAATAAACCGCTACCGTAGAGAGAGAGTCAGTCTTTGGGTAATGAGATTAAACGCAATCTGGGAAGCCAGCGAAGAATATTGGATTGGTATTATCGATGCAACTTACGGAATCATCCAGACGCTACTTGTAATCGAACTACCTATAGTTATATTAAAAACCATAGAGAATCAGAAGCCTCAATCGCAATTAATAATAGGTATGGAGATAGGGGTTACTATTATAGGTTATTTTGCTATTTTTACAATAATATATGACATATGGTTGCATCACAAAGTCCTTCTGTATGGTATCAATAAAAATCGGGTTTTTATCATTTTAACGGGTTGGATTCTTTTTGCGAGTAGTTTAGTGCCTCCAATCTACTACCTAGTAAATCACTACGATCTTGAAGTATTAATGGGAGATCACCGGCATGATTCTGCGATGACTTTCGCGAGTATCGCCATCTTTGGAATTATAACAATTGTCTATTTGTTTTCAGCAGTAATTGCAAAGTTGGGAAAAAGACAACTTGGGCTAACCCCAGAAAAAAGAGAAGAGTTGGAATTCATATTTGGAACATCATCAACTAAGGTGTTAATCACTGCCTTTATTGGAGTTATAGGGCTCTCACCTCTCACCTACATGCAACCACCAATTGGAATCGCAGCGATAGCAATTATCACATACTTTCCGATAAACTTCTTCAAAAAAAGGCATAGAAGGTGAGCGTCAACAAGAGCATTGGCTATTAACCCTGTTTATCGCTGTCTCATAGCATTGACGTTCAGACAGCACAAGCAGAGAAAGCTGGTTCAGGCCATCCAGAGAGGGGGGGAACGTGTGATGGATCCTCCTCTCCTCTGGTCTCAAACCTCTCGCCATTAACATTTGAATTTTAGAAACTGGCGTTTGCTTCCCAGCGTTGCCCTTGGATAGAGCGAGCTTTACAACTAATTGATTTTAGTTCCAATTTGCAGTTGCCCAATACAGGCCAAGCTTTTGGCATTTCTTCCGCTATGCCGTTGTTGTTGTATGAAACTTCACTGATACTGCTGAGTTCCAATTCGATTGGGCCGGTGATCACACAACGGGTATTTTTGCATTGCAAACTATTTTGGCTGGTGCCAGCAAGGGTGAGTTGATTGCTGGAATCAGGTTGTTTGCCGCGGGCGATGAAACGTACGCTGATTACATCTTTTTGCAATTGATCCAGCACAACCCGGCTGCAGGGCCCCTGCGGTTGATCCTCTAAATTACGGCTGCAATTGCTTGTTGAGATGGTGAGATTACCAATGTTTTCAAGTATTTTTTGCGCTGTAACCTCAGTTTGATAAGCGAAAGCTAAGCCTGTTGTAAGCATCACTAAGCAAATAGTTCGATTCATAGCCATAAATGAGATAAATCCATTCTGCTGATTTTAATAGCCGCTGTCTGCAACGCAGATACCTTGACAAGAAATCCCATTGGTTGCAGTGCGGCCGCAATGGCCGCATAAAACCTTTTCAATTTCTTTGCTGTCTATAGGCGTTTCAATATCCGTATCGCTTGGAACCTCTGCAGGTATGGCTTGGCTCAAAGCTCCTCGCTAAGCACCACCGGTAACACTGAAGGAGCAGGGGCATCGGCCGGATCATCGCCTGGTTCCTCCGCTGTGGGTTGGGTTTCGCAGGCATTTAATGCCTCCTGCAGGATTGAATCAAAGGTTTGGCCAGGCAAGCGATGGCGAGCCACTTCAAGAAAAGCGCGGGCTAAGGATTCACCAGCGGCAGCGTGCAGCCTTGGATTATCCCTGCGTCGAGCTTGCTCATGGGCAACTGAACGTAAAAAGCGATCCGTAACGTCGCGTTTTGTGCAAGCGCGAATCAAACCGTCATCACGCAGGCTGGCGCTACCGAGTTGTTCAAGTTCGGTAATGCGCCGTTGCAGGCTTTCAAATACCTCTTGGGCTTCTTTTTCAACGGTTTCGAGCTGCCCATCAGACATCTGAGGCAGATCTGCCACATAAACCTTGCCATGATCAGCAAGAGTTAGGTAGGTGGGCCTTGGTCCGCCGCGTTGCTGTTCAGCGCCAAAACGCTGGGGGCGATTTGGCGGAATTGGGCCAGCTGAACTGCGGCGACGGGTGATACGGGGCTGATTAAGAGACGTTTCGCTTGAAATCACTTCGGTTATTAGACCTGGTTAGCCAGGCGTTACTTGCAAGTTGATCATTCAGTTTGACAGATCTCAGGTGCCCTAAGCCCCATTTGGTAATCCAGCCACCCCAGCTGGGCCGATTTCAACTTCACCCAGGGGCCATCCGGCCATGCCGAGGCTGCTGATTAGCTCTAGGCAAGGGGCAACTGCAACTTCAGGCAGCACCAATACAAAGCCCACTCCCAGATTGAAGGTGTGCCATAAATCCGCCTCTGGAATCTGCCCCAGTTGCTGTAGCCAACTGAATAAAGCTGGCCGCTGCCAGCTGTTCGGATCCACTAGGGCCCTTAATCCTTTCGGTAAGCAGCGGGGCAGGTTTTCGGGTAATCCCCCTCCGGTGATGTGAGCCATGGCATGGAGCGGTAATCCAGAAGCTCGTAAAGCTTTCACCAATGGTGCATATAAGAGTGTGGGCTCCAGCAAGGCATTGGCAGCAGTGGCACCAGCTAAGGCGTCCTGGGGGGCATGCAGATCAATGTGGTTATCGCTCAACACTCTCCTCACAAGGCTGAAGCCATTGCTGTGCACCCCGCTGCTGGCAACAGCTATCAAGCGATCACCTGCAACAACTTGTTTCCCATCAATTAGTTCGTCTTCTTCCACAACAGCTACGCAAAAGCCTGCGAGGTCGTAACGGCCGGCGGAATAGAACCCAGGCATTTCAGCGGTTTCACCGCCGAGTAAGGCGCAACCGCTGCGGCTGCAACCCTCTGCGATACCCAGCACCACTTCGGCCATTGCATCGGGGCTGAGCTTGCCGGTGGCGATGTAATCAAGAAAAAAGAGTGGTTCAGCGCCGCAGGTGATCACATCGTTTGCGCACATTGCAACCAAATCGATTCCCACCCCGTGATGGCGACCACAGTCTTGAGCGAGCTCGAGTTTTGTACCCACACCGTCGGTGCCAGCCACAAGAAGTGGCTTGCGCATACCTGGAGGAAGGCGACAAAGCCCACCAAAACCGCCCAGGCCGCCCACCACTTCAGGGCGGCGGGTGGCTTCAACGCTGCTGCGAATGCGATCAACAAAAGCCCTGCCGGCTTCAACATCCACCCCAGCGCTGCGGTAATCCATTGAAGCTCTCGATCTGGTGAGCATGCTGGCTCAAGCTCCGCCCCAAAATCAATAAAATTTGGTAGACGGTTCTGAGATTGACACAAGCTTCAATCAGTTGAGCTTATGGCGTTGATCGGATTTGCTGATACTTTCCCCCTTAATCCTGCCGCCAAAGTAATTGCGATCAGGGCGATTAGCCGATTGATTGCATTTCCTAATCTAAAAATAAAGCGGCCTAGTGATTAAAAGCAGCTTTTTATTTGCTTTATATTCGATTCGTTGTTCAAATCATTAGGAACTGCAACGGGCATTTCGTTATCAAAAACACAGTTTTTTGATTCCTACATGCATTCCAATAAACCGTTGAGCTGGGTTGATCAAGGTCTCCCGGTTGCTGTTAACAGCCTTTTTCGTTTGTTATGCAAAATCTTCAAGCTGCAAAGTTCCTGTTTTCTAGTGCCTTGCTTTGCATTGCCACTGCTGCAGCAACGATTGCTCCAACTGTGGCCCAAGAGAACACGGAGCCCCTACAACAGCTCACCGCTCTTGCCGAAACCACAGCCCCAAGCTCCCTGGATCTTGAGCTTCCAGGCCTTGATTCACCTTTGCCCCTAAAGCTCAAAGCTCCATCTGTGCGGATGTTCCCTCGGGTGCTTGCCTCAAGCCAAGGGGAAGCCAGCTGGTATGGCCCAGGTTTTTTTGGTAATCGCACCGCTAACGGCGAAGTTTTTAGGCCCGGCAGCCTTACAGCCGCCCATCGCAGCCTGCCCTTTGGCACCAAGGTGAGGGTTACAAATTTGTGGAACGGTCGTTCTGCTGTAGTGCGCATCAACGATCGCGGCCCTTTTCATGGCGCTCGGGTGATTGATCTTGCCCATGGAGCAGCCCACGAGCTCGGTTTGATTGCTTCTGGCACTGCCCGAGTGAAGCTTGAGGTGTTGCAGTAAAGCCCAATGGCTCAGATCCCTCTGCTCCTTTCGCTTCAAGATTTGGAGCAGTGGAAATCAGCCAGCACCGAGGCAATTAATTTCGTACCCACCATGGGCGGCTTACATGCCGGCCACGGTGGGCTTTTTAATGCAGCAGCACAACTCGGAACCAGGGTTTTGGTGAGTGTGTTCGTGAACCCGCTGCAATTTGGCCGCGGCGAGGATTTTGAGCGTTATCCCCGCCAGCTTGAAGCGGATCTACAACTTGCGGCAAGCCATGGCGTCCATGCTCTTTGGGCGCCTCAAATCAATGATTTATACCCACGGGGAGAAGCGGGGCTAACCCAGGTGTTACCCGCCCCTGAACTGGTGCAGCATCTCTGCGGCCCCCAGCGACCAACACATTTTCAAGGGGTGTGCACTGTGGTGGCCCGATTATTGGCTTTGGTTCAACCCAAGCGAATTTATCTAGGGGAAAAGGATTGGCAGCAGCTACAGGTGCTTAAGCGCATGGTGCTGGATTTGGGTTTGCCGGTGCAGGTGATGGCTTGCCCCACCCAAAGGGAAGCGGATGGCTTGCCCTTTAGTTCGAGGAATACTTACCTCACAGGCGAGCAACGCCAGCAGGCAGCTGCTTTGCCTAAGGCATTGGCTGAATTCAGCATTTGCCCAAACCCTGGCATTGCAGATGTGGTTCAAAATAAGGAAACACTTTTGTTGCAGCTACGTTCTTGTTTAGAGGCCGCAGCTCTCCAGGTGGAATATTTGGAATTGGTAAATCCCCTTAGCTTGCAGCCCCTGCAGCTGTTGGAAACCCCCGCCCTACTCGCTGCAGCTGTGCGTTGCGGCAGCACACGCTTAATTGATCACCGGATTTTATAACCAATTTTTCATGACCAATTCAGCAATCATTGCCATTGATGGCCCTGCCGGTGCAGGTAAGAGCACCGTTACCCGCCAGGTGGCCATGCGCTTGGGATTGGTTTATCTAGATACCGGTGCGATGTATCGAGCTGTTACCTGGCTGCTGCAAAGCCTTGATTTGCCAGTTCAGGAAAGCAAAGCACTGCAGCAGGCGCTATCAGATCTTGAGCTGCGTTTAGAAGCCCAGCCGCAGGGGGATCAACTTGTGTGGGTGAATGGCAAAAACGTAACGGAGCAAATTCGCACCGCAGAAATAACAGCTGGCGTATCGGCGGTGGCAGCACTTCCCAGTGTGAGAAATGCCTTAACGGCTCAGCAACGGCGGCTTGGTGCCAGTGGCGGCTTGGTGGCAGAAGGGCGAGACATAGGCACTGCTGTATTTCCCAATGCGGAGCTCAAGGTTTATCTCACTGCCACGGTGGCAGAACGGGCCCGGCGCCGAAGTGCTGATTTGATCCAGCGGGGTTTACCACTACCTGATTTGCAGCAGCTTGAGCAGGAGATCAATACGAGGGATCAACTTGATTCCACAAGGGCGGTAGCCCCCCTCTGCAAAGCCGCTGATGCTTTGGAACTTGTTAGTGATGGCATGAGCATTGAGCAGGTGGTGCAGCAAATCGTTAGTTGGTATGAGGCAAAGCTCCTTCCCCCAGGCTTTAGCTAAAAGCAGCTAGGGCCTGGGCGGCCCGCAAACGCACCACTGGAGTTTCTTCAATGGCTTCCTGGCTGCGAGCTTGCAATAGCCGTAAACAGGCTTGAGCAAAGGAGTTTGAGGAATTTCTGCTGAAATTTTCAAGCCCCACCACCGCGGCATAACGCACAATCCACTCCCCATCAGCGCAACCAAGCTTTAAGCCTGCAAGGCAAATTTCCATTGTTTCAAGCTTTTCTTCTGGCGAAAGCTCAGCCAGCTCTATGCGGCCAAGGCCCATTGCAGCTGCACGTCGCACACTGGGGCCGATGTCTTGCTCTATTGCCCTTTGAAGCACCGCTAAACCGCGGGGATCGCCGATTTGGGCAAGAGCTCGCACTGCCCAAGCCCTAGCACCGTAATTATGTTCATCAAGGTTGTTGAGGATGGGTTGAACTGCTGCTGTTTTGCAGGCAATTAAGCCATCTACAGCGGCAACAGCAGCGCCGGGATTATTTGCACTAAGTAATTCAATTAAGCAATTAATTGCTGTTAATTGATCACTGGAGTTAGCGGGCAGATCAGAACAGATAGCTGCTAAATCCCGAGTTGCATCCACTAAGGAATCTGCGGTAGCGGCTGTTTGCACCGCAAGCAGAAGATCTTTCAGTAAGTTCATAGCAATTTATCCATTAAGGCGAGCAGCTGTTGCTCCCTAGCTCCGAGGGATATGGAGCCTGAGCTTATGAGAGGCTGCTCCACCAAGTTCCTCAGGGCAATCAGCTTTAAACTGTTTTCGGCTAAACAACAACTAATAGCTTCTGCCGCAGGTCGCCAGCCGCAAGCACCCAGATCCATCAAGGCAGCGCGCCGCATTTGCAGCTGAGGATGTTCAAGCAAAGCCAGCATTGGTTCTGCCCACTTGGGATTGCCGCTGATTTGCAGTAGTGCTCTGCTGGCAGCACTAGCCACCACAGGACGTTTGTTTTGTAGAAACCGTTCAAGGGGTTGTTGAAAATCTTGATTTGTTTCGAACTTAATTGTTATGCAAATTTGGCCGATTGCTTCCAGTAGCGCTTCACAGGGTTCTCCCAAATGCAGGCCATTCCCCACCGGTTCGTCTGCTCCGGGCAGCAGCAAGCGTTCCATGAGTGGTTTTATCGCCTTTGAATCACCAAGTTCACCAAGAGAACGGGCTGCGGCTTCCCTTAAACCATGATCTGGATGCAGTAAAGCTTGAATTAGAGGGGCTAAGGCAGTTTTTGCATGCAACTTGCCAAGGGAGCGAGCAGCGCTTCTTGCCACAGCTATTGCAGCTTCCGTAGCAGTTGGTTTTATTTCAAGTGCCTTCAGTAAAAGTGGAATTACTTCAGGATGCTGTGACCGCATTCGACCCAGCCACCAAGCGGCATAACAGCGTTGGCTTGGGTCTTCTTGTTGTTGCAACCGTTGTAATGCTTCAACTTCATTGATAGGCTCCCCAGGCAGAATCTTTTTATCCATCTAGCACAGCATTGTTGATATTTAGTTTAAAAGCATAAAAAAACCTCCCTCATGTAGAGGGAGGTTTAGATAACAGATAAACCGAAACTTAAGTTAGCGCGTTTACTGCGTAGTCGAGGTAGTTGTTGGCTTCGGTTGCGGATTCACCAGTGAGGCCATGGTTGGCTTTGATGTACTTAAGCGCTTCCACATACCAGGAAGGGGAAAGCTCAAAAGTGCGGTTGATTTCATCAAGGCCGGCGATCAAGTAGTCGTCCATAGGGCCGGTGCCACCTGCCACGAGGCAGTAGGTAACCATGCGCAGGTAGTAACCAATGTCGCGGGAACACTTGGCTTTACCTTCAGGGGTAGCAGCGAAGTTAGGTCCCTGCATCTGAGTGGTGTAAGGAAACTTCAAATACACCGCTTGAGCAGCACCGTTTACCAAGCTGTCAGCTTTGGTTGTGAGGGCTTTAGCCGCATCAAGGCCCGCTTTGGCGCGGTTGAAACGACCAAAGGCGCCTTGAATCTCAGTGTTGCTGAGGAAACGTCCTTGGGAATCAGCGGCGGAAACAGCCTCTGTGAGGGGAGTTTTCATTGGATGGTTTGGTGGGAAGAGTTAAAAAGTTAAGTCGACTGCTTTTAAGCAACAGCGGCTGCAGCGCGGTCAAAATAAGTGCCAATTTCACTCACCAAAGCGGTGCAATCACCATTGGTGATGCCATTGCGATCATTAACGATCCCGATGGCTGTTTGCTTCATGAGATTCACGCCAGCTGCCACAGATGAACCTGGGGTGCCAAGGGCTAGATAGGTTTCACGCAAGCCGTTCAGGCAGCGATCCTCCAATACAGAAGCATCACCGGCGAAAATTGCATATGTCACGTAGCGGAGGATGATCTCCATGTCGCGTAGGCAAGCGGCCATGCGGCGGCTGGTGTAGGCGTTGCCTCCTGGCGCGATCAATGCAGGTTGCTCAGCAAACAACTGACGGGCTGCGCTAGCCACGATGGTTGATGAGTTGCTGGAGATACGATTCACGGAATCCAGACGCTTATTGCTGTCCGAAACCATCTTCGCGAGAGCATCGATCTCACCAGGATTTATGAATTGACCCCGGGCGTCTGCCTGGGCGAGAACCCTCGTGAAGGCGTCGAACATTGTGAAAACTCCTTGGGATTGCTGCTGGTGGATACCACAGCTGGATTCTGGCTAATAACCTCACCATCCTCTCGGCCTGTTCACAATGTTTAACGACAAATATTGAGAGGCGATCTGAATCGGTTTAATTCCAGGCTTGGAACATATTTTTGATCAATTGCTCCTGAGATCGAACAAAACGTCATGAATGTAGCTTTCGGTCCATTCGGCTCCATGGAATCGCGTCAGCATTCCCCTAGCGGGATCTTTTAAGGCCCGATAGGTGGAATATCGCAATTGCCCTGCTAAAAGTTCACTGGAGCGATCAGCATCTACAGGTGTTGCTGCATCTACAAATTCCAAATAAAGATTCAAATAAAGCTTGAAAGCTGGCATAACAGCATCCTTGATTAATTCATCTCCTTCTGGGCCCAATGGAATTCGCGTCCAGAGAAAACCTGGCGAAAAGAAGGGTTCAGCTTCCGCTGGAATCGGCCCGCCACTGGGAAGCTTTTTGCTGCACTCTTGATGCAAAGGCAGAAGCTTTTCCCAAACTAATTGTGTATGCAACGCATCGTTTTTAAGCGCTGGTTGGAGATCCAGGGCTAGCAAATGGCCATTTGGCAGTGTAACTAAATCCGCACCAAAAAATGGTAGATCATAATTAAAACTCGGATTAATTACAAAATTAAGAACTGAAGCAGCTTCTCCCCCTTCAACGCAAGCGGCACGCACCTGGCGCAATTTATTCGTTTTGCAGGCCCAAGTGGCTGTTGTTACGTTGAATGGCCTGGTTGTAGAGCCGCCACTATCTGATTGCCAAAGAAATCTTTCTGGTATGGGATATGGCTGTGGTTCAAATCTTGCTAACGCTTCCACCGCATGGTTTAAAAAAGGCTGCCAACGCCAGCTGGGCAGTATTACGGGTTCAAGGCTGGAGCTACGCATTTTGGTTGTCGCCTGCAGGGAAAAGGAATTCGTGTAAAAAATTATCTGCCCATTCCTTGCCGAAATGGCTTTTAAAAAGGCCGTGGGCAGGATCGCGTTCTGCGCTGTAGATATCGTATGCAATTTGCAACTGCCGCACTTCTGTTGCAGGGATAAGCGATTGGGCTGCGCTGCTCTGTTGATGCAAGGCCCAGTAGCAGTTCAAAAATGCATTGAAAGCTTTGGGTAGAGATAAAGATGCTTCCTCCTTGCCTCCACGGCAGAAGAGTAACCACGGCGAAAAATATTGGTGTGGATCAAAAGAGCGCATCGCCTCTTCTCCGCTTAATTCAGGAAAATTGCTATGCAGCTGTTGCAATCCCTGAAAATGGCGTTCAAAGTAACTTTTGTCTTGAATTAGTGGCTGAAAATCCAGTACAGCCACCAACTTCGAACGGGCTCCAAACCAGAGCAAATCAATCCCCATAAGCGGCATATCGCGGCTGTATTCCGGATAGGCAACAGCATTTAGAACCTGGAGAGAATCGCCAGCATCAAGCCGGGTAATGCGCCAGCGCCTGAAGCCCGGCACAGCCCATAGCCAGTTTTTGATAACGCTTTTACCGTTGCTGGAATGGCATTCCTCTAGATCACTAGAAAGCGGCAGTGGCTCTGAGCCCGCTGCTTTGAGTTTTTCTTGGAGTTCAGCCAAAAAAGGGTCGAACATCAATTTTTGCCAGCTAGGGCGAGTAATTGAGCCTTGGCAGCAGTGGCTTTAATTGCTTCCTCGCTGGAACAACGCAGCTCGGTGCAATAGGTGGTCATGGAAACCCCATCTAGAAATTGCACTGAGCTCACCCGCATACGCACCTGATCAGTAACAAACCAACAGCGTTCGATGCCCACGTTTGTGTCGTATCTAGTGGTGATCGAAAGCACCCCATCATCGCTGAAGTTGTAAGTGCTCATCACAGCTGCCTTTTCCACATAACCTTTATCCCTCAATAGAAATCCTTTACGGCTATCACCTTGTTGCGGTACATCAATTAGTACTGCGGCATTCTCTGGATCTTGTGAGCCTTGGTTGAGATTGCCTTCCCACCAAAATCTGGCGCCACCGGCTGCGCTTGCTGGATCAACTCCAAGGGAAGTGCAAATCTTGTACACACTGGGGTCTTCCCGATCAAAAGGTTCAATTATTAGATTTGAATCCCCTGCCTCATCGGCTTGATGGTCGAGATGGTGAACAGCCCTGCGGGTGAGCCAGGTGCCTCGGCTAGCGGCAAAAAAAGCCACCATGCTTAGGGGCGTGTTGGTTGCTTCCATTGCTACGCGAGCTGCCCTTGAAGCTGAATCAGGATCTCATCTATGCGTTGCAATTCGGGGTGATCAGCGATAGAGGCCTCCACTTTTGCTTTGGGTAAGCGCAGTTTCTGGCCAAGGGTTAAAACATCGTTGCGGAGGCGATCGCGGTAGGCACTGAGTTCCTGAATGGTTTCCTCTAATTCAGAAACATTGGGGTCAACTGCAGATGATTCAGCCATAATTATTTTTTGGCGAATTAAAGCCTACACAGAGGCTCTAAATCTAAATAAAAAACGAAATTCAGGCTCAAAAGCCAAAAGCCTGGAGTTTTGATGACGAACCTTTACGTGATTGCCCGCTTTCGCAGGTGCAGTGGTGAAAGACGGCTTACGGTTCAGGGGTGCCCGGCAAAGGTTGAAAAACTTCTGCTTAATGCATCCCAAGTGCTGCTGATTTACTCAGGTTTTCCTGGCTTTTCGGTAGATTTAACCCACCCATAGTCCTGCTTTCTCATGCTCGACGCTTTTTCTCGCGCTGTTGTAAGCGCTGATGCCAAAACCGCTCCAATTGGTTCCGGCGAACTTGCCTCATTGCGTAACTATGTTGCTGAAGGCAACAAGCGCCTTGACGCCGTTAATGCCATCACCAGCAATGCTTCTTGCATTGTTTCTGATGCTGTAACCGGCATGATTTGCGAAAACACAGGCCTGATCCAGGCTGGTGGCAACTGCTACCCCAACCGTCGTATGGCAGCTTGCCTGCGCGATGGCGAAATCGTGCTTCGCTACATCAGCTATGCATTACTCGCCGGCGATGCCTCCGTGCTCGACGACCGCTGCCTGAATGGCCTCAAGGAAACCTATGTTGCCCTTGGCGTGCCCCTTCAGTCTACTGGTCGCGCCGTTTCGATCATGAAGGCTTCCTCCACAGCCCACATCAACGAGACCAACACCACCGGCACCAACCCTGTGGAAAGCCGTTTCCGCAAGATGGAAACCGTTAAGGGTGATTGCTCTGCCTTAGTTGCAGAAGCCGGTAGCTACTTCGACCGCGTTATCAGCGCTTTGGGCTGAGCTTCAGCTTAATTTTTCAACTACGCACACTTCCACCTAAGGAACCGCTCGATGAAATCCGTCGTAACAACAGTTGTGACCGCCGCTGATGCTGCTGGTCGCTTCCCTTCTCAGAATGATCTAGAAGCCGTTCAAGGCAACATCCAGCGCGCTGCGGCTCGCTTGGAAGCTGCTGAAAAGCTGGCTGCCGGCCTCGACAAAGTCACCAAAGAAGCCGGTGATGCTTGCTTCAACAAGTATCCATACCTGCGTCAGCCCGGTGAAGCTGGTGAGAACCAAGTGAAGGTAGACAAGTGCTACCGCGACTTGGCTCACTACCTGCGTTTGATCAACTACTGCTTGGTTGTGGGCGGCACTGGCCCTCTCGACGAGTGGGGCATCGCTGGAGCCCGTGAGGTGTATCGCACCCTGCGTCTTCCTACTGCTGCCTACGTTGAGGCACTCACCTACACCCGCGACCGCGCTTGTTCACCCCGTGACATGAGCCCCGAAGCTCTCAAGGAGTTCAAGGCTTACCTCGATTACACCATCAACGCCCTTTCCTGAGCAATTAAACGCTTAGAACTATCTGGAGGCCTTTATGGCCTCCTTTTTTATTCTCTAGCAACAGTTTTGAGCATAATTTGATGACTTCTCACTCCGCTGAAATTCCAGGTATTGATCAATTATTTAAAGACCTAGAACATCCAAACCCCTATATCCAAACAGAAGCTTTTTTAGCTTTAGTGCGTCACTGGCCAGATGAATCATTGCCAAAGTTGCTTGAACTGCTTGATCAGGAAAATATAACTTTAAGGCGTGCATCTGTGCGTGCTATAGGCGCATTCGGCGAAATGTCGTTAATACCTTTAGCGCTAAAGTTTCGGCAAAGCTCAGATGCAACTGTAAGGGCAAGTTGTATTAAGGCCTACGCTCAAGTTGCATCAAACTACTGCGGCATAAGCTTTCCAGAAGAGGCAATTAATGCCCTTAAGTGCGCGTTGGTCGATGATTCTCCCGTGGTTGCATTGGCTGCTGTGATGGCTCTTGGCCAGGTTGGTATTCAGGCTTTGCCGCTACTTAAAGAGATTTGCAGGGGAGCTAATCCCGCCTTGGCTGTGGCGGGAGTAAATGCAATAGTTGAAATTAAAGATCCCAGTATTACTTGCTTTTTGCAAGATATATTGCAATCAAAAACAACTGATTCATATGTTAAAGAAACAATTGAATCTGCACTTAACCGAGCTGATTTATTGCAAGTTTAAAGATTGCCTTAACCGAGTCATCGCTTTCCCGTGCAAGACAATCTTCTAATATTGGGATTGCTTGATTTGCTTCTAATTTCATTAATGACAGGGCTGCATTCTTTCTTACCTGTTGGTTCTCATCGGAAAGTTTTGGGATGAGTAGGGGGAATGCCCATTCGGGTTCGTTTAGTTTGCCGAGTAATGTGGCGGCTTCCGCCCGCACATCAGCGCAGCGATCACCTAGAGAATTCACCAGTAAATCTCTCGCCTGATTATCTTCCAGTGCCTGTATTTGATCACCCAATGCTGCGATTGCAGCTGTTCTTATTTTCTCATTGTCTGATTGGGCTGCACGTTTAAGTGCATCTGCTGCCTGAGCTCCTACAAAGGCAAGCCCCCAACTGGCTAATCCCATTTGCATTGAGCTGGCAGCCGGATTGATCAGCACACCTAGCAAGGGTGCCACCCCATCGGCGCCCGTGGCAGCAATTGCTCCCACGGCCGAGCCCTGCACCACGGGATCTTGATCATTGAGCAATGCATTTAAAAGGCTTGGTATTGCCATTGGATCTGCTATCAATGTAAGAGTTTTAGCTGCTGCTCTTCTCACCGTTACATTGCAATGATTGTTTAAGGCATTGCAAAGCGGTGTAACAGCAGCTTTACCCACTATCCCTAAACTTTCTGCGAAGGTTAAACGAGTTAAACCGCGTTTATCTCCAAGACCTGCCACCATCCGTTCAATCAGCTCTGCATCTTGAGCTGGTGCCTTTCCTTGACGCAACTGTTGCTTAAGCTCGGTGGCTAGTAATGTTGCTTCCTCTTCACTTAGCTGCCCTTGGCTATTATCTAATGGCGGCGAAAATGGCAACATTTCAACTTGAACATGCTAGCTTGTTAGCATAGCAACAATCCGACAACAACTCCATGGCAGTTTTTATCGTTTCGCACAATTTGCAGGTAATATCAACTCAAGTGCCAGCGATTAGTGCTGATGAGTTGGCCTTGGCTTTGAAAAATGAATGCGAAGGATTTATGTCAATTAGTTCATTGAGCCATCCCCATTGGAGCTTGAGGATGGAATCTGAGCTTGATGCTAATCAAATGGCTGAATCTTTATTGAAGGCATGGCAAAAAATGAGGTTAAATTTAGGCCATGAATTTAGCCATACTGTGATGGCGCTTGGTGGTAGAAAGGATGAGAATGCAAATCCTAATTCCCCACTCCAAATCGGTAATTGGGGTGTTGATGTTGTAGAAACCCTGGATGCCGATGCTTTTTTAAGGAGCATCAATTGGGATGCCTTGAAATCTGGCAGACCAGCTGATGCTGTATTTGAACGATTGCTGAAGGCTAGCTAATTCATCTCTTGCGACGTCTTGCTGGAATTTTTTCAGCGTTTTCAACCTCAACTTTGCCTTCAATTTCTTGATTAGATTGGGTGCTTGGCGCGCCGGGTTGCGATATGTTGATTTGGCCGTCAGTCCCGGCCCTAAATGAGTGAATATAGTTGCTGAGTTGAGCAAGTGAGATTTGCGTTGAGCGTTGAGCGCCAGGTTTTTGTCCTACCCGATAGGAGCTTGTAACTACAAGGGCATTAAGGTGATTTGGTCCCATCCGGATATTTAAATTAGGCACGCTTATTGTGCCATATTTAGCTCTCAATTCTATTTTAAATCACAACTCTTAAAATTAGTTTTTAATCTTGCAGTAAGTAGCACAGATGAGCAACAATCGATTCTCAAACATTCATTTGGGCTTGAGCCAGGCAGAAGCTATACGCATTCTGGGTAGCCCCATTGAGCAGCTTGATTCAAACAGCGATTACTACATGGCGGCAGCCCATCTGCTTAATTTCCCAGGTTTGGAATCTGAAAGCGCATTGCTAAAACTTTTGGCGAGCACTGATAATTCGCAACCAATCAAACTCGCTCAGCGTAAAGCGGTGGAAGTCCTTGGTCTTTTAGGATGCCAGGATTGTCTGCCTTTACTATTTGATTTCTTAAGCAGTGACGATCCATATCTTGTTGAAAATACTGCTTGGGCATTAAAGCAGTTAAATTGTCAGGATAAAGCTACTATTTCACGTTTAATAGAATTACTTTATTTACCAGGCCAAAATTATCGGATAATCATTCAGGCTCTTAGTGGCTTGGGGGCCTTGGATTCTGTCGAGGCGATTAGGTGCCATTTAAATAGTGACAATTCAGCGGTTCAGGGAGCTGCATTGGCTGGCTTGGCAATTTTAGTTAAGGAAGATCAGGATTTATCAATTTTAATAGAACATTTGATTCTACCAAATCAAATGGATCGCCAATCAGCTATTCAGGATATTATTGATTCAAAAGCATATAACCTGCTTCCGCAGGTGTTGAGTGCCCCGGTTTCACCAGTATTTAAAATGCGTGCCGTGAGAGCTTTATGGCCAATAAATTTGCCTGAAATTGCTGGGAAAAGCCTTTATAACTGCTTGGATGATTTAATTAAAGATGAGTATTCTGTGGTAAATATTGTTCATTGTTATGATGAACCTCCCGCTATCGATTTTTTAATTCAAGAGTTCTTTGGAACTGATTTTAGCCGATGCTATCTGGCACTCAAAACCCTTGCGAACAGAAACTTTGATGATATCTGGCCTATTTTGTTAGATCGCTGGATAACCGATGCATTTAATGATTATGGAGCACATTACTTCTTTATTCGTTTAATGGGGCAAGCTCGAGAGTGGAAGGTTGAGTATCAAACCAAGGCCATAGAAATATTACTAGAGGCAATAGTAAATCCAAGGCCTCAATTCCTTAAATCAAAGCCTGCTGCAATTTTGGCATTGGCTGAAGTGGCACCGCAGCTTACGGCTCAAAGGACAGTGCAATGGCTTGATCCAGTTGCAACATTATTTTGGGAAGCTAGATATGCGTCATTACTTGCATGGGAGTTGTTGGAATCTAAAAGTTTGAATATCTTACCTTTAGATGAGCTGCAGGTTATATGCTCTACAGATTCTGAATTGTATATTCGCAATCGGGCACTTAGATTTAGCAGCTAATTGCTAATTTCTGAAAAGCGTGTGCTAGGTGAACCCTTACTTGCCCAGTATTGAACAAAAATTTCACCACCTGGGCGAGGTACTGAGGCAGTAGCCCTTAAGATTTTAAAGTAGCGGTTTGGCCCCATCGGCCAATGCCCCACAGCTGCTATGTTCCTGACATGTCCGCCAAAAGATTTTAAACAAGTTTCAAATCTTTCTAATTGGGCTTGATCAATAGTTTCAAAAATAAAATCTGTTCCCATACATATTAAGTGATGAGAGCGTATCCAGTCTTTTAATTGCTTTGCATCTTTTTGGTTTTCCATATTAACCCTATTGTTCTTCGATTTTAGTATTTGAAGAAATCCAGTTTGCGTCTAATTCATTATTTATTTTACTAATTCGTTCAAAAATTAGGGATCCATGTTCAGATCCCCAGCACAGTTCGTTTGTTGCCGGATCAAAGCCTTGATCTTTACTAACCCAACTAAAAAGGTCTACATTTACTTCACTCACGAGGTATGTGAGCTTGCCATCACGTGGAACTAGGCAAGCCCTACCAGGTTCAACTTCTCCACAATATTTTCCGCTACTAATTTCACGGAAATGCATTGTGCAACCAGCCCTTTCTATTAGTTGATCTGGGCTGAGTTCATCTAAAAGGCTGGGCTCAAATCCAGCGCCTGCGAGCCTCTCTGCGCGAGTAACCCCGAAATTGAGCAACTTAAAAATTCCATTTTCGTGAGTTAACTTGTGGATTCCTTGCCTATACGGACGCCATGGGTCGTGTGAATAACTTTGTTCTGAGTAAAATCCAGGCCCTTTAAATATATGCCATTTTAATGGCCTGAAATATATATTGATGTGAGCAAAATCTCGGGAATTAAGCAATGCTTGCTTCTTGTTACTGAAATGACCTGCTATGATTTTTGCAAACTTTAATAGCTGTTCTTCGCTATTCATTAAAGGTTCAACCATTTAGATCTAGTTTCCTAACTTCTGATGAAAATGATGTTTGCAAAATCCCGTTACCTGAGATTGTTTTTAGCACAGATGATCTGCAGCGTACATTTGGGCTAATAAACCAGATTCGCTCTTCTGCTACCGACTGGCCATATTCCGTTGATAGTGTAAATGTATCGTCGTTTAGTAGTTTATATTTTGAAATAGCCTGCTCCGATTCTGCGTAGCCAACACTTCGAATTAATAAACCATTACTTTCCGATTGTTTAATTGGAATTAATATGCATTCACCAGATGATACTTGATTTGGATCGTCTGGTTCCCAATCACTTTCTGCATTCCAAGCCATTCTAAATGGCGTAGTTGGAATGCCAGTTTGCAGCGGAATGCTAGATAATAATGCCGATACTTTTGAATCAGTTAGTTTTAATATTGTTATTTTAATCTGGCTTATTACTTCCTCGAATTGTTGAAAGGCTAGTGAATGCCCACTTCTCATGGATTTCCACTCACCTTCGCTTTTAAGTAGGAAGCTTTCAATGGTCATCTTATGAATAAGGGCCCGAATGGATTTTGTTAAACTTTATCACTTAGGGTTCCATCGGGCCAGGTATTGGTGATTTTTGCTACGCCATCAAATATTGCTTATTGATTGAATTTTCCCACCTCTGGCCTGCAATGATTGAATAGTTGAAGATAAAGATGAATAGCTAACAATGGATTTCTGGATCGAACGGCGCAGGTTCCTCACTTGGCCGCTTGTAGACCACACTATTTGATAAAGACGGGAACCTCGATCAGTCCCTCCTTTTGGTTTGCGTTCGTTTAGAGATGGGCTGGTGCCTGTAGCAAGCCACGAAAGCAGTATTGCTTTTTTGCCGCCATCAAAACTTGCAAAACCATTGTCTAGATTTTGGGTGCGCACATAGGTGGAATTAGTTTCACCTATGGTTGTTTGATTTGTTCTGCAATAGGGAACCGTATCAGTGCCATAGATCCTGAAGAATTCCTGGCTATTGGTGTAGCTTGTAATTTCTGCTTCGTAGCCTTCGTTGGCTAGGCGTTGAACATGTTCACTGATTTCAGCTTGATTGCGTGGTGCCCTGCCAAGTAGATGCTTAAAATTAAGTTCCACAAAACGATATGGACCATTCGCATCTAGAAAAAGACGGCGATAGGTATCAGATAGTGCAAGGGCTGTTATTAGCCCTTGCACTGTGAGTGAGCCGTTGTAATACATGCTTTCAGCACTGATCACACGTTCATATTCCATGAGATGTGCATTGCCAAATACCTGCTTATTTGCCGCACGAATGATTTCAGTGGCATGGCTCAGATCAAGGCTTGGATTAACCGCTTGAGTAATCATTTGGATTCGTTTTGGTTTGCTGTGGTGTTGTGTTGAATAAATTTAAAATTAAGTTAGATTACTTCAGTTATTGATTCAATCTTGCCGCCACGCCTGTGGATGTAGCTAAGTTGGCTTGTGATGTCTTTACCGCTTACCAAATAGCTCGCGTTTGGTTTGCGTTGACGCCCACCTGCTGGTTGAGCGGTTACAACGATCCTGAAGCGTTTTGTAGTGGCATCTGATGCACCTGAGAATACCGCGTTTCGATTAGTTCTAATGGTGGTGGAACGCCAACCTGATGGCACTGCATTTGTTGCAACAGAATTAACTAGAACTGAGCTATTTTGTACTGTGTCGCTGGCTGCAAAACCCTGTGCTAGGGCAAGATGTCTATTAAAGCCAATCTGATTGCGACCTGATTCAGTACTGATTCTTGCGAATGGAACAGTATATTCACCGAAATTTGATTGATACTCTTCGCAATCTAGGTAGCTATTGATTTCAGCTTCATAACCATGAGTTGCGAGGCGAACGATGTGCACGCTCAACTCAGCCTGTGAAAGTGGTGGGCGGCCCAGGAGGTGCTTGAAGTTTAATTCTACAAAGCGATAAGGGGCATTGGTTTCAAAGAACCTGCGTTGATATTCGGATGAAAGTGCAATTGCCCTAACAAATTCACGAGTGCTCAAATAACCTTCGGTAAACTTGCTTTCAGTTGTTATTAATCTTTCACTTTCCATCATGTGGGGGTTCCCCAGCACCTGGCGATAGGTTGCTCTTATAAGAGCATTGATCTGATCATTTGAATCACCAGTGCAGCGTTCAAATTTTTCCTGTTCCCGTTGACCTAAGCCAAATCCCACATAAAGATCCCCACGTAAGGGAGTTGAATCTCCTCCATCGCTGCTGGCTCGGCTAACGGGTTTGAAGCTTGTACTACCAGTTGGCCTACCTGCATAACCACCAGATTCAATAAAGTTTGACTGGTATACCTGTGATGGGAACTTAATTGTGTTGCCTATAGATTTAACCAAGCTGTACATCAGCTGACTTCTTGTTCCAATTGCAGTATCGCTGCCAGCAAAATTCTGTTCAAGTGCGGCGATACGGTTGAAGGCTGATTGCGGCTGACCTGGTTTTGAGTTCCACGATCTGGCATAAGGAACAGTGTCTGTTCCAAAAACTGTGTTGTATTCCGCGGAGTCAATTAAGCTATCTATGTCGGCGTTAAATCCATCTGCAGCCACTCTCGCTACATGTTCAGTTATTTCTGCTTCGTTTTGTGGTGCCCTGCCAAGAATGTGTTTGAAGCTGAGTTCAACTGATCGATGGGGCCCAACAGCATCAAAGTAGCGGCTACGATAAAATGCTGATTTGGCTAGTTCACGCACAAAATCGCGCACTTCAATCTCACCATTTCTTAGTCGTGATTCAGCGCTTCCAAGCTTTTCGCTTTCCATTGGCTGAACATTGCCAAATACTTGCCGGTAGGCAGCGGTTATAACAATCGCTAGCTGATCCTCATCACTTGGATGAAATTTATCGCTGCTTGTTTGTATTCCTTTGCGGAAATCGCTGTTTGTTGTGGCGGCGCCTTTTGATGGTGTGCGCTTTCTTGAGAAAGAGATTGGCCCATCGATAAGGGCGGTTGCCCCAAATAATAAAGACCGTGATTGATTGTTTGTCATTTTTGGAAACCTCGTTTGACAGGTGGATTGTATTATGTAGTAAATATATTTAATTTTTTTGCGTGCCAGCTCACATTGGGGTGATGCTGGAGATTACACCGCCTTCTTTGTGGATCCTTTTGTATTCTTGTGAAAGCTTTTCGTAAGGCACGAAATATACCCTATTTGATTTTATATAACGTGATATAGGGCGAATGTTATTTGCTCTATACCCAGTTACATTAATTCGATACATCCGCCCAACAGCACCTGCGCCAAGCCTTGTTGTTGCATCCTGCAGATTTGTAGCCGGGCGGAAGCTCCATCCTTGCGTTTCAGCAGAGGAAGGTGCAATTACTGCTAACGGACGGTTTTGGTAAACAGCTCCCCCTAGCCTTGAACTAATTCCGGCAAGATCTCCTTTAAGGCTGCTGCTGCTATTACCTCTTAGCAACTGGAAGCTCCAACCAAATTCCTGCATAGTGCTGCAGCTTTCTGTTTTCCAGCCGCGTTGGTATGGAACGGTGTATTCACCAAAGGTATTTTGGTATTCATCTGAATCAAGGAAGCTATCTATGTCTGCTTCGTAGCCAAGGGTATCCAGGCGTTCGGCATGAACACGCATCTCTTGAAAGCTGGCTGGTGCTCTGCCTAGCAAATGGCGGAAAGCTAATTCGATATATCTGTATCTAGAGCAGGCATCAAAGAAGCGACTTTGGTACAACTCGCTTTTGGCAATCCGGCGGATGAATTCCCGAACGCTTATTTCCCCTAGTTTGAATTGTGATTCGGGCACCAGTTGGCGCTCACTATCCATCACATAGGCGTTGCCCATCACCTGCCTGTATGCGGCATTAATCACTTCTACTTTGCTTGCATCTGGATCCCCGGAAAAATTTTCGTAGGGGGAATCGCTATCAAAGCGCTCTACTCCTAAGCGCGAGGCAGGACCGAAGGGCATCGATGAGTAAAACAACTGGTCTCCACCATCATCTGATGAGAAGCCCTTTTATGGAGATCAACTTTATATAGCTCAACTTTTGCCGTCGTAATCCTTGAGATGCTGCTCCAGGCTTGCCCGCGTGGTGCTTCTCGTAAGGGGATTCCAGCAATCTAGCTCTTTATATGGGCGGCGTAGCAATTCAGAGGCGATATTTTCTAAGCCGGTTGCAAACGAAAAATCCGCGCCCTCAATGCTTTCAGCGCCATCAAGAGCCGCATCGCTGAGATCGGCACCACGGAAATCTGCCTGATTCAGTTGGCTTCCTGTAAAACTTGCCCCCCTACACATAGCCCCTTGCATTTGGGCGCAACGAAGATCTGCGGAAATCAGCCGAACTCCATCGAGAATTGCACCGCTCAGATTGGCGCCGCTTAGGTATGTGCCCATGCAGGAGGCGCCCCTGAAGTCCATCCCCCGTAGATCAGCTCCGGAAAGGAACACAGCATTTAATTTTGCACCTGGGCCAATAGCACCAGATTTTTGATAATTAAAACCGGTGGGCCAGATTGTTTTTGAATCGTATCTGGCAAGTTTTAGATCTGAATCATCCAGATTGCAGCCGCTTAAATCCGCACCTTGCAGATTGGCTCTGCAAAGCCTAGCTTTTTGAAGATTAGGTATCTTGATTATTTTGCCACTCCAATTTGCACCCCTTGCGTCGATAACCCCGAGGATTGAATTGTTTGGTTCTGTTAGCTCCGGTGGCCACCAGTTTTCAAGGCTCATCAAATTCGAGATTTCTTTTAGTTAGTGCGCAGCATAGAGAAACCAACAAGTACAAGCACCCTTAAGATTTCAAATCCGCCAATTGCAAATAAGCCAAGCCATACTTTGAGAGCCCATGCTGGTGGCTTGGCTGGTAGCCATTTCGCCGCAGGAGCCGGCTCATAAGATTTCAACTCACCGCTCGGTGTTCTTTGTTGCATCGTGTCGCGCCAATCGGAGCCATAGCGCGGGAATTGCTGATATATAGGCATTTCACCTGTGGCCCGGCCGGCAAGGCTTCTTGAGCGCTGCTCTGGAACTTGATCTAGGCCGAAGGCATTTATGTACTCCTCACTATCAAGTAGTTGATTTACAAAACCCTCAAGACCTTCTTTTGCAATTACTATCGACCAGGTTCTTCTTTCGGCGTCGTTATAAACAGGCCTGCCTAACACCCTGCCAACAATTTGATCTACCATTCGATAGTTTGAATTGCATTGGTAATAGCCTTCCTTGAAACGTCTTGAAAGAAGTAATCCTCGAATAAATTCCCTTACCGGTATCATCCCATTGCGCAATTGCGATTCTAGATGCTGAATGCGATCGCAACTCATCGCGTGAAAAAATATCTGCTTGTAGGCTTTTTCAATTATTAAATCAACTCCACTGCCCGCTGAGTGAGCGCTAGAGGGCCCCTCTAGGAAATTCTGTTCCGCAAGGGTTCCGCCACCGGGGGGATATACCCGTGAATTTTGGCTTGAGAGGGGATAAGCGAGCAGCGGTAGCGACATGGGCATGTTGCCGTGACATAAAAAGCTGTGGAGGCATTATTTCGCAGATTTGCTGAATTAATTCAAATGCCTAGCAGCTCTTCATCAATGTTATTAAACGGCTAATTGCTGCCATCTCCACCTCCGTAAACTTTGTTTAGTTGTTCCCGGTTTAATGCAGGTGATGCGCAGAGCCAGCCATGCCTTTCTCTGTAGAAAGCCCATCTCACTTCCTTGCAAAGCCCGGGGCACACATCAATAATTTCGGTAGCTATGTTTTCTTCAATTCCAAGTTTTATGAGCAGGGCGATGGCTTGATCCGGATTGGCAAGATTTATACCTCTTATCGCTGCCCCCACTACCCAAGTGAGGTTTGATTCTTCAATTTCAGCTGTGTCATTATCGCAGGCAAGAATAATATTTGCTGATGGCAGCACTTCGGCAGATTCTCCCCATAGATTTAGATCGTCAAGGCGAAAATTAATCCTTAAAATAGCTTCGCCTCTACTGATTTTGATCTCCTGGTTTGATCTGCAGGATTGAATCATTGCAGCAATTTGATCGAGCGCTGATGGGCCCATAGCTCCCTAGCTTTTTGAGACACACAGAGCCTATTCCAGCTTTCAGCTACTGGCGCTTGTGGGCATGTTTGTTACTATCTGCGCAAACTCACTTTTGCTAGATATGGCCTCTTCCCAGCTCTTGCAACGGCTTTTAAATCAGCTCCACGCTTTATCAGAGGTGAATGAAACCCTTACGGTGCGTTTGCTGGAGTTGGAGGAACGTGTAGAGCTAATGAATCAGAAAATCGCGCCAGCTCCACTTGAGATGCATGAAGGAGACAGGATTTTGCTTGCTGCTTCGGATTTAAGGATTGAACGTATTAACGGATTACTTGATCCCATTCAGCTTCCCCGAGAGACTTTGCAAGAGCCTATTCCAGAAGCCTCCCTTGAGCTAATTGCAGATTTGAATTATGAAGAAGAACAGGAGCAACTTTTTATGGATGAGGCTGCTTAGTTTCCCCCCATATTGTTTTGCCATTCGATAGGTGGGGGTGGAACTTCAAGCATGTGGCGCTTAAATTGGAACGGACCAGCTAGTGAACCCCAGCTCAGTTGATTAGTATCAACGTTGTAGCCCCGATCTAGGGTGCTCATTCCCTCTTTATTGATAACAAAATAACTATCAAGGTAAGTGCAAATACCATTGCGTGTAACTATGCATTTGCAGCCCGGTTCGATTAATCCTTCGTACCCCATATTTTGAGGCGTAACATTATATGTACAGCCTTCTAGTGTAATAAGGTTTGGCTCTGTGATTTTAAGTAGTTTCTCAATGTTGCTTGCAGCACCAATGAACGCTTGCTCATCTTTAATTGCTTTATTTATAATTTGAATTGCGCCAGCTCTCACCACCACCTGCAAAACCCTGATTCGGTAGGGTTCATTTGGGGCAACCGTGTAGGCCTGTTCTAGTAAAAGTGAACCTGGTTCTAGATGGGGTAGAGCCCTTATCCGCACTTGGATGTGGGCATAGATTGGTGGGTTGTTGAAGGCCTGCTCACGATTGCAGAAATCACCGCAAAGCAGCTGGCAGAGTTGAAATGCATGGTCCATGGCTGCAAACTTAGGATGATGTTTCAATTTTGGGCAGCAACTCGGATGAATGGCTTTCCCCCGCAGCGCCTTTTGCTGGGTTTGCTGCCTTTGTTAGCTCTCCTTCAAGGCTGCAAAATGCCGCTTTTGCAGGAGTATCTTGTTGAGCGATCTAAATCCATAGGTTTTGGATCAACCATTCGTGTATTAGTGGAAACGAGATTAGGAGCTGATCCCCTCGATATAAAGCTGAACAAATCTACGATCAGCGCGGAAATTCGTGAGTTTGAGCGTTTCAATCCTGATGTGAAGATACAGGCTAGGTTTATTCCCCCTGTTGATTTAGAAAGAGAGATTAAGTTTCAACACACTCGCGGCTTGGGCCCTGATTTAATACTTTTAACTAATAATAATGCCCTGCCATTTTTACGCAAGAATTTCATTAAACCCGTCTCGCTTAATCGATTTGAAATCCTTTCTATACGTAATAGCTTGCTGCCCTCATTTAAGCATAAAGGTAAATTAATTGGAATCCCAGTATTTATTTTTCCGCAAATTGCTTGCTATAACCGTTTGCGTTTAAAAAAACCTCCTGAAAATCTTGATGAACTTATAAAGCTGAGCCAGAACGGCTATTCATTTGGAATTAATAAGAATTTTGATCAATTGCTATGGCTTTATTCCGGCCTGGGCGATGCTTTGTTTGAGCCAAAGATTCTGCCTTCTAGCCTTTCATTTCTGCGCTGGTTAAAGCTCGCAAATCTTCAGCCAACAATCAGTTTTGAATCTGATCCGCTCCTGTTGAGAAGCGGCTTGATTTCCGGTGAATTTAGTTGGATTACTTGCACTGGAGCCTGGCTGCCAGGTTTGCAAAGTCGTATGGGTGAAAAGTTGGGCATTGTGATGCTTCCTAATGTGCCAACAGGAAACGCAAGTCCGTTTTTAAATGCGCGCACTTGGCTGTTTGGCTCGCAATCAAGTGGGCGGCAGCATGAATTAGCCAAGAAATTTGTACTTTTTTCAGTTAATATTGTTCAGCAACGAAATATGGCATTGAAATTAGGCACGGCGGTACCTGTGAATCCTGGCATTAGTTTACCACTTAAGACGAATAATACCTTGCAACTTGTTGATCTTGCTGCGGAGCGGGGTAAGTTGCTAAGTTTGGATCAGATTGATTGGCTCTATAAAACAGATCCCGTTTTAATTCCCGATTTAAATCTTGTTATTAGTGGTGAGCAGAGCCCTGAAGCAATTGCACCCCGATTGAATGAACTTTTGAAATATGGAGCCAAAAAATGAATAATTTATCTGATATTTTTAACGATCTTTTCTCCGACGCTTTTCGAGTCTCTGTTCTTATTCAGATTGTTACTTTAGGATTTGCGCTCATATTCTGGGTTGTGCTAAGTAAATTGCTTAACCTAGAGGCTCGCCATTGGCCATTGGAGAGGCGTTATAAGTATATATCGGCTTTTAAGGAATTAGCAAATGAGTTGCTCTTGCTTTTTGTATTGAGAATCTTTTCGCTTGCGCTTGATAGTATTTCTGGTGTAGCTGGATTGGCATTTTTTATTACTGGTTTTTATGGCTTGTGTTTGTTTTCTAGATTTTTAATTATTTTGCTTAAATTTCACGCACCCATAGCGGTTGTAAGTAAATTTGATCTAAGTGTTCTGCGGCCTGCTTATGTGATTGTTGGCTTTTTAAGTGTTCTTTCTCAAATATCTGATTTACCATCTTTACTCGCTTCTCCTGTGGCCATGGTAGGTGGCGATAATTTTAGTTTTAATGATGTTCTTTTACTTTTATTGGGTAGTTACTTTCTCGCTACCGGCACCGCTCTTCCGGCTTGGGGCTTAACTTGGCTAGCTGCAAACTTATTCCAATTATCAAAACCGGCAATAAGGGCTACTGAGTTGATTATTCGCTACCTAATCGTAGCGATTGGCCTCATTTCCATACTTGTAATCGTTGGGGTTAATTACACGTTTCTTGCCGCAATTGGCGGCGGATTATCGGTTGGTTTGGGTTTCGGCCTTAAGGAGGTTTTTAGTAATTTTATTAGCGGCTTATGGCTGCTAATTGAAGGTGCTGTGCGGCCCGGTGATGTGTTGCTTCTAGAAACCGGAACCGGAGAAGACCCTTGCGAAGTGCTTGAGCTTGGCATGCGTGCCACCACCCTTTGGCGCGATCGCGACAACGTGGAATTGGTAGTACCAAACCAATTGTTTTTTACGCAGCAAATGGTTACTTATAGCGGTGTGCGAGATAGATACCGGCGCGGGCAGGTGCTCATAGGTGCTGCCTATCGCCATCCTCCAGAGCAGGTGATTGCAATTCTGGAAGCGGTTGCAGCTACGGTTCCGCGGGTACTAGCAAAACCGGCGCCTAAGGGTTTGCTTTTGCGCTACAACGATTCGGCAATTACCTACGCAATTCGTTATTGGATTGAAGATCCAATGAATGGCATCTCTGTTGCCAGTGCAGTGGGAATCGCCGTTTGGAATGCCTTTTCCCGAGAGGGAATTGAGATTCCGTATCCTCAAAGAGTGCTGCATATGGATGCAGCTATTCCTAATGCCAGGACCCAGATTTGAACTGGGGACACGGCGATTTTCAGTCGCCTGCTCTACCAACTGAGCTATCCCGGCTTGCCCGCAGGCAAGAAGCAATCTTAACCCACCTGCCCCTTGTTCTTCGCCGCAGGTGTGCGTGCGAGGCAGGCAATTCCAAGTAGACCGTGGCCAGCTTGCTCTAGCGCCTCCATTGCAGCCAAGGCCGTGGCCCCTGTCGTAAGGATGTCGTCTACCAGGAGCAGTGGTTGCAATTTCTCTTTTGCTGGTTCTACGCAGCGAAACACCCCTTGCAAATTGCTTAAGCGTTGCTTCCGGTTTAGGTGGTGTTGGCCAAGGCAGGCCCTATTTCTGGCTAGTGCTTTCACCAGTTGGTGGCCCCCTTCTTGGGCGATCACTTCAGCCATCTGCCAAGGCATTGAGAAGCCCCCCGCTCGTTTTTCTGGTATTGCTGTGATTAGTAGCGGCACGCCCAAATCTGGGATCAACGGCAGCAACATTCTTGCAAGGGCTTTCACTAGCTGGTGATTGCGTTGTTTTCGCAATTGCAACAACTGTTGCCGTAAGCCCCCTTCATAACTGCCTAGAGCCCACCAGGGCAGCGGGCATTGCCCGTAGCTGCCTTCCACCTCAAGGGCAAGGCTGCGGCGGCAGCTTATGCAAAGCTTGCGCTCGTTATTGCTTTTTTTGCAACGGGGGCAGCAAGGATTTATCAGCAGTTGATCAAGCCAAGGGGGCAGCAAAAAAGCCATAGCTTGGAGGCGTTAACACTGATCATTCCCCCTTATTTCAGCCTTGTGGCATTGCCCTTAACATCGCCACCAAGGTGCGATGGGCATCTTCGCTATCGCTGAGGGGATGATCAAAGCCAATTTTGATTTCAGCCCCATCCACTTCTAGAAGCATTTGCTCTGTTTCAATCCTCAGCATTCGCGCCGCAACAGGTGCAGCTAATCCGCCGTAATGGCGCGAAAAGGCCAGCACTGCCTCGCCGTGGTCGTTGTTCATATGTTTACAGATGCGCTCGCTTACAGCGGGGGTGAGGGGATCAGCTGCCATGGCGTGTTTTTAGAGATTGTTTAATCAATTAGCCGGCCCCTGCAAAGCGCTGCCAAAGCACAAGGCCAAGGCGTACGCCGCTAAAACTCACATAACCGGCGAGCACAACAAACAGTCCGATTGAAAGGATTGTGCTCAGGCGGTTATTCATGGCCATAAAACCGGCTGTTCCTTTTAGTTTGACGCCTAGCGGGCAAGTTTGACGCTTTGCAGGGCAAGAAAAGCCATTGCAGTAGCTGCAGACGCATTGGGCAGATTTAGCACTGGTATGCCAAGGGCTAGTTGCCTTAAGTTGCGCCACTGGGGGTTGCAGGCTCCACCGCCCACTGTGAGCACCCGCTTTATGGGGCTTGCCCCCAGTTCTTGCAGTCGCTGCCAGCCCTGGTGCTCCAGTTTGCTGAGCCCCTCCAGCATCCCCTGCAGAAATAAGGCATCACTGATGGGCCTGGGCTCAAGTATTGGTTGCAGATTCGGGTTTTCGATGGGGAAACGCTCCCCCGGGGCAGGCAACGGCAGGTAATGCAAACCGCTAGGTCTGGTGGGATCAATCTGCCGGCTTAGTTCTTTGAGTTGTTGATCATTAAAAAATTGCCTCAATACCCCAGCGCCGGCGTTTGATGCACCTCCCACTAACCAGCGGCCATTTATGCGGTGATTACTAATTCCAGCCCCATGCAACGCTGTGGAATTGAATTGTTTCAGCACCAAGGTGGTGCCAAGAACGCAAATTCCATCGTTCGTTTTGGGGTTTGCCGCCAGCACCATTGCATTGGCATCGGTGCTACCGCTCACCACCAGACAGGTTTTTGGTATGCCAAGTGCTGCACTAGCAGCGGCGCTGATAAGGCCAAGGGTTTGGCCGCTGGCAACAATTTGCGGTAACGCTTCAGCCCAGGGGGCAACCCCAAGCTGCCCAGCCCATTGATTTCTAAGCAGATCCCAACCCAGGCGCAGATTGTTACCTTCCTCTCCCCAGCGCCAATCCCCCAGCAGCCAGCCCATCAACCAATCGGCTTGATGGCGTAGCAATGGCACAGGTTTACCTATTTGCCATTCCAATTGCTGCAGTAATTGCAGAGCTCTAGCAAGGCTGCCACTGGAGCTAGCTGCGGCATTGCTACTAGGCACTAAGGCTTTGATCGCTTCGCTTTGTTCGCCGCAAGCGCAGCTGTAGGGGAGTGCTGGTGCCAACGGAACCCCCAGCTTGTTGCAAGCCAGCAAAGTGCCAGAAGTGCCATCGATAGCGATAGCTGCTATGTGCTGGCGCAACACAGTTGATAGTTGTTTTACTAATTGCGCTACCCCAAGCTGCCAACCATTGGCATCAGAGAAAGGAAGTGGATATGAACTACTTTTCGTTTCTAATAAGTTCCCTGCGGCATTCACCACCGCCACCCTTAAGCCGCTAGTGCCCAGATCGATACCTAGGCCTAAAAACTCCACTCAGGGGAGCAAACTGGCGGCGATCGCATCAACATTTTCCCAGGGCAGATCGAGGTCTGTGCGGCCAAAGTGGCCGTAGGCAGCAACGTTTTGATAAAAACGACCGCCCCTTTCCTTGGGTAAACCGCGCAGGTTGAAGATTTCAATGATGGCGCCAGGCCTGAGGTCAAATTTTTCTTGCACTAGTTCAGTGAGGGCTTCATTGCTAATGCTGCTTGTATTGAAACTTTCCACCAAGATGCTCACTGGTTTTGCTACACCAATTGCATAGCTGAGTTGCACCTCCACCTTGCGGGCAAGGCCTGCAGCTACAAGAGCTTTTGCTACATAACGGGCCGCATAGGCAGCAGAGCGATCAACTTTTGTGGGATCTTTGCCTGAAAATGCGCCACCACCATGGCGGGCGTAACCGCCATAGGTATCAACAATAATTTTGCGCCCGGTAAGGCCTGCATCACCTTGGGGGCCGCCTACTACGAATTTTCCGGTGGGATTTACAAGGAAACGAGTGCTGTTGCGATCTGGCTTTAGAGCTAAATCAGCTGTGGCTGGTTCCACCACATGCTGCCAAAGATCGGCAGAGATCCGTTCCCGCAAACCTTTGTCGTCGCTGATGCCGTCTATTTCAGCGATGTGTTGCGTAGAGATGAGGATTGTGTCGATCGCCACCGGCTTTTCGTTTTCATACACAACACTCACCTGGGTTTTGCCATCGGGCAGCAGGTAGTGGAGTGAACCGTTGTGGCGTACCTCTGCTAGGCGTCGCGCTAAGCGATGGGCCAGGCTTATCGGCAACGGCATCAATTCAGGTGTTTCATCACAGGCATAACCAAACATGATGCCTTGGTCGCCGGCACCAACTTTGTCTAGGGGATCACCATCGTGATCATCTGCTTCATCTACCCCTTGAGCAATATCAGGTGATTGCTGATCAAGGGCCACCAGCACCGCACAACTATGGGCATCAAAGCCACCAGCGCGGGCACCGTTGTAACCAATTTGTTCAATTACACCGCGAACAAGTCTATTGAAATCAACTATTGCGGTTGTTGTTACTTCACCTGTAATTATGCAAAGCCCAGTATTAACAACAGTTTCACAGGCAACTCGGCTGGCAGGATCTTGGGCTAATAGTGCATCAAGCACTGCATCGCTCACTTGATCGCAGATTTTGTCTGGATGCCCCTCAGTAACGGATTCTGAGGTGAATACGTAGCGACCCATGGGCAAAAAATTCCTAGCGATAGGCAGGCTACAGCGGAGCTAGTTGATCCCAGTGCTGCAGGTAACCATGGCTGCCTGAAAGCTGAAGCGGCTGCTTCCAACCGCCGTTGTAGGCAAGATTCCAGCCCAAACCAGCAGCAGCAGCCATGTTTAGATCTGCTTGAGCATCACCCACCATGCCGCAATGTTGAGGCTCAAAACCCAACTCATTGCAGAGAGTTAGGGCTGCCGCCGGGCTTGGCTTTGAGGGATTTCGTTCAGCCCCATAAACAGCTCTGAAAAATTGGCGCAGCTCGTAATGCTGCAAAAAAGTTTCCAAGCTTGGGCCAAGATCACTACTTAAAATTGCGAGGGTGATCCCCTTTTGCTGCAGGCGCTGCAGCAGCGCAACTAGGCCAGGTAGAGGTGGGGTGAGTTGGGCTTTGCGATCAGCAAGGGCAAAATCTGCTCGGCTGAAAGCTATTTCAGCCCATTCCTGGGCAGCGCACCAATCCACCCCGTTCATAGCCAGCACCGTGGCGGTGGAAATCAAATTGCTATGGCGGCTAGCAACTGCGGTGGCACCAGCAGGATTAATGCCATTTTTGCTCAAGCCATAGGCAGCCAGAAGTGGGGGGAGCAGCTCTGGCTTGGCACTGATGCCAACACAAAAAGAGGCCCTGGCATTTGCCAGAGCCTCGAGGTAATTCTCACTGCTGCAAAGGGTGCCATCTTTATCAAATAGCACTGCTTTGGTTGAATCAAGCGGCAGTGATTTGTTAATCAAGCTCAGCGGATTCTAATTCTGCATCTGTATCTGTATCGGTATCGGCATCGGGTTCATCGGCTTGTTCCAGCAGCATCTGTTTGTAACGAGCAGCCATTTCTTCAGCGTTATCAAACACCTTTTGTGGATCGGTAAGCATATCGCCGGGTTCAGGTTCAAGAGCCTTGGTGGATAGTGAAATGCGACCCCGCTCCGCATCTAGATCAATGATCATTACCTTCATTTGATCGTTCACATTCAGCACCGTATGTGGTGTTTCGATGTGTTCGTGGCTGATTTCTGAAATGTGCAAGAGGCCACTAACGCCACCAATATCAATGAAGGCGCCGTAGGGCTTAATTCCCCTTACGGTGCCGATCACCACTTCACCCACCTCGAGGCGATTCATCTTGCGTTCCACAAGGGCGCGGCGATGGCTTAATACCAGCCGGTTACGTTCTTCATCCACCTCAAGAAATTTGAGGGGAAGGAAATCTGCAACGAGATCTTCTTTTGGTTTACGGGTGCTGATATGGCTGCCTGGGATAAAGCCCCGCAAGCCCTCAACTCTCACCAGAGCGCCACCACGGTTGGTAGCAAAAACTTCGCTATAAATAGTGGCGTCTTCTTTTTGTAGTTGCCCAACACGCTCCCAAGCCCGTTGATATTCAATGCGGCGAATTGAAAGGGATAACTGACCATCTTCATTCTCATCGGTAAGAATAAAGAATTCGCGAACCTCCCCAGGTTCAAGCACCTCTTCAAGGGTTTCAACCCTGTTGATAGATACTTCTTGCAGGGGCATAAACGCTGCTGTTTTTGCGCCGATATCAATCAGAGCGCCCTTCGGCTCTAGATTAAATACAGTGCCATTTACAACATCGCCGGGTTTGAAGTGATAATCGTATTTACTTAGTAACGCTGTAAATTCTTCAAGGGTAAAACCCACATCATCGCCACTGCGGCTGGCAACGCGAATGCCATCTTCAGCGCTTGGCACTTCTTCTGGGATGTCATCGGCCAGATCATGGGCCATGGCATCAAGGCTTTGCTCTAAATCGAGCATGGAATCAGCAGCCAGCGCTTCAGTGCTTAATGGGGTTGTGGTCATGGATGGAACAGGCGGCCTGCCTCAGGCAGGGGGAAGGGAACCGTTTAAAGCTCCGCCCAAGCAAAACGGTAATCTCTAACCCTATCAGCCGATCTCCGCCAATTGACGTTTAACTTGGTTGCGTTGTTTAAGTTTTTCGAGAGTGCCGATAAAATCTGAAACACTACGAAACTTTCCATACACTGAAGCAAAGCGCACATAAGCCACTTCACTTAGATCACCCAGCTGATCAAGAACCAAATCGCCTAATTCTTGGCTGTTAATTTCGCGTTGGTTTCGCTGTTGCAACAATATTTCCAGATCATCGATTACCACTTCCAATCGCCCAGTATCAAGACCTGTTTTTTCGCATGCCCTCACCAAACCGGTTAAAAGTTTGATACGACTAAAAATTTCGCGATTGCCATTGCGTTTAATAACTGTGATCGGCACAGTTTCCACTCTTTCGTAGGTGGTAAACCGGAATTCACAATTGAGGCATTCGCGCCTGCGCCGCACGGTTTTACCTAAATCTGCTGCCCTTGATTCGAGCACCCTGCTATCACTGTGTTGGCAGGCGGGGCACTGCAAAATTAAACAATCAATTAAATAACTCTTTAATTGTAGACATTAATAGCAATATTGAAAAGCCCCCCTTGCAATTGCAAGGGGGGCTTTGTCTTGAGCAGGGTTAATTAAAAGCCTTACTTGCCAATTTTAGGTGGATCTCGCAGGGCAACTGCAAAAAACAGAGTGCCGATTGCGAATGCAAGGATCAAAATGTAGGCGAAACTTTCCATCGCTAGGGTTCTCCTAAGGGTTATTTGACGGGGCTACCTGTTGGGGGCACATAGCCCTCGGGCAGGCGGCGGGTGGACTTGTCGCCCAGTTTTGCAAATAAACCGAATTCAACTTGTTCGCCGAGATCTGGATCGATGCCGGCAAACACATCGCGGTAAAGGGTGCGAGCCCCATGCCAGATGTGTCCAAAGAAGAAGAGCAACGCAAAAGTGGCATGTCCGAAGGTGAACCAACCGCGGGGTGAGCTGCGGAAAGTGCCATCGGATTCATACTTTTCACGATCAAACTCAAAGGCTTCACCCAATTGAGCTTTGCGAGCTAAACGCTTCACGTCGGCTGGGTCTGTGAAGGTTTTGCCATCCAGTTCACCGCCGTAAACGGTTGCTGTTACTCCAGTTTGCTCGAAGGAATACTTTGCCTCAGCCCTACGGAAGGGGATATCTGCGCGCACGATGCGGTCTTTATCTTCGAGAACAACTGGGAAGTTTTCAAAGAAGTTTGGCAAGCGCCGCACCTGCAGATCCCTGCCGTCTTTATCGGTGAAGCTGATGTGACCAATCCATCCGGTAGGAAGCCCATCGCCGTTAACCATTGGCCCAACTCTGAACAAACCTCCCTTGGCGGGGCTGTTGCCCACGTAATCAAAGAAGGCAAGCTTTTCAGGGATGTTGCCGTAGGCCTCGCTCGGGGTGGCGCCTTGGGCGATGGCACCTTGGGCGCGTTTGGCTATTTCTTGTTTGAAATAACCCTGATCCCACTGATAACGGGTGGGGCCGAATAATTCAATCGGAGTGGTGGCACTGCCGTACCACATAGTGCCCGCCACGATAAAGGCGGCAAAGAAAACAGCTGCAATGGCACTAGCCAGCACTGTTTCGATGTTTCCCATCCGCAGCGCTTTGTAAAGCCGTTCCGGAGGGCGAGTGGTGATGTGGAAGATTCCAGCGATTATCCCAACGATGCCAGCTGCAATGTGGTGAGCCACAACGCCGCCTGGATTGAAGGGGTTAAAGCCTTCAGGTCCCCAGGAGGGCTGCACTTTTTCCAGGTGGCCGCTGATGCCATAGGGATCGCTCACCCACATGCCCGGCCCGAAGACCCCGGTGAGATGGAAAGCACCAAAACCGAAACAGGCAAGGCCAGCAAGTAGCAAATGGATTCCAAAAATCTTGGGCAGATCCAGGGCGGGCTCACCGGTGCGGGGATCCTGCCAAATCTCTAAATCCCAGAAAGTCCAGTGCCAGATGGCGGCTAGAAACAGCAAGCCACTAAAAACAATGTGGGCGGCAGCCACCCCTTCGAAGCTCCAAAAACCTGGATCAACCCCGGTTTCACCGGTGATGCTCCAGCCTCCCCAGCTGCCGGTAACGCCTAATCGAGCCATGAAGGGCATAACAAACATGCCCTGCCGCCACATGGGGTTGAGAACGGCATCAGAAGAATCAAAGATGGCCAACTCATATAGAGCCATCGAGCCGGCCCAGCCGGCCACCAGGGCGGTGTGCATTAGGTGCACCGCCAAAAGGCGGCCTGGGTCGTTGATGACGACCGTGTGCACCCTGTACCAGGGCAATCCCATTTGATTTGGTGGGGGTAAACGAGATCAGAAGCTCCGCATTAACTGCGAAGATTTTGTGATCGTAAGGGTTTAAATCCAAACCCAGGCTTGCTGTTTCAAAGGGAAACAACTCCTTTGGCCGGCTGAGCTCCCTTTCTTTCAGGATCGCGTCACAAATCGCAATAAGTATCAGGGCAGAATGCCTTCAGTTGTGGATTAGCGAATGCCGGTGGTGCGTTTTGTGAGGGAAGCCTGCGATGTGGTTTGCCCGGTGGGTACAAACCTGCGCGAATTGGCTTTAGCGGAGGGCTTACAGCTTTATGGCCTAAAAGGGCAGCTTGGTAATTGCGGCGGTTGCGGCCAATGCAGCACCTGTTTCATCGAGGTGGTTGCCGAACGCGATGGGGCAGCTCTGAGCGAGCGCACAGCCGTGGAGGATCAGAAATTACGGCGACGTCCGCCCAGCTGGCGCTTGGCCTGCCAAGTTTTGGTGCTCGATTCAGTAGCTGTTTTAACCAGGCCCCAAGTGGGCAGAGATTCCCTTGCTAAGCAGCTTGAAAAGGCCTGCTTAGAGCCATTGCCAGTGGCTGAATTGAGCGACGAGCTGTGAACTCCAGGTGATAGGGCCGCTCTGGCGGTGATACCCTCCCGGAACACCTTTTGGCGGTTATGCAAACCAACGATCTCGGCTTTGTGGCCAGTCTTTTATTTGTATTTGTTCCAGCTGTATTTTTGATCGTTCTTTATATCCAAACCAATAGCCGCCAAAATTAACCAAACGCATAGGGGCTTTCGTGGCCCATGGCTTCAGGGTTTTTCAGGTTCCCTCACCAGCAGCACAGGAGCTGGTGCATGAACCCGCACGTAGTCGCTTACCGATCCCCCTAATAGTCTGTCGAGGTCTACCAAGCCTTTTGCCACTAGGGGGCGGCGATCTTGGGAGGCGATAACAACTAGATCTGCTTTTATTTCCAAGGCAGTAGCGCATAAACCTCTGCCGATATCACCGGTTTTTTGCACAGCATTTAGTTCAACTCCAAAGCTGCGGGCCCGTTGTTTTGCCTGATCTAAAAGGGTATTTACGGGTTTGGTACCGGCACGGCTTGGGGCTAAATCAGGGCGTCCAATGTGCACCCCAGTGAGGCTGCTGCCGGGGATATCGCGGGCTAATTCACAGGCAAGTTTGAGGGCGTCGTCGCCAACACCGGTGCCATCAATGCCCACCATTAGCCGGTTGATGTGGCGTATGTAGAGGTCGTCGCGCACCAGAAGCATGGGGCGGGTGGAAAGCTGGAAAACGTATTGGCTTGAGCTATTGGCAAGGATTGATTGCAAACGGCCAAGGCCGCGGGAACCCATCAGGATCAAATCGGCATCTAGCTCATCCGCCACCGTAAGCACTGTTTGCTTGGTGTCGCCTTGGCGCAAAATTGTATTTACTTCGGTGGGTTCTAAACCGAGGCGAGAAACCGCATCAGCGAGTAGCGAAGCGCCTTTTTGCCAGTAACCATTTAGATCTTCACCGGCTTGATCCGGTACTACATGCAACAGATTGAGGCGCGCTTTTGAAAAGCAGGGGATATCTCGCAACATGCGAACCATTTCCCCCACATGGCCCTTGCCGGAATCGGCGATCAAGAGATTGCGGAACATGGCAAGCAATAAAGCTGATAAAAGCCTATGGCCCAGATCGCACCACCTGATATGATAGTACTTATGTATTAAATTGCCGGCTTTGGCTGATTCGGTTTTGGGCGATTTGGTTTTAGGTGATCAAAATTTGGCTTTAAGAAGGCGTTGGTGGTGGACCTGGGCCCAGGTGGAAGGCCTTGGTATGCAGCGTTTACAACTCATAGAACGAAATTTTGTTGATCTTGCTGTTGCTTGGCGGGCCCCAGCTGCGGCCCTCATGGCCCTGCCTGGGATTGGCCCAGAGCTGGTGGCTTCAAGGGATCAATTAGCCAAGCGGCTTGGAATTAATGGGGTGCCACTGGAATGCCCGGCGCGGCTGTTGCTGCCAACAGATCCAGCTTTGCCCCCCTCGCTCAGCTGTCTGCAGCGGCCCCCTTTGGAATTGCATTGGCGGGGCCGAGGCAGCCTTTGGGGGCACTTGCGCCGGCGGCGTGCCGTAGCCGTTATTGGTACGAGGCGCCCTTCACCCCATGGTTTGGAATGGGCCAAAAAATTAGGGATTGCACTGGCTCAGGCGGGTTGGCCAGTGCTCAGCGGCCTGGCGGAAGGCATCGATGGAGCTGTCCATCAGGGTTGCCTTGCGGCGGAGGGGGTGCCGGTGGGGGTGCTAGCCACGAGCCTGGATCGGGTGTACCCAAGGCATCACTCACAGCTGCAGCAAGAGGTGGGGAAAAGGGGGCTCTTGATCACGGAGCAACGCCCAGGGGCTGCAGTGGCGAAGGGGCATTTCGCAGCGCGCAATCGGCTGCTGGTGGCGCTGGCGGAAGCGGTGGTGGTGGTGGATTGTCCCGATGGCAGTGGCGCATTGCACGGGGCGAGGTTGGCCTGGGCTGAGCAGTTGCCCCTTTGGGTGGTGCCTGCAGATACCAACCGTATTTCTGCAAAAGGCAGTAATTCCCTGCTGGGGCAGGGAGCAACGCCACTGCTGGATCCTGCGGATTTGCTGAGCAGCCTGGGGCGTGGCCCTTTGAAGAGGTTTTCACCACTTTTTCAAGAAACCGATAGCAACACCAATCACAACTTCAATAGCGATCCTCTTTTGGATGCTCTTGGGGCTGGAGCCAGTTTGGAGCAATTGGCCCAGGCAATGGCTCAACCGCTGCCTCAGTTGGCGGAAAAACTGCTGCAGCTCGAGTTGGCCGGGCTGGTGGAGGTGGCCCCTGATCTGAGCTGGCGTCGCCGGCAGAATGGCTTGAGATTTGCTTAGCCGTGATGCCCATCATTAGCGGCGAAGAGTTGCACATTTGGCGACGTCAACAATTGCAAATCAATCCAGGGGCTGCTGCTGGTTTGGATTGGCTACTGGAAATGGAAGGGAAACTGCCCTGGCGGGCGCTGCAAGCGAGCCGGCTACATCCAGAACAACCATTAACAATTGCTCAACCCTTGCAATTGCTTGCGAATTTATGGCAAGAGCACATCGAAAAGCAGGTGCCTTTGCAGTATTTGGTGGGCCGTTGCCCTTGGCGAGATTTGGAGCTGCAGGTGGATAAAACTGTTCTAATTCCGCGCCAAGAAACTGAATTGTTAGTGGAATTGGCCTTATCAGTAGCAAGTGAGCTTGGAGAACCAGGCCTCACGCCCTGGGCAGACCTTGGTTGCGGTAGTGGTTGTATTGCAATAGCGCTCGCTAGAGCATGGCCGCAAAGCCAGGGTTGGGCTGTTGATATTAGTGCTTCTGCTTTAAAACTTGCTTCTTTAAATGCAAGGATCCATGGCGTTGCAAAATCTATTAATTGGCTACAGGGCAATTGGGCCGAACCGCTGCAATTTCAAGCAGGAAAATGGCAATTATTGATAAGTAATCCGCCTTACATCCCATCGGCGGTGGTGAATCAGCTTGAGCCTTTGGTGCGTAACAATGAACCGCGATTGGCGCTTGATGGTGGGGATGATGGATTGGATTCAATCAAAAGTATTTGTGCATTGGCACCAATATTGCTGGCTCCTGGGGGCTGGTTAATGCTTGAGCATCACCATGATCAATCCCAAGCAGTTCTTGAATTGCTGAGGCATGCCGAGCTGGAATTAATTGAAGCTAAAAGTGATTTAGAAGGAACTCTGCGTTTTGCAATAGCCAGAGCGCGAGGGAGAAATTAATGGAAAATTCAATTAATGAAATGGCTTCTTATCCCAGCGAAGCGCTACTTGAAATTTTAGAAGCCGGGAAGCCTGTGGCTTTTCCCACTGATACGTTGCCCGCCTTAGCGATTAAACCTCAATACGCTCAGCGGCTCTGGCAGCTAAAACAAAGGCCTGCCCATAAACCTTTAATCCTTATGGCTGCAGAAGTGGATCAACTAATCGCTGCTCTAATGATTCCACCCCCTCCAGGTTGGCAAGCATTAGTAGATAAAGGTTGGCCCGGTGCTTTAACTCTTGTATTGCCGGCAGCCGGGCCTGTGCAAGAGGCCCTTAACCCCGGTGGAAGCAGCCTTGGGCTTCGCATACCGGCGTGCCCAATGGCGTTGCAGTTGTTGCGGCGCAGCGGCCCCCTTGCCACCACCAGCGTTAATCGCTCGGGGCAGCCGGCCTGCACAAGCCCAGAAGAGATTGCCAATAAGTTCCCAAACCTTGCTTTATTGGCACCGCTGCCATGGCCCCCGGGTTCAGGAAAGGCCAGCACGGTTGTGGGTTGGCACCAGGGAGAAAATGGCAGTTGTTGGCAAATATTGCGCCAGGGCAATTCGCTAATCAATATTGCAGAAATAGGCGGATCGGAGCAGAGCTGATGGGCTGGTTGCTGCTTTTGGTGGGCTTAATTTTGAGTGTGTTTGATTGGCTGATTAAACCAATTGTGCTTGCGATCGAGCCTTTACTGAGCCTCAGTGCGTTGGCCTGGGTTGCCCCATTGCTATTTATTTGGTTACTGCTAGCTAAGAATGAAAAGTAATAAGTATTGAGCGATTAATCAGTGTGGCTGCGGCCTATTAGCCAGGCGCTTACGGCTAATAGTGTTACACCGCCGCAGAACTGCAGTAGTTCAAGCATTGAACTTATTTTAAAGCTGATCATTGTTTTGAAAGCTGAAACGATTAAAGCCACAACTATTACATTGCTGAGCTTCTGTTTTAAGCTTTCGAGAGAAGTGATGCTTAATAGGTTCCTGCGCCGCTCTGGTATTGATTCATCGCGGGGATCGATATCTGAAATTACAAGCTCATAGATGCCATAGCCAAATATCAAAAGCGCAATACCAATAACATAATAATCAATGCCACCAATCATGGTGCCAATCAGTTTTGTTGAACTGCTGTGGTCGAGGCTTTTTAGCATGCCTGAA
>NZ_JAGQEK010000030.1 GCF_024346075.1 Synechococcus sp. Cruz CV12-2-Slac-r
CCCAATTCTCTAGCCTCCACCAACTGCCAAGCTTGTGCTGGCAGTTCAAAATTTGGCGGCAACCAATGCTGCTTTCCACCAAGCAGCAAGGGGCAAAGCGTTAGTTGAAGCTCATCCACCACGCCAGCTGCCATAAGGCTTGCCGTAAGTTCAGCGCCTCCTAGCAAAAGCAGGTTTTTCACCCCTTCTGCCGCCAAGGATTGCTTAAGTTGCGGCCAGGGGCCTAAGGGAAAAAATCGCTCAAAACCCGGCGCCTTTTTTCCTGCGGGTGCCAATAACCAACGGGCGAAGGGTTGCTGCCAAAAGGGCCAATCGGGCTCAATTCCCAGCGGTGGATTGCTACGACTAATCAGCAGCAACGGCGGCTGAACTGATTTATTTAATTGTTTGCGCTGCTCTAAAAGATCAAGTTGATGAATCAGGCAGCTGCTGCGGTGGGCCCTCAAGGTGCCTGCCCCCATCAAGCAACAATCAGCCCAAACCAGTGCCTCTTCCAGGGCGCGCCGATCTCCCAGATTTCCTAATTTTGCTGCCCCTCCTTGGGGGGGCGCTAAGCGCCCATCCATGCTGATGGCCAGCACCAAACGCAGGCTCACACCAATGCTGCTTCCGCATAAATAACAGCTGCATTATTGGGGCTTTCCTGCAAATGAATCTTATGCAGCGCCGCTCCAATAGTTGCAATTGGTTGATTTAAACGATCAGCAATATGCAAAGCAATGTTTTCAGCTGTGGGCACACAATCAACAAAAAATGGCACATCTTTATTTAAAAAAGTGTGATCAAAAGGTTCCACAACTAAATCCTGCACCAATTTTTGCAATGCAGCTAAATCACAAACCATGCCGCTGCGAGCATCAATTTCGCCTCGCACTGTTACTTCTAAAAAATAGTTATGGCCGTGGCCATGGGGCCTGGCGCATTTGCCATAGATAGTTTCATTTTCCCCCTGGCTTAATTCCGGCCGAGCAAGCCGATGGGCAGCAGAGAAATGGGTGCGAATTGTGAGAAAAGCTTCCATGGCATTACCGAGGTAATCGGCCCAAAGGGTTGGTTGTTCGTATAACCGCAGAGCGGTGAGGGGCAAAAGCGGATTAAGCCGTTGCCAAATGGCATGAAGCAGCCATTCCGTAGTGGGTAATGCCGCCTCCGGGCGCTGCTCCACCGCAAATTCCGGCCAAGTGTGGTTGAGGCAATGGAAATCCAGTGGTTCCGTTACCTCTGCCTTGATGGCGTGCTTCACATCAGAGAGGTTGAGCACCATCCCATCAGCATCGAGCTCGCCCCCCATAGACACGATCAACTCGTAATTGTGTCCGTGGCCTGGAGCCTTGCTGCAAGGGCCAAACCGACGTTCGTTTTCAACTGCATCAAGTTCCGGCAACCAATAAAGGTGGCTGGCACTAAAACAGGCACGACGGGTGATCACACAGGGGCGACCTTCCCCATGGGGGGCAATTTCAGCCGTGGCAGCATGTTCATTCACTATTGCTGCCACCTTTAAGGCTTCTTAAGCCCATGCATCCTAAGGATCAAAGCTTGCCATTGAAACAACAACTCCAAGGAATCAATATCTACCTAATTGGCATGATGGGCTGCGGTAAAAGCAGTGTTGGCCCTGAATTAGCGAAATTGCTTGGTTATCGCTTTATCGACGCTGATTCGGTAATCGCTGCAGCCGCTGGTTGCTCCATCAGTGAAATTTTCGATAGCCAAGGTGAGGCAGGGTTTCGTTTGATTGAAACCCAGGTATTGCATCAGATCAGCCAATGGCATTCACTTGTGGTTGCAACCGGAGGTGGAGTTGTAACAACAAGCTCCAACTGGGGTGCTCTACGCCAGGGGCTAGTGGTGTGGCTGCAAGTTGACGCAGCTCAACTGCTTGCGCGCCTTCAAGCCCAACCTGGAGATAGGCCAATGCTGCAAAAGCCAAACCCCGAAACAGAATTATTAAAATTGCTGCAAGCTCGCGCAGCCCAATACAGCCAAGCTGATTTATCGATAGCTGCAGGCTGCGCCAATCCAGCACAGGTGGCAGCCGAAATTGTGGCAGCACTTCCAGCAGTGCTCAAGGTTCCAGGCGCACCGCGAACCACTGCACCGTGAAACCCGGCTCCAATTCCAAAGCACATGCAGTATTAAGTAAGCGTTCCGCCTGGGAGGCAGCACTGGGCAGGTTTGCTAGGTCTGCTGGGGTTTGAGTTAAGCGCGCTAACTGCATTTCAAGCCAGCTCAAGGTTTCTAAGGCTGTAAGAATCTGCTCACCCGCCTCGGGATCCAGCACCACGTAGTGATCTAAGGCCCGAATTAAGGGATCAGACATGCAATTCGCTTTATTTAGCTGCATCCTGGCGCTGCTACTGCCTTTAGGGGGCGCCTTAGAACAAAGGTTGCTGGCTTGGCCCGAATGGAACCTACCGGCTCCACTTTCAAGGCCCGGCCATAGAGATCTTGAATATCCTCAGTGGTTTGAGGGTGTTTGGTTACTTAATAGCAACGAAATAAGCCAGGCCAGTGTTGTTTTTAGGCGCCGAAATGATGGCAAGGTGGTGGGCTTGAGAGCTGCTAACGCCGCTGCTGTGGCAAAACAAGTTCTTGCAGGCGAGCTTTTAGCAGTGGAAGACGATCCCATAAATCCAAACCGTCAACTAACAAAGCTGAGCAACGATCGTTTGCTTGAAACAAGCATTCAGGGCCGTGCCACTGAAACATCAAAAACTGGATTTTTTTTGGCCGACGAATTAAGTATTCAAACCCTGCGGCAGCCAGGTTTACCGCCCCGTTTGAGCCGAATTGAAATTCTTAGTAAATTCCACTTGGTAAACGAAAATCATATTGAAGTTGAGCAGTGGCAAGCCCGTTACCCCTCTCCAGAACAGGGGCTAAGGGCAAGTGCAATTACAAGCAGCTATTCCAGCTTGCAGCTGGAGCGGCAGAGTGGGGATGGAAACGCCAAAACAACAGGGCCGCCGTGAGGGATTTTTTCGTCAATGTGACCCGCTACCCCAGGTATTTAATTGCCCTGGGGCTTGGGGTTGCTGATTCAGTATTCGCCCCTCTGCTTGCCCGCACCAGTAATCCGGTAACGGCGATTGCCCTGGTTGCAGCAGCAGTTAGTGGCAGCATCAGCCTTGCTCTAGTGCTGCATGCGATGGTTACCCCAGTACCAGGGGCATAGAGATGGCCCAAGGGCGACGGGTAGAACGGGTGGCCTCATTAATCCGCAAGGAAATGAGCGAACTGCTTCGCACGGGCGTGCGCGATGAACGGATTTCCCAGGGCATGGTGAGTATCACCACGGTGGTGGTGGCCGGTGATTTGCAGCATTGCAAGGTTTCCGTGAGCATCTACGGCAGCAAAAATGAGCAGGCGGAGGCCATGGAGGGTTTGCGCTCTGCCGCTCCATATCTGCGCGGTGAATTAAGCCGCAGGTTGAATATGCGCCGTACTCCTGAACTTGTGTTCCACCACGACAAAGGCCTGGCCGAGGGGGTGGAGGTTTTGGGTTTACTAAATCGTTTAGCTGAGGCCCGCCAAGAAGAAGAGGAGCCATGACCCTGCGCCGCCAGTTAGCCCAGTTATTTGTTGTGCGCGCCAGTGGCTTTGGCACCGATAGCCAACGGCGTTATCCCCGCTGGGAACTGGGCAACACCGAACTGCAGCACTGGTTAGAGCAAGGGGTTGGCGGCGTGATTTTGCTAGGCGGAAGTGCCGCCGATCTAGCTCTACGTTGCCGGCAGTTACAGCAGTGGGCCGGATCAACCGATCAAAACCGCTTACTGCTTTGCGCCGATGTGGAAGAAGGGGTGGGGCAACGCTTTGAAGGGGCCACTTGGCTGGTGCCACCTCTGGCCTTAGCGCCCCTCTGGCATACCGACCCACCCCGAGCAGAAGCATTAGCCAGGGCCTACGGCCGCTGCAGCGGCAATGAAGCCCAGCTGCTGGGGCTCAATTGGGTATTAGCACCAGTGTGCGACGTAAATAACAATCCAGCCAATCCGGTAATCAATGTGCGTGCCTGGGGCGAAACCGCAGCGGCAACAACAGCCCTTAGCCGCGCTTTCCTGCAGGGTTTAGAGGGGGAGGGGGTACTGGGTTGCGCTAAGCATTTCCCCGGCCATGGAGATACCAGCCAGGATTCACACCTGCAATTACCCCAACTTGCCCACAGCCGAGAACGGCTAGATGAACTTGAATTTGTTCCATTTCGCGCTGCTATTGCAGCTGGTGTTGGCAGTGTGATGACGGCGCACCTGCAGCTGCCAGCCCTTGATCCAGAACGCCCCGCCACCCTTTCCAAGGCAGTTTTAAGCCAGCTATTAAGGCAAGAGCTGGGATTTAACGGCTTAATTGTTACCGATGCGCTTGTGATGGAAGCAATTACTAAGCACTACGGAGCAGCAGAAGCAGCTGCTTTGGCCTTTGAAGCAGGGGCAGATCTGATCCTGATGCCAGCCGATACAGATGCCGCCTTAACGGCCCTTGAGCAGGGTTGCCTTGAAGGTCGCTGGCCGCTGGAGCGAGTTGAGCAAAGCCTGGAGCGGCGGCGCCTGGCCTTGGCCCGCTGCAAACCCTCTGAACTTGATACAGCGGCTGCCTTATCTGCTTTAGCCAACTGCGCCAGCAGCCACGGCGCCCTTGCCCAGGAATTGTTGCAACTGAGCTTGCAACAGCAAGGCTGCAACTCAGCGCCGCCAAAAGGGCCGGGGGTGAATTTAATTAGGGTTGATAGCAGCCTTGCTTGTAGCCCCTTACCCCTGGCGGCCCCTGCCCTTTTGCGTCCCCAAGCCGCTGGCTTTCAAACCACCTTGATCGATGGCCGCAGCCAAGCTTTAGATCTAGAAAAATTGCCAACTGGGCCAGTGTTGCTGCAATTATTTGTGCGGGGTAATCCATTTCGAGGCAGCGCCGGCGCTGATGGCTACTGGGCCGAGCTGGTGCAAAAGCTATTGGCGCAGCAAAGATTGGCGGGCCTTGTGGTGTATGGCAGCCCATATCTATGGCAGGAGCTGAAAGGGCTGATCCCTGCCAACATCGCTATTGCTTACAGCCCCGGCCAGATGCCTGGGGCTCAAGCTCTTGCTTTGCAAAGCCTTGGCCTTGGTGCTGCCAGCTATGAAGGTGGCTTCACGAACTAAGTTTTAATCTTCTTAGCTAACCAAATCCTGGGTAATTGCAGCCATGCTCAGCCTCTCAATGATCGTGCGCAACGAAGAGGGGCAGATCGGCCAATGCCTCGCCAGCGTTGCTGGTTTTTGCGATCAATTACTGGTGCTCGATACCGGCTCCACCGATAACACCAAAGCAATTGCAGCGGAAGCTGGTGCCCAGGTGGAATCCATGGAATGGCCAGGAGATTTTGCCCCGGCTCGCAATCGAGCCCTGGAATTGGTGCAGGGCGACTGGGTATTGGTGCTTGATGCCGATGAATTTCTGCTGAGCGATGCCAAAGCCCCTTTACAAGCACTGATGGCTCAACCCGATGTGTTGGTGATCAATCTGCTGCGTTTTGAAGCGGGGGCGGCCCAGGCCCCTTATTCAGCGGTGAGTCGGTTATTTCGGCGCCATCCCGCCATTAGCTGGAATCGCCTGTATCACGCTTCCATAGACGACAGCGTTGAAAAATTGCTGCAAGCTGAACCTCAATGGCGCGTGGTGGATTGCCCAGAACCCGCCTTGCTGCATAGCGGTTACCAGCTGGAGAGCCTTTTAGCGGGCAATAAAGCAGAACGGCTCAGGCAAGCCATGGAAGCTGAACTCCTAGCTAACCCTGGTGATCCCTACGCCAGCGCCAAATTGGGGGGGCTAGAAATCGAATCCGGCAATGTGGAACGAGGTATTGCTCTTTTGGAGCAAGGGCTTACCCGCTGCACTAAAACCCAGTTCTCCGAGCGATATGAACTGCAACTGCATCTGGGAATTGCCCATGCCCATAGCGATTTGCCGCGGGCGGAAAAGCACTATCGCGCCGCCCTTGATGAACCTTTAAACCCGCGATTAAGCATTGGGGCCCGCTTAAATCTTGGCGCATTACTGCTAAGGCTTAACAAATTAGAAGAAGCCGCCAGTTACACCGAAGCTGCCACTCGCCACGCCCCTGAAGTTGCCCTTGCCTGGTACAACCTTGGCTTAATTAGGCGCAAATTAAATGATATTGGCGGCGCCCTGGAGGCCTATGAGAGCGCCTTAGAACTGGCTCCAAATAATCCCGAAATTCACCAAAACCTTGGGGCGGCCCAGTTACTTGGAGGGAATTTTGATGCCGCAAGAGCAAGTTTTCTCACAGCAATCGGTTTATTGCTGGCTCAAGGCAAAGAAGAGGAAGCAAGGGAATTGGCGGCAAAAGCAGGCGAGCTGGTGAAACTGGATGCAGCTTGAGCTAACGGCAACGGTGGTGCTTACCCGGGCTGAACAGCAGCTTGGCGAAGCCCGCCAGATATTTGAAGCCGCTGGCGCAAAAGTGCTGGATTTACCAGCTTTAGTGATTGGCCCTCCAAGCGAATTGGGGCCACTAATTGATGCTTTAAGGGAATTTAGTAGCTTCCAATGGTGCATTTTTTCAAGCGCTAATGGGGTGGATGCAGTTGAGCGCCAATTGCAGCACTTAGGCCAATCCCTGGCAACAAGGCCAAAAGGGGTGAGGCTGGCTGCCGTGGGCCGAAAAACAGCAGCATTGCTTGAGCAGTTAGGGGCACCTGCTGATTTTGTTCCCCCGGAATTTGTAGCCGATAGCTTGCTAGAAAATTTCCCAGTGGGAGTGTGGGGCCAACGCGTCCTTTTGCCGCGGGTGCAAAGCGGCGGCCGCAGCATTTTGGCGGAAGCTTTCGCGGAAGCTGGCGCCAGGGTGGTGGAAGTGGCTGCCTACGAATCCAGCTGCCCAAGCAAAATCCCAGAAATTACCAGCGCGGCCATAAAGGCCGGCAGCGTTGAAGCGATCTGTTTTAGCAGTGCAAAAACGGTGCGCCATTGCGTGAGCCTGCTGCAACTGGAATTCGGCAGCAACTGGCGAGATTTGCTGGCGCCAATCATGCTGATCTCAATTGGGCCTCAAACCACAAAAGCCTGCATCGAATTCCTTGGCCGCGTTGATGCAGAAGCAGATCCACACCACCTTGAGGGGCTTTTGGCTGCTTGCGCCTTTGCGATTAATTCAAAGCAAAAGCTTCAAAGCTGAAAGGGCAACTTCTGGCTGCCATTACCAAGCATCAACTGCCCTTGCTGCACATCAACACTGATCACGCGCCAACCTGGCGGCAACCATGGAATGCCCGCTCCACCTAGATCGCCCGGCACTACAGCGCCAGTTTCGTTGTTGTAAGAAACAAAAGCCTGGGGTACACCCCGTGCCATGGCAACACCCGTGAGTTGCAAGGCTGGCTTAGCAAGGCTTTTGGGGGGATTTGCTCCTTTTGGAGCAGTGGTTGCAGCTAATGGTGCAAATGGATCATTACGACCCTTTGGCAAAGCCGCAATTACAGCTGCAGGAGTTGGTAGAGCTGTGAAACGGGGATCTTTTGCTGGAGGTTGCTGCAAAGGCGGTAGGGGAGCCCTTATTGAATTATTCGAAAATGGTGGCGCAACTGCACAACTAGCAACAGCTGCCGCAGTGATGGAAATAACAAAAGATAGGGTCAAGGGGTGTTTCAAATGCTGCCAGCCCTCTGTTCAACTAAATCGCGAAAGCGATCAAGATTTGCCTGCAATTCCTTACTAACAAGCCCACCCAACATGGCGGAATCCATCAATGGAGCCAAGATTCCTGGTAATTCATAGCTAACTGTGAGTTTTACTGATGTTTGGCTGGGGCCTTCTGGGTAAAAACGCACCGCTCCTTTTGTGGGTAACCCCTTTACCGATTCCCAATTCAATTGCTGCTCATCTACTCGGTTGGTGATGCGTGCCTTCCACTGAAAGCGAAATCCTTGGGCGGAGAGGGTCCATTCAGTGAGATTTGGATCATCGAGTGTTACCACCGATTCAATCCAACGCATCCAGAGCGGCATTGCCTCTAAATCGCTCCATAAAACCCACACTTGAGCAACAGGGGCCCGGATGCTGGTGGTAACGCTGTGCTCAAGCCAACGGCCCATGGGATCTCTGCAGTGAATAAAAGGTGAAAAATTTAAACGTTGGTTTAGCAACCAAGAATTTTTGCTGCGGCCAATCTGCCACTCATCGTGGCACCTTCCATTGAATCTATGTAATCTTGTTTTGTATAGCTACCAGCCAAAAAGAAATTAGCTACTGGGGTGTTTTGCTCCGGCCGAAAAGGATCCATTCCTGGAGCCTCGCGATAAAGAGACTGAGCAAGTTTCACCACATTGCTCCACACCAACTGCAAGGAGGAAGCGGAAGGAAATAATTGCCGCACTTGAGCATCGGTGTGGGCAACAATTTCCTCTGTTTTTTTAGGGATCCAGCGATCGCCTGGCGTTAAAACACACTGAAGCAGAGAGCCAAGCCCTTGTTTGCGGTAATCCTCTGGGCTGGCAAGGGCGAGATCAGCAAAGCAACTGAAATCTGCATCTGCTGTGTAAAGCAAATTATTAAGACCGCTAGGAACAGCTAAGTTTTTGCGTTTTGCTTCTGCGCTACCGCTTTCCCCAAGCTCAGTTACCCATCCGTTGTATCTCAATTGCACAGTGGCAACAGGCACCGCCTCCAGGCGATAAATCCGCTCAAATAAAGGCCAACGCCGCCAGGCGGCTGGTATCAACTTTTGAATACCTGGCACATCGCAAGCAGCTAAATAATTATCTGCCTGCACAACTATTTCACCATCGGGAGTGCCAAGCTTTAAGCCCGTTACCAAAGAACCCGCTGAGGAATCTTGATATTCCAGCTCGATTACCCGATGCCGCAGATGTAAATTACCACCACGAGCTTTAATATAATCAAGGATTGGGCCGGTTAACCAGCGATGGGGAGATCCCTTTAACAGATTTAATTTTGATGCCTCTGTTTTAGTAGCAAACATCAAAAAAATTGTAAGCATGCAGCGAGCCGAAATAGATTTGCAATCAATAAAACCTAGGGCGTAGGCAATTGGATTCCACATTCGCTCGATGCTATTAACACTGCCGCCATGGCCGATAAACCACTGCTGAAAACTAACGCGATCTAAAGCTCGTATTGTTTTCATCGCGCCTTCGTAATCCAATAAACCTTGCACAATTGGGCTGGTGCCTAAAGCAAGGGCATTACGTAATTTATCAAGCCAATTCAGCTGAGGAGTGGTAAAAAAAGCTTTCAAGCCATTAAATGGAGCTCCTAGGGCAAAACGAAAATCAAGCTCTTTTAAATCGGCTCCACGATTTACAAATAAATGGGTGTGATCCTTTGGTAAAAGATTATCAAATGCGTTTACCTTTCGCATTAAAGCAAAAAGATTGGTGTAATTAAAAAAGAACACATGCAGCCCCATTTCGATGTGATTACCATCTGGATCTATCCAGCTGCCAACTTTTCCGCCCATAAAGGGCCTCGCTTCGTAAATATCCACCTGATGGCCGGCATCCACCAGATCCACTGCCGCAGACAAACCCGCCAGCCCTGATCCAACGATTGCAACCCGCACCATCAGCTCCTGTAATGGCTCAACTCTATGGAGCAATGGCCCCATAGTGGGGCTGTGGCAGCTGGGAAGTTGCTTAGAGTAATTGGTAAATTAAAAGTAAAGCGATGGCTACTGATCTCGCAACAGCTCCCCTCACCCACACCGGTAAAGATGGCAAAGGCATTCTGATCACCGCTCCAGCCATGAAACAGTTGGCCGGCTTGATGCAGCAGCAGGGTGGTGATCAAGTTTTGAGGGTGGGGGTACGTTCGGGCGGGTGCAGCGGCATGAGTTACACCATGGACTTTGTTTCTGGCCTTGAGAAGCAGGCTGATGATGAAAGTTACGTATACGAACCAGCTGGAGCCCCTGCGTTCACAGTGATATGCGATCCGAAAAGTTTGCTTTATATCTACGGAATGCAGCTGGATTTTTCAGCTGCACTAATAGGTGGCGGTTTTAATTTCAGCAACCCAAATGCCACCCAAACCTGCGGCTGCGGCAGTTCTTTTGCGGTTTAAGCCGTGAGTTAGCCACCAAGGTGCGAATCTGAATCAATACCTGAACTGAGTAGAAAGCTCTCTATGAATGCCAGCACTGAAGCTTCCGAATTTGAGCTTGCCCTAAGCAGCTACCAAAATGGTGCTCCGCTGCCGCAAGTGATTGCCAGCTTTAAAGAAATCACCCAGCAAGCGCCGCGCCAATCAGCAGGTTGGACCTGCCTCGCCTGGCTGCAACTGCTTAATGGTGAGCCTCAAGATGCTCTTTATTCAGCAAAAAACGCTGTAAAAATCAATCCACAAGATCCCCAAGGTCGCATCAACCTCAGCCTTGCCATGCTCGAAACCGGAGCTAAAGGAGTGAGGGAGCACATTGAATTAATAAAAAAGCTGATGGCCTTTTCACCTGAATTAGCCCGCGAACTGCAGGCTTCCATCGCTGATGGGCTGCAGCGGCGGCCCGGCTGGCCAGCCTTAGAAAAAGTGAAGGCTTGGCTAGCTGATTGAAATGAGGCTGCTGCTGATAAGCAACGGCCACGGGGAAGACCTAAGCGGTGCCCTGCTGGCCCTAGCCCTTCAGGAGCTGGGAGCCCAAGTGGCTGCTGTGCCCCTTGTGGGTGGAGGGGATGCATATCTTGCCGCTGGAATTTCAGTGCTGGGCCGCACCCGCAACTACAGCACCGGTGGCTTGGGTTACACCAGCGCCGCTGGCAGATGGGCCGAAATATTCCAGGGACAGGTGCTGTATTTACTAAAACGCAGTTGGCGCGTTTGGCGGGAGGCCCAAAAGGCCGATGCTTTAGTGGTGGTGGGAGATGTGATTCCAGTGCTGCTGTGCTGGCTTCTAGGCAAACCCGTGGCTACTTATCTTGTGGCCTATTCCAGCCACTACGAAGGGAAGTTGAGGCTGCCATGGCCTTGCGGTGCGTGCCTTGCAAGTAAACGCACAAGGGCAATTTTCAGCCGTGATTACCTCACTGCATGCGATCTAAGCGAGCAACTGGGCCGATCTGTGGAATTCCTTGGCAACCCATTTATCGAAAAAGTGCTGGGGGCGAAAGCAAAACCCTCCGCAGAACAAATGTTGGCACTGCTGCCGGGCAGCCGATTGCCGGAGGCATTGCAAAATTTCGAATTGATGCTGGCCTTGCTCGAGTTGTTACCAAAAACTGCTCAAAGCTGGAGCTTTAAAGCTGCTTTAGTGCAGGAATTAAACCAAGAAGCAGTGGCAGCAATGGCCCTGCAGCGAGGCTGGAGGGCAAGCCCAAGCGCTTTGAACTGGCAGCAATTGAAATTAGAACTTTGCTGGGGGCAGTTCAACCAAGTTTTATGTGAATCCAGAGTGGCTTTATCGATGGCGGGCACAGCTAGCGAACAAGCGGTGGGGCTTGGCATACCGGTGTTGCAATTAGCCGGTTTTGGGCCCCAGTTCACAGCTGGATTTGCGGAAGCGCAACGCCGCCTGTTGGGGCCAGGAGTGTTCTGCGCGCAAGGGCCAGTGGGCGCTGCCACAACCCTTGAGCAATCAGTGCAATTACTAATTCCGTTAATGACGCAACAAACGGAAAACCAACAACAGACTTGGCAAGAAGAGGGGGAGAAACGCTTAGGCCGCAGTGGCGGAACCAACCGCATCGCTACTGCCATCATCCAAGCGATGCAGCGATGAGTGCCCCTAATCAGATCAAGATTTGGTTGGATCGCCTGCTGGTGGCCAATGTATTTCTGGTGATCTTTGCCGCTATCTGGTTTTTAGCTGCTGTTGCCTTAGAAGCGCGCCAAATACATGCGCCTCTTTCCCTATTTAAAAAGCTATGGGAACCGCTGTTCACCCCAGCCCTTGGAATCTTGATGGCTGGGGCATTAATCAACGCTGCTTGGAGCTGGTGGCAGCGGCGAGGGCCCCATTCAAATCGCCGTATTGAAAGTTAAATCCCTGCTGTTGCAGCCGTTCTGGCAGCACTTTTTGGCCTTCCAGCACTACAGAGGCGCCATCGCCAAGCAGCAACTGCAACAAAGCGCCGGGCACCGGCAGCAAGCTTGGCCTGCCAAGAGCCTTGCCTAAATTCTGACAAAACTGCGCCATCGTTGCTGGATTTGGAGCGGTGGCGTTATAAACGCCGCTGTAGGCGGGATTGCTGAGGGCCATCGCGATAAGAGCGCAGAAATCAGTGCGATGAATCCAGCTCATCCACTGCCGGCCCGAACCGATGGGGCCGCCAAAGCCAGCGCGAAAAATTGGCAACATTTTGCCGAGGGCGCCACCATCAGCTGCCAGCACAATGCCTGTGCGTAAAACAACCAGCCGGCAACTTGCAGGTATTGCCGCCGCGGCTTGCTCCCATTCCAGGCACAACTCTCCAAGGAAATCAGTGGCATTCGGGCTGCTTTCCGTGAAACTTTCAACGAGGCTGCTGCCATAAAAGCCAATGGCCGAACCACTTATCAACACCTTTGGGGAGGCATTAGTGGAAGCAGCAGTAGAGATTGCAGCAGCTAAAAATTTTGTGGTGTTTATGCGGCTGCTACGCAGTAATTCACATTGAGCTGGCGTCCAGCGTTGTTCAGCAATCGGCTCCCCCGCCAAATTCACCACCGCATCCGCTTCTGCTAATGCCTTTGCAAGGGGAGTATCCGGCAGCCAACTTTTGGCAAGGGCGGGGTTGGCCTGCAGCCTTCCTTTAGCAGCAGAGCTGCGGCTCACGATTGTGAGTTCGTGGCCGGCAGCTTCTAAAAGCGGCAATAATTCACGGCCAACAAAACCAGTGCAACCAATCAGCAACAGCTTCATTACTACCTAGGCATCTTTTGCAGACGTTAACCTCAACCGTTGCCCTTTAGCCTGTTAAAAGCGCGATAGAAACCATGGCCAACAGCTTCAAAAAAGGAGCCTTAGTGCGGGTAAATCGCGAGGCATATGTTGGCAGCACAGAAGCTGCTGCTAGTGCGCCCATACCACCGGCTTATCTACTGGAGGGGCCTGGGGAAATATTGATAATTAATGAAAGCTATGCCCAGCTGCGTTTTCGCCAACCGGTGCCTGATGTGTGGTTAAGGCTTGATCAATTAGAGCCTTTTACCTAGGTTGCTGAGTTTGTAAACGCTGGCGCCGCTGCGATGCTTCGCGGATCATCTCGCGGCCATCACGCAAATAACCATCTACATAACCGGCGGTGTAACGCTCAAATTCAGCAATGGCATCCTGCACGCCACTTAAGCAGTGATAAAGGCTGAGGCCAAAACTTTTGGCAATTGCCGGGCAGGCCTGAGAACGAAATAAATATTCCACCCTTTCCAAATAGTTGCGGCTGCGCTCGAGATATGAACAAAAATTTGCCATTAATTGATCGTCGTAAGGATCAGCTGATAACGCTGTGAATTCTGCGCCAAAAGGTTCTAATACCTCCCCTAAAAGTTGATCGATAGGCCAATACACGCCACTCAACCAGCGCTCGAGGGCGGCCTCACCATTGCTGCTGCTGCTGCTGGCCTTGGGGCTACTGCGCGTTTGGGGCGTTGAACTGTCGTAGCGGCGACGGCTTTCTTGATGCCGCAGCAGCTCCCAGGCGGCATTAATGGCAATTATTTGTTTTGAATCCTGGCTTGGATCCTTAATTGAATTTTGGCCAGCGCCGCTCGCCTTGGCATCGGGATGATGTTGTTTCACCAAGGCGCGATAGGCGGCCTTGATTTCAGCTGTGGTGGCCCCTTGAGATACCCCCAACACACGATATGGATCCGCAGCGGTCACGGCGTGGCGTCGGTAAACATCGGAGTGCTGAGATAACGCTCACCAAAACTGGCGAGCACCACAACTATTAATTTGCCAGCCCATTCAGGCCTTTGCCCCAGTTTTAAAGCTGCTGCCATGGTGGCGCCACTGCTCACCCCACTGAGCAAACCCTCCTCCCGCGCTAATCGCCGCCCCATCGCCATCGCGTCTGCGTCTGTTACCTGGATCACCTCATCGATCAATTCAGCTTGATAGTTGTCTGGGATGAAACCAGCACCGATTCCTTGGATGCGATGGGGCCCAGGGGCACCACCACTGAGCACTGGGCTACCGGTGGGTTCCACTGCAATCGCTTGAAAACTGGGCTTACGTTGCTTCAGCAGCTGAGCGCAGCCGGTAATGGTGCCACCGGTGCCCACTCCAGCCACCAGAGCATCAATGCGGCCATCGGTATCAAGCCAAAGTTCTTCTGCAGTGGTGCGGGCGTGGATGGCTGGATTGGCTGGATTTGCAAACTGCTGTAGCAGATAAGCATTGGGCAACTCCGCCGCAAGGGCGCGGGCCCGCCCGATTGCCCCCTTCATCCCTTCCGCCCCTGGGGTGAGTTCAAGCTCTGCTCCATAAGCCCGCAACATGGATCGCCGCTCCGAACTCATGGTGTCTGGCATGGTGAGGATCAAGCGGTAGCCGCGGGCGGCAGCAACCATTGCAAGGGCGATTCCGGTGTTGCCGCTGGTGGGTTCTACTAAAATTGTGTTTTCAGGATTGATCAGCCCCTGCGCTTCTGCATCAAGAACCATCGCTAAACCAATGCGATCTTTCACTGATGCTGTGGGATTAAAGCTTTCAAGCTTCGCAACTATCTCGGCGCAACAAGCTTCTGCCTTTGGCAGTCGATTCAGCCGCACTAAAGGGGTATGGCCCACGAGGGCGGTGATATCAGGAGCAATCGCCATTGGATGAAGTGGTAATTCATCCATTCTGATCATTAAGAGCGCTTCAGCGTTCCTCTAAGCGTTTAAGCAATTGCAGCGAAACCTGTTCAATAACGCCCTGCCAATTGCCCCGCTGCTGTTGCCGAAACAATTTCACGCTGGGGTACCAAATCATTTGAGAACCCCCTTGGCCATAGCGCCATTCAGCCCGATAGGGCAAAAGGCCCCACACGGGCACACCAAGGCCAGCGGCAAGATGCAAAGCGGTTTGTTGCACTGTGATTACAAGATCAAGGGCAGCGGTGAGCCCGGCGGTGGCGAGCAGATCAGTGCTAATGCCATCGAAATGCAAGATCTCAACGCCGTGATTTTGCTTTAAGGCATGCAGTTCCTCTGGTTTGTGGCCGTATTGCAGGTTGAACCAATGCAAACCCGATTGCTTTAACAGCGGCAAAAGTTGCTCGAGCTGGAGCGAACGCTGGCGGCGATTGCCTAAGGTGCCGCCGCCTTGCCAGGCAATGCCCACCTTGAGGCCAGGGCCTAGGGCCGCTAAGCGCTTACGCCAATTTTGATTAGTTGAATCCGGCAGCTGTAGG
>NZ_JAGQEK010000031.1 GCF_024346075.1 Synechococcus sp. Cruz CV12-2-Slac-r
GCGATTTGATCCATATTTTCTGAATAGTATTCTTCATGCAGTTCAAGAGAAAGACGCACATTTTTTCTTGCATTAAGAAACATCATTAAATTATGGGCTTGGAATATAAAACCAACATTTAGCCTCAATAATGCGAGCTGTTTTTTACTTGCACCATTTAACTCTTCACCTAATATTTTTAGGCTACCTTCTTGGCATGATCGCAATCCCCCTAACATTGTGAGTAGTGTAGTTTTACCCGAACCGGAGGGCCCTGTGCAGATAATTATTTGGCCAGGATAAATATCCAGGCTTAGATCTTTTAGGGCATGCTTTCGGTTTTCGCCAATACCAAACCAATGATTTACATTTCTAAGGGAAATAATTGGTGCTTGCTGTGTATCAGTTGGAGTAATATTATTCATTTAAAAAACATCTGCAGGGTCTAATTTAACCAATTTCCGTGTTGCGAGAGCGCCTGAGCCAACACACATAATAAAGGTAAGGCCCAGCACCTGAACAGCCCGTAGGGTTGTCATGTATATAGTTAATTTTGTAACATTAGCAAGCAAAGCATACAGGCCAGCCGAAAGTAGAACCCCAGGTATAAAACCTGCAACCGCAAGAATGGCTGATTGTTGAATAACAATACTAATTACAAACAAATCCCGATATCCCATTGCCTTCAATGTTGCATACTGAGGCAATGAGTTCATCACGTCACCAAATAAGATTTGATAAACAATGATAGAACCAACAACAAAACCCACTAAAACACCAAGCGTGAATATAAAACCAACCGAGGAGTTCTTTTTCCAGTAGGAAAGCTCAAGATCTGCTAATTCAGCTCGAGTTAGAACTTTTACATTTTTCGGCATCAATGGTTGTAACGCTTTTTGAATCGATATTGCTGATGCACCAGGTTTAAGGTGAATTAGTCCGAGTTGAATCTTTCTTGCTTGCTGATTAGGAAATAGATATAAAAATGTTGCATCACTAGTAATTAAATTTGCATCAGATGAGAATGTTGCGCCTAGGCTGAAAGTATCAACAATTTTAATCGATTTATCATTTATTTCAACCGGAGTTGATTTGTTTTGCTTTATTTTTGTAAATATATCACCATATTGTTTTTTTGCAGTACGATCAAAAAATGCTGTGCCTAGAGGTTGTATCTTATATAAATTATTTTCAATTTCAGGAAAATCAAGCGTTGTTCTGTCTAGGCCTACCCCATAAATAAAAATATCAAACTTTTGCTTGGTTTCAGGTGTTATCCAGCTACCCCTAGCAATTCGGAGCGGTGACACTGCTGCTACACCACTAACACCTAGAGCCTGATAAAGTCTGCTGCGATCAAATTCTTGTCAGGATCCTAGATTGCTGTAGCCAGAACTTACCATTGTTAAGTCTGCTGAAAGCTTTTCAATAGGTTTACGTTGGCTATTATAAATACTATCCATTAAACCCAGTTGGAAGAATATTAATAAATTTGAAAATCCAATACCAGCCAATGCGATAGACATCTTGGCTGGGTTATTGCTCACCTGCAGCCACGCCACGGGGGTTTGTTTGAAAAGATTGCGAATTGAAAATTTCATAATTTATCTACCTTCGCTTTATCAAATACAACATTTACTTGAAGATTTGATGCAAGTCGAATTTTTTCTGCTTGTTCTGCATTAATTAATAGTTTTAATTTAACTTCAAATACCCGTTGGTCCATATTTTCTCCAGGTTCGCCTGCGAAAACAGATTGGCGTTTTACCTGAGGAATAAGTTGATATACTTTAGCTCTGATCGTGCCCTTAAATCCGTCAACAGTTATGGTGGCTAATTGCCCTTTACTTATTTTAGGTAAATCTGTTTGATAAACCTCTGCAACAACAACCATATTGGCGGTATCAGCCATTTCAAGTAACCCCTCATCTCCAACTTTGTCACCTGGTCTTGCATTTATTTTCAGTATCTGACCATCCTCAGGCGCTCTTATTGTTGTATCCTTGTATTCTTGATTTACTCTATTAAGTGTGGCAAGTGCTTTGTCTAGTTGATTCTGAGCCTTGCTTACTTCCTCCGGCCTAATATCTTTTATTTGTGCGAGTGTATTGCGAGCACTATTGATGTCTGCTTGCATAGTGCTAAGGCTGCGGTTACGGTTACTTATGGCTTTGGCAAGATCTGAATCGGTAACATCTGCCCTTGTGCGATATCGATCCCTTTGTATTTCAGACACACCACCAACTTTAAATAGCGCTTCGTAGCGCTCGGCTTCCAGTTTTGCTTCCTTTTGTTTTGAGCGAGCTGAGCTGATTTCTGCGTTTAAGGAAAGTGTTTCACCTGCTAATTGACGCTCTAAACTTTGAACTTTATATTCCTGTGCACCAATTTCACCTTTTTTTGCACCTGATTTAACCAGGTTTAATTCACTTTGAGCTACTTTTACTTCCTGCCTCGCTTCCTGAAGGCTCGCCTGCCTTGCCGCCTGGCTATTAAGTATGGCAAGAGCTGTACCAGCTTTAACTATTTGATTTTCTTCTACAAATAATTTTTCGATTCGATCTCCAGAAAGGGAGCTTGGCAGAGAAATTTTGCGCACTTTATTCTCTGGCTCAAGCCTGCCAAGGGCGGATACTTGCCTGGGGGCAGGGGCAATTTTCTCAGGGGGCTTATTTAACTGACAGCCAACCACAAAAACGCCTGTGCAACCCGTTAAAACGAAGCAAAACAATGAATTCTTAATAAAAGAATTGTTATTAAGTGAATTTTTAATTTCCATAATAAAATTTTAATCGTGATAATCTTCTTTAGTGTACTGACGTGATCGCGCTATGGCAAGTGACCCATCAGGCACATCTTTAGTAATAGTAGAGCCCGCTCCAACCACCACATTATTGCCGATTTCTATCGGAGCAACTAATACAGTATTTGCCCCTATTTTGCATTGATTTCCGATCAGGCTAATGTGCTTAGTTTTGCCGTCATAGTTTGCAGTGATTGTGCCGGCACCAATATTTACATTAGAACCAAGAATTGCATCACCTATATAACTTAGATGATTTATTTTGCAGCCTGTTGCGATTTTACTTTTTTTGATTTCAACAAAGTTACCAATACGTACCTCAGCTGCAATTATCGCTTCTGGCCTTAGATGTGCAAAAGGTCCAACGCTGCAGTTGTCTCCTATTGTGGCGCCATTAATAACTGACATTAATACGCTGACATTTTCACCTATTGATGAATTTGTGATTACTGAGCCTGGCCCAATTTTTGAAAAATTGCCGATTGAGCATTCGCCGCGAAAGTGACATTGAGGTTCAACTACTACGTCCTTACCAAATCTTGTTTCCTCTGAAATTGTGCAGCTTGTTGGATCGATAAAGCTTACACCTTCTTTAAGCCAATGCTCCCTAAGGCGTTTCTGTAGATATGATTCACATTCAGCCAATTGGCATCTGTCATTAATACCTGTAATTTCTGATATATCATTTACTTCTAAATGTGTGGCATTACCTAGAAGTTTTACGGTATCTGTGAGGTAAAGCTCCCCTTGATCATTATCGCTTTTTAATTTTGGCAATACCTTTTGCAATTCAGTCCATTTAAAGCAATAAATTCCTGCATTAATCAATGTATTTAAACGCTGTGATTCATCGCAATCCCTGTCTTCAATGATCTGATCAACTCTGCCATTCTCATTACTAAAAACTCTGCCATATCCTTTGGGATTTTCAAGATGAGCGGCTAACAAGCTCACTGATGAACCACTATTCCGGTGTAATTGCAATAATTTCTCAAGGGTTTCAGCGCGCAGAAGCGGCACATCACCATTGAGCACTAACAGATCGCCTTTGAAATCACTTAGGGGCTCGAGTAACTGCTGAATGGCATGGCCAGTGCCATTTTGAGGTTGTTGAATAACAAACTCTGGTTTTCCTGGGTGAGCTTGGAGCTGCTGTTGCACCCGTTCAGCCTGATGCCCAACTATCAACAAGAGCCGATTTGGCTCAAGGCTGTTTGTGCATTTGATTACCCTCTCAAGCAAGGTGGCGCCAGCCAGCGGCTGTAACACCTTTGGCAAACTACTTTTCATGCGGGTACCCTTCCCTGCGGCAAGCACGGCTACGGCCAGCATTAGCAATCAACAACTGGGCGGGAATCTACCGGTAACTAGGCCTGGATTTTTGCTAGGTGTTCCCAAAAGCTTGGATAGGAAACCGCAGCTGCCTCAGCCCTAGCAATTTGGCTTGGCCCTTCAGCATTTAGTGCAGCGATAGCAAGGCTCATCGCAACGCGGTGATCTGTTTCGCTATCGAGCATTGCCCCCCTTAGTTTTTGCGAACCTGGAATCACAAGACCATCTGCTGTTTCTTCAATCTCAGCCCCCATCGCTCGCAACTGACGGGCCATCACCGCTAGGCGATCGGTTTCTTTCACCCTCAATTCAGCGGCATCTTTGATCACACTGGTGCCCTCCGCCGCAAGGGCTGCAACGGCAAGGATTGGGATTTCGTCTATGAGGGTTGGAATCAATTCACCGCCGATTGTGAATGCTTTTAGTGGGCTGGTTTTTACGCGGAGATCTCCCACTGGCTCCCCGGCCACCACTCTGTGTTCGAGGCATTCCACAGCTGCGCCCATCGCATTAAGCACAGTGAGGATCCCTGTGCGGCTGGGATTCAAACCCACGTTTTCAAGGATTAACTCTGTTCCTGGAGTGAGTAATCCAGCCACCAACCAAAAAGCTGCTGAACTTATGTCTCCTGGAACAACAACCCGTTGACCATGAAGCTGATGGCCGGGTTGCAAATGCACTTCGGGAGCAAGGGGATTTGATACGAGTTGGGCTCCAAAAGCCCTCAGCATGCGTTCGCTGTGGTCTCTTGAGAGGCTGGGTTCAATCACCGTTGTGGGGCCCTCTGCCGTTAAAGCAGCCAGCAGAAGCGCACTTTTTACCTGGGCGCTAGCCACAAGCGTATGCAAGATTTTTCCCTTCAGCGCTGCTCCAGCGATTGCAAGAGGAGCCAGATTGCCCTGCTTCCTGCCGCTGATTTGGGCCCCCATTTGCCCTAGAGGTTTTGCCACTCGCCCCATCGGGCGAGTGCGCAGGGATTGATCTCCATCAAGGATGAAGTGACGTCCATGGCATCCGGCAATCAGGCCCAACATCAAGCGCATAGTGGTGCCTGAATTGCCGCAATCGAGGATCGATTCGGGCTCTTGAAGCCCGTTTAATCCCACCCCCTTAACAACAACGTTTACACCTACTGAAATTTCAGATACCTCTACCCCCATAGCCCTGAGACAGTTGGCGGTGCTGAGGGGATCCTCAGCTGGCAATAGCCCCTCAATTTCCGTGTTGCCTTCAGCGATTGCACCAAACAACAAAGCTCGATGGGATATCGATTTATCACCGGGCACGCGGATGGTTCCCCTTAAATTTGCGACTGCACCGCAAATTTGTTTGCTACCGATTGCCATAAAGGTGGTGGGGCTGTAAGCCCAAATCCTATGGATCAGCCGAGCATCAGCCCCCCCTCGGGGTTTAAGGCGGCTTCCAAGCTGCGTTGGTCGTAGAGCAATTCCGCAAGACTTAAAGCTGCCAGCTCCTTTTGCATTGCCCGCAGCAGTCTTTGTTGCAGCTGCAGCTCCAGATGATCGCCGGCGATTGCTGCTGCAGAGGGCTGATTTGCAGAAATGTCGTTTATTACCGCCACTTGTCGCCAACCACCAACAGCGCTGAGTATCGCTTCTAGATAAAGCTCTTGAGGGCTAATTTTTAGTTGATAACCCCCGCTGCGCCCCCTGCTCGCATCTACGAGCCCCGCTCTTCGCATACTTAAAAGCAAGCGCTCCAGCATTGCTGCAGGCAAGCCTTGGCGAGCCGCTAATTCAGGGCCCGATATCTTGCTGCCAGGATGGCGGGCCAGTTCCACAAGGGCCCTTAAAGCAATCGTTCCAGCCCTTGTAAGCATTGATGTTTACCTTTTTATCGCTTAGCCCCTTGGCTTGCTAAGCGTTCCAGCACATGTTCAAGTTGTAGGCCAAATAAACTGGGATCCGGCGTAACTACGTTTCCTGAATCAGCTTCAAGGCCTATATCCATCAAACCTAATTCCTCCCAGCGAGCGCTTATTTGCTTTTCCAGATCAGCACTTCTGCTTAATGGCTTTCCCCAGTCGTGGCGTTTTTCGGGGCCGATCTTCGTGGTGGCATCGATAGCCAACCTCCCGCCCAAACCAAGTCTTTCGCTGGCGAAATCAAGGGAATCAAAGGGGGTATCTTGCAACACGAATAAATCCCTTTGGGGATCAACTTGAGCGGCGATAGCCCATACCACTTGGCGGGGATCTCTCACATTTATTTGTTGATCAACCACCACCACAAATTTGGTGTAGGTGAATTGCGGCAGAGCGCTCCAAAAAGCCATCGCCGCCCTTTTTGCTTGGCCCGGATATGCCTTATTAATTGAAATCACCGCCAATTTGTAGCTGAGCGATTCCATAGGCAAGAAGAAATCAATGATCTCAGGAACTTGCTGGCGCAGGATCGGCGTGTAAATCCGATTCAGGGCAATAGCAAGCATCGCCTCCTCTTTAGGGGGCCTACCACTAAATGTGGTGAGCATCACAGGATTTTTTTGCTGCGTTATGCAGTGGAATCGCACAAGTGGTGATGCCTCTTCTAGGCCGTAGAACCCCATGTGGTCGCCAAAAGGGCCATCTGGGCCTGTTTCACCAGGGGTGATCGTGCCCTCCAGCACAATTTCACTGTGGGCTGGCACCTCGAGATCAACCGTTTTGCAACGGGCCAGATGCACACCCTGGCCTGCATATAACCCCGCAAATAACCATTCCGAAAGTTGCACTGGAATCGGTGTTGCTGCCGCCATTACCAATAAGGGATGCACCCCAAGGGCAACGGCAATTTCCAGCTTTTCGCCCCGGGCAGCTGCTTTACGTAAATGTCCGGCCCCGCCTCGCACGCTGAGCCAATGCACTGTCATTGAGTGGGCATCTTGCTGTTGAAGGCGATAAACCCCCACATTTGGAACGCGGGTTTCCGGATCGCGGGTGATCACAAGGCCAAGGGTGATCACCCTGCCTGCGTCGCCTGGCCAGGGGCGGATCAGGGGTAGCTGATCGAGATTTATTTGATCCCCCTTTTGAATAATTTGCTGGCAGGGGGGGAATAAATCCAAATCTGGACGAGCTTTTACCAAATCCCACAGCACGCGTCCGAAGGCAGCGGTTTCCTGCAAGCCTTTTGGCGGCCTTGGTTGTTGTAATAAAGCGAGTCTGCTGCCCAGTTCTTCCAGCTCCTCAACCCGCTCAAGGCCCATGCTCCACACAACTCTTTCAACGGTGCCTAAAAGGTTGAGTACAAGCGGCATGGGGCTGCCGATCACATTTTCAAATAAAAGGGCCGGCCCTCCAGCCGCCAAAACCCGGTCTGCGATGGCAGCCACTTCAAGGTCGGGATTCACAGGAGCGCTGATGCGGCGCAGCTGGCCCCGCTGTTCCAGAAGCTTCAGAAAATCACGCAGGGTGCGCTGCGCCATTTGTATCAAGAAAGGTGGCTCCTACTGTGGCGCACCTAGCCCGTGCCTTGTGCGATGCGTGTTTCTTATTTCCACACCCCCGAGCGGGTGCCTTCTGGCTCTATGGCAGCAGCAGCCGTTGTGATTGATGTGTTGCGGGCCACCAGCACCATGGCCTGGGCACTCCATAACGGCGCAGAAGCTGTGCAGGCTTTTGCCAATCTCGACGAGCTCAACGCCGCTGCTGCTGCCTGGCCGCAACAGCTCTGCTTGCGGGCTGGAGAGAGGGGTGGGAGCCGCCTGGAGGGCTTCGATCTGGGTAACTCCCCCCTGGCGGTAACAGCTGAAATAGTTGCCGGGAAACGAATTTTCGTGAGCACTACAAACGGCACTAGGGCCCTCGATCGAGTGCAAACTGCACCCCTTCTTGTTACCGCCGCACTGGTGAATAGATCGGCTGTTGCAAAGCGCTTGCTTCAGCAAGCACCTGAAACCGTTTGGGTGGTGGGAAGCGGCTGGGAAGGCGACTACTCCTTGGAAGACAGCCTTGCCGCTGGAGCACTTGCTGCCGCATTGCTGGGCCAGGGGGGAATGGATTTGAAAACGATTGCGGCTAACGATGAATTGTGCGCAGCCCATGCTTTGTGGAGCCACTGGCAGCACCAGCCGGAACAGGCGCTCCGCCTGGCCAGTCATGGCCAGCGATTGGAGCGATTAGGTGATCACGACGCTGATTTTGCTTGCTGCGCCGCTGTAGACAGCCTTGAAGTGGTACCACAGCAAAGTGAGCCAGGGGTTTTGAAGTCATCCTGAAGCTGGGTACAGTTTGGAGAGAAGAACACTTGGTTTTGAGCAGCTTCCTTGCAGCAGCCCTGCAAATGAACAGCACCCCTGATCCGGATGCAAACTTTGCCCAGGCCGAGGAATTGATTGAGTTAGCGGCCCGCCGCGGTGCCGATTTGGTGGGCCTACCCGAAAACTTTGCCTTTATGGGTGAAGAAGTTCGCAAAATTGAATTAGCCCCAAGTCTTGCGGAGCGTTGCAGTCGTTTTTTAGTAACGATGGCGCGTCGATATCAAGTAACTCTCTTGGGCGGCGGTTTCCCGGTGCCGGCAGGGGAAAAGCTCACTTACAACCGTTCAGAATTAGTTGGCGTTGATGGGCTTTTGCTTGCTCGTTACGACAAGATTCACCTTTTTGATGTGGATCTTCCAGACGGAAACACATTCACGGAATCCGCCACCGTTTGCTCTGGCAACGAATTGCCACCTGTTGTTGCAGTGCCTGGTTTATGCAAAATTGGGCTGTCTATTTGCTACGACGTGCGCTTCCCAGAGCTTTATCGCCATCTAGTGGGAGCCGGGGCTGAATTAATAATGGTGCCAGCTGCTTTCACCGCTTACACCGGCAAAGATCATTGGCAGGTATTGCTGCAATCGAGGGCCATCGAAAATACCGCCTACATACTTGCGCCAGCTCAAACTGGCCTGCACTATGGGCGCCGTCAAAGCCATGGCCATGCCCTTGTTATCGATCCGTGGGGCACGGTGCTGGCCGATGCTGGGGTTAGCCCTGGAGCTGCTGTTGCACCGGTTGATCCAAGCCACCTACAGCGGGTTAGGGCTCAGATGCCGAGCCTGCGGCATAGGCGTCCAAGCTTGTTCTGAATTCAGGAATGATTAAGCACTGGCGGCGATGCAGTTTTGCAACCTTTGCGGCCCTGGCTGTTCTTTTTGCTTCGCCAGTTCGTGCATTTAGTGCCTTGGGCGCATGGCGTATTAATGCTGATGGTGTGTTGGAGCTACGTACAACCCCAAATGTGAATCTCACCGCTTCATTTGATGCAGGGGGAGGAAATCGTGGCCCCAGACTATGGATTGATTTTCCCGGCACCCCTACGCGCCCTCGCAATATTGCAGGGGCAGGCCCGATCAGACAGGTGCGAATCGGAGCGCCGGAGCCTGGCATCACAAGGCTTGTAATTGAATTTTTGCCTGGAACGCAGTTAGATCCCACCCAATTGAAATTAGAGGGAGTTGATAGCAACAATTGGAAACTGCAACTTCCCAATCAGCTGGGAGGATTCATCGCATTTGGTGAAGGCAACGTTGATCGGGTTGATCCAGTTGTGCCAATGCCTTTGCCTGGTTACAAACCAGGTGAAACACAACTTTCGCCGCGCCCGCCCCTGCGCACAATGCAAGCAAGCGACCTGCCCCAGGTGAACCGCGGGCGCTTTCGAATTGTTATAGATCCAGGCCACGGCGGGCCAGATCCAGGGGCAGTGGGAATTGGCGGAAACCAGGAGAAGGATGTGGTGTTGGAGATCTCTTTGCAAGTTGCTGAACTGCTGCGTAGCAGGGGTGTAGAGGCTTTGCTCACCCGAAGTGGCGATATCGATGTGGATTTGCCACCGAGAGTGCAACTTGCAAACAACAGCGGTGCCGACGCCTTTGTAAGCATTCACGCCAACGCCTTAAGCATGAGCAGGCCAGATGTGAATGGGCTTGAAACCTTCTATTTTCAGAGCCTACAAGGTAGAAATTTGGCCAGTGCAATTCATTCATCACTGCTTAAAACGGTGCGCCGCACTAATCGAGGTGTAAAAGAGGGTCGTTTTTATGTAATTAAGGCCACTCGAATGCCCTCCTCCCTAGTTGAGGTTGGATTTCTTACTGGCTCTGATGATGCTGCCGACATGATCGATCCTGCCCATCGCCGTCAGTTATCCCTGGCCATTGCTGCTGGAATCCTTGATTATTTGAGGCTTGAAGGTTGAACTTGCCGCAGGGATTGTCTGCAGATGCAGTACTTGGAATGTTTGACAGCGGCCTTGGCGGCCTCACAGTTTTAAGACGGTTGCTCAGTTTGCGTCCTGGACAGCCCTGTATTTATTTAGCTGATACAGCACGAGTTCCCTATGGCGGCCGCAGCGCTGCCGAAATTCGCGTTATTGCAGCTGAGGTAACGAGCTATTTGAAGAAGCAGGGCAGCCAGGCTTTATTGATGGCCTGCAACACATCCAACGCAATCGCACTGGATGTGGCTGAGGCCACTGCAGGTGGGCCAGTGGTGGGTTTAATTGAGGCAGTAGCCAAGGTTGTAAGAGCATCTCGTGTAGGTGTGCTGGCAACCCCTGCTACTGCCGGCAGTGGCGCCTACGGCAAGGCCTTTAGGGCAGCAAACACCCAGATCACCGTTGTTGAAGTGGGCTGTCCCTTTTTTGTACCAGCTATCGAAAGACACGATCTAGGCAGCGGGGCCCTTATCGAAGCAGCCAAGAACTACCTTGAGCCGCTGTTGGCCGCTGAGGTGGAAACCATCGTGCTGGGCTGCACCCACTACCCACTTTTGGAACCTCTGTTGCAACAGCTTTTGCCATCCCATATCGAATTGGTTGATCCTGCTATTGCCGCCGTTGATGTGCTTTGCGAAATGCTGCCAGCGCCCCTGCCTCTTCCCCATGGCGCCGATGCCTTTAGCGGTTGCCGCTTTCTTGTTACCGGTGATCCTGAACCCTTTGCAGCAGGGCTAGAGCATTGGCTTGGAGCCAGCCAAAAGGTGGAGTGGGTGAAACTTCAGCAAGCAGGTTGAGCCCCCTAAGATCAATTGATAATGGTGTTTACATGACAACAGTTGCAGAACTACTTCAGCCTGTTGAATCTGATCTGGAGGATCTGCTGAGCGATTTACGTGTATTGATCGGCGCCGGCCATCCGATCTTGCAAGCTGCAGCTGAACATTTATTTAGCGCCGGTGGAAAGCGGCTCAGGCCAGGCATTGTGCTTTTGTTATCGCGGGCACTTTCACCGAACGGTGAACTGGGGCCTAGGCATCGACGCTTGGCAGAAATTACGGAGATGATCCATACAGCCTCGTTGGTTCACGACGATGTAGTTGATGAGGCAGACACTCGCCGGGGCGTCGCCACTGTTCACAGTAGATTTAGTCATCGAGTTGCTGTGTTAGCAGGCGACTTTTTGTTCGCTCAATCAAGTTGGCACCTTGCAAATTTAGATAATTTGGAAGTTGTTAAATTGTTATCCAGAGTAATTATGGATCTTGCTGAAGGAGAGATTCGACAGGGCCTCTACCGTTTTGATACTGGGCAAAGCTTAGATTCATATTTAGATAAAAGTTATAGAAAAACCGCATCTTTAATGGCCAATAGTGCAAAAGCTGCGGGGGTACTTTCAGATTTACCAACTACTGAATTAAAATCACTTTATGAATTTGGAAGGCTTTTAGGTTTAGCTTTTCAAGTTGTGGATGATATTCTCGATTTTACAGCTGATGATGCTCAACTTGGCAAACCGGCTGCCTCTGATCTTGCATCGGGCACTCTCACAGCACCTGTTATCTACGCGATGGAAGAATTTCCTGCGCTTTCCGGTTTGATTGAGCGGGAATTCAACGAAGCTGGCGATCTAGAGCAAGCCCTTGCCCTTGTGCATCAAAGTAGGGGAATTGCACGCTCCCGTGAGCTGGCTGAGAAATTTAGCCATGAGGCCCGAGCCTGCTTAGATTTCCTCGCCCCATCAGAAGCGAAGTCTGCACTGCTAGACCTACCAGATTTTGTGTTAAGCCGTCTTTACTAAAAAAGCCTTATTTGGTGTGGAAACCAAATTAAAAGTAAGGGTTTTGGGTTTTGATGCTTTACCCGCTTAGGAATGCCGCATCGATCGCTATCTGTTCCATGTCTTTTGCTGTTGCCCAACACATCACACTCACAGATCGCCATGGTCATGCCCTGATGGTTTGTGAATTACCCAAAGGCATTCGTCGCGACGAAGTGGCACGCTTACACCATCAAATTCTTGCCCATTTTCATGGTGAGTTAATCAAGCAAGCTCCAGCAAAGCCCATTCACTTGAGCTGGCCTGAGGTAGTTAATCGTTTAGAGCAGCGGATGGGCTGCCTTGTCTAGTCAAGATATGGGAGAGGTTTTGAATAATACGAAAATTTCAGTTGTTGCTTATACGTTGCAACGTCTAGCTGATCTGGGGATAGATAGGGTTTTTGGTGTTCCAGGCGACTACTCCTTTCCTATTAATGATGCTGTAGAAGAAGATCAGCGCTTAACCTGGATTGCATCAGCCAATGAATTGAATGCTGCCTATGCAGCAGACGGATATGCCAGACGCAGGGGCGCTGCGATACTTTCAACTACTTACGGAGTTGGAGAACTAAGTGCCTTAAATGGTGTAATGGGCGCTATGGCTGAAAGAGTGCCGGTGTTTCACATTGTTGGAGCACCAAGCACAAGAATTGTTAAACAGGGCTTGGTTGCTCATCACACCCTCGGTGATGGAGTATTTGGAAATTTCGAACCCCTTTCAGCCGCTGCCTGCTGCGTAAGTGCACGCCTTAGCCCTGAAAATGTTGTACTGGAATTGGAGCGGGTGATTGATAAAGCCTTGGAGGAAAGTCAGCCAGCATATTTAGTAATTCCGATGGATTTAGCTTTAATGCCAGTGCTTGGAATTCCATTAAAAGGTAGCGTTATTGGCACAATTAGGCAAAGGCAAAGCGACCCTGAAGAATTAAATGCAGCATTAACACATGTGTTAAATAAATTAGTTAAAGCGAAAAACCCAATAGTATTGGCTACGCGCACGATATCTCGATTTGGTTTAAATAATACCTTTGAAAAATTTCTTGAATCTAGTGGCCTCCCCTATGCAACTTCACCAATGGATCGTGGGATTTTATCTGAATCCCATCCAGGATATCTAGGTGTATATAGCGGCGATATGTCTCAACCAGCTATATTGAAGCAAATTATACAAGAATCTGATTTGGTATTAGATATTGGCGGTTTGATTCAAGAAGATTTAAATACAGGAATATGGACAGATGGTATTAACCCCAAATCTTTGGTAAGCATTCGCTATGACTGGGTGCAATCCTCTGGATCTGTTTTTACAAGTGTTGCATTGCAAGATATGCTCGATGGATTAATTGATGCAAAGATTGCTGCAACTTCTAATTGTTATTGGAATGAGAGTCGCCCAGTCCAACCGCCTGCATTTTTGAAGAACACCGGAACTGGCGCTGAGCAAATTTCAGCTAAATACTTTTATCCACTTTTTCAAAATTTTCTACGCAGTGAAGATGTCCTTGTGCTTGAGGCGGGAAGTTGCATGTTGCAAATTAGCAGCCTGCGTTTGCCCGATGGTGTTGATATGGAAAATCAAACGTTATGGAGTTCAATCGGATGGGCTACCCCCGCTGCAATGGGTGTAGCAATGGCGCAACCTGAAAAAAGAGTTGTATTACTTAGTGGAGATGGAGCCCATCAATTAACAGCTCAGGAGATAGGTGTAATGGGGCGTTATGGCGTAAAACCAGTTGTAATTATCTTGAATAATAGTTGTTATGGTATAGAAGATATGCTCAGCGATCGCAATCATGAATACAACATATTGGCGCCATGGAGCTACAGTAAATTACCGATAACTATGGGCTGTGATAATTGGTGGTGTGCTCGGGTTCAAAGTGTAGCTGAGTTAGAAAACGCCTTTAAAGATATAAATATGCAACAAAATGCTGCATATTTAGAAGTTGTGGTTCCAGCTAGCGATAGTAAGCATATAGCGCAGGCGATCGTTGATCGCCTGCAAAAACAACATACTCCGCCTGATAGTATTGAATAATAAAATAATATTTATCGTATAAATAACATCTCTTGATAGGTGGGTAATGGCCAACGATCATCGTCTACCAATAGTTCTAAAGAATCAGCAGCTTTACGCAATTTAAGCATTATTGGCAAAAGTACTTCAGCGCAGTGCTTCATATGGGCAGCGCTGCCATGGGGTGGGTTATTCAAGGCTTGTTCCAAAACAACAATCTGATCTTGAAGATCTTTATTAAGGGAACAGATCTGTTCAGCCAAACTTGTGTCTATTGGTAAACCCAAGCTCTTTTGCTCCATTAATGATCCGCTGAGATCCCCAAGGCTGCCTTGAACGGCCGGTTGTATTTGGGTGCGGGCCATGCGCAGGGCTAATTTTGCTTCCACCTCAATTGCAAGAATGTATTGCTCTGCATAAACTTCATAGCGGCTTTGTAATTCCACTCTGCTTAAAACACCCTGGCGTTCAAATAGATCAGCAATTTCAGGTCTCTCCAATACAGGAAGCGCATCAGCGCAGGTGGGCAAATTTTCTAAGCCCCTCTCATGCACCGCTTTGTGATGCCATTCTTCCGAATATCCGTCGCCACCAAAAACTACCGAACCATTTTCCTGCATTATCTGTTTAAGCACTGCAAAGGAAGCGTCTTGTAAAGATGCTCCACCTTGAATGCAACGCTCAAGTTCATCGCAAAGCCATTGCAGGGAATCGGCAAGAATTGTGTTCATAGCCACCAGCGGACCTGCCACCGATTGACCCGAACCAACAGCTCTAAATTCAAAACGATTACCTGTGAATGCAAATGGTGAGGTGCGGTTGCGATCACCCGGGTCCTTTTGGAATTCGGGCAGAGTATCCACACCCATTTGCATCACTCCAGCCGTAGAGGAAGATTTAGGTTCTCCCTCACGGATTTGATTAAATACATCCTCCAATTGGCTGCCGAGATACACCGAAATAATTGCTGGAGGTGCTTCATTTGCACCAAGTCGATGGTCGTTTCCAGCAGTTGCAACAACAGAGCGCAGTAAAGGGCCAAAGCGATGAATGCCTCTGATTACAGCACCACAAAACAATAAAAACTGCATATTTTCGTGGGGTGTGCTGCCTGGATCTAACAAATTGCCCTGAGTTGAATTC
>NZ_JAGQEK010000032.1 GCF_024346075.1 Synechococcus sp. Cruz CV12-2-Slac-r
AAGCGGCAAAACCAGGGGAACCGAGCTGGGAATCCCCCTGGGGCCACGGTCGCCCCGGTTGGCATATCGAATGCTCAGCCATGGTGCGCCAAGAATTTGGCGACAGCATTGATATTCACCTTGGCGGCGCAGATCTGATCTTTCCGCATCACGAAAATGAAATCGCCCAATCTGAAACCGCTAGTGGAAAACCACTAGCCCGCTACTGGCTGCACAACGGCATGGTGAATGTTGAGGGCACAAAAATGTCTAAATCACTAGGCAACTTCACCACGATCCGTGCCTTATTAGATAGCGGTATTTCGCCGATGACCCTGAGATTTTTTGTGCTGCAGGCCCATTACCGCAAACCATTGGATTTCAGCGCAGAAGCTTTGGCCGCTGCTGCCACCGGTTGGAAAGGCTTAAATAATGCCTTGCAACTTGGAGCTCGCCATCAAGAAATGTTGAGCTGGGCTGCTATTGATCCAATTGCAGCGCCCTGGCTTGCCGCAAGCCAAGGCCGCTTTCGTTCTGCAATGGACGACGACCTCAATAGTTCCGCAGCCCTTGCAGTGTTATTTGAACTGGCAAAACCACTGCGCGCGCTTGCTAATCGCTTAGAGCGGGGCGATGTTCCAAGCATTGAGGAACGGGCCTTGGGCTGCCAATGGCAACTGCTGCAAGAACTGGCAGGGGTGCTCGGTTTAAAAGCAGAAGAAGCTGAGTTCAACAGCGCTAACGCGATTAATAGGCAGAGTGAGGCAGAATTTGAGACTCAAATTGAGGCGCAAATTGAGGCTCGCAAAGCGGCAAAAGCAAACCGCAACTTTGCTGAAGCAGACAACATCAGAGCTGCTCTAAAAATGCAAGGAATTGAATTGATCGATAAACCCGGTGGTAGTACTGAATGGCTGCGTATTTAGGGTTTTTGTTGATCGCGCATTAACAATTCAATTTTACGAATGCTGGCTGCAGTTGCAGTCCACACTTCTTTTGTGAATTCGTCTTGGCATTGCTCTACTAATTGCTCAATTGATTCACCGCGATCAAACGCATCCCAAAGTTGCCGTTCAAGCTTGGCCCGTTCAATGAAATTCCAACGTTGCAGCCAGGGCATTTTCATGGCGGATTTGGATAGCTTCCTGCATCTTGGCGAGGCGTGGAAGCTACCCACGCCAATGGCACACTTGAGCCAGTACACCGCCTAAACGAAACCTGTGAAAGCCCTCTCAATACTTGGCTCCACCGGATCGATCGGCACCCAAACCCTGGAGATCGTTGATGATTTCCCAGAGCTTTTCAAGGTGGTGGCCCTCACCGCTGGCAAAAATTTAGATCTGCTTGTTAAACAGATTCAGCGCCATCGCCCTGAAGTGGTGGCCTTAGCTGATCCCAACAGCATCGCGGAGCTGCAGGAACGGCTAACTAGTTGTGGGGCTGCACTTAAACCGCCGGTGTTACTGGCGGGCAGTGATGGTATTTGCGCAGCTGCTGCTTGGGCTTCTGCTGATCTTGTTGTTACCGGCATCGTGGGTTGCGCCGGCCTTTTGCCCACCCTTGCAGCAATCCGCGCCGGTAAAGATTTAGCCCTAGCGAATAAAGAAACTTTGATTGCAGCTGGCCCAGTGGTGCTGCCAGAACTTGAAAAAAGCGGCTCCCGTTTACTGCCAGCTGATTCTGAACATTCAGCTATTTTTCAATGCCTTCAAGGCACACCATGGGCTGATTCAGCCCGCCTTTCAACGGGAATCGCCCCCCCGGGCCTGAGGCGCATTCAACTAACCGCCAGCGGTGGTGCATTCCGTGATTGGGATCCCGCTGATTTATCCAAAGCAACAGTGGCAGATGCCACCAGCCATCCCAACTGGAGCATGGGCCGCAAAATTACCGTTGATTCAGCTTCTTTGATGAATAAAGGGCTTGAAATAATAGAAGCCCACTATTTATTTGGCCTTGATTACAACGAAATTGAAATTGTTATTCATCCCCAGAGCATCATCCATTCAATGGTGGAACTAGCAGATTCATCGGTGCTAGCTCAATTGGGTTGGCCCGACATGAAATTGCCGCTGCTTTATTGCCTTAGCTGGCCCCAACGGCTGGAAACCCCCTGGCGCCGCCTTGATCTCACCGAAGTAGCTGAGCTCACTTTTCGCAAACCAAACCCAGCGATGTATCCATGCATGGATCTTGCCTATGCGGCCGGTAGAGCTGGCGGCACCATGCCCGCAGTGCTAAATGCCGCAAATGAACAAGCCGTTGCAATGTTCTTAGAAGAACGTATTCAGTTTTTAGATATCCCCAAATTAATCGAACGCACCTGCGCAAAACACCAGCAGGAACTACGGGCAGATCCCAGCCTGGCAGACGTTTTAGCGGTAGATAGCTGGGCGCGGCAGATAACAGCAGAAGCCGCCCCATAGCCGAAAAGATTCCGCACAGCTCTTACACAACTGCCAAAACTTGGCTAACAAGTACAAAGGTTGCCTATTGCTTGCCATGCCCCTCTCAGCCGTTGAATGCCCCGGCGATGTTTGCCATAGCCACCACGGCGGCCATGAAATTGAACGTTCAGAACTGCAGGAAAACCTGAGGGCCCACGGAGAAGAATGGTGCGAAAGGCTCGCAGAACGGATCTACGAAATTTCAATCGATACCTTTTCCCAAACCGTTGTGCCAATGCTGCAGCAGCAAGGCTGGCAAAAGCGCCATCTCGACTGGGAATTCAAGCTTGGCAAAGAGATGATGGAAGTAGAACGCACGGTGGCAGACGGCACTATTAATGCTGTGGAAAGCTTTCTGCGCAGCAACGAAATCCAGCGTCTTTTCGTAAAAGAATTGGTGGGTGGCACCTTTGCTGAGGCCGACCAAAACAAGATGCGCTCTAAAGCCGTGCGCCAAGTGATCGAAGAAGAACTTTTAGCCTTCCTGCAGGAACGCCACGATGAATTGATAAATCGAGTGGGTGAAGCCCTTCTACCTGAAGCCGGAGGCGACCTTGAACAGGCCCGGATCCAAGCCCGTGAAGGTTTAGAGGATGTGCATCACCTCCTGGTTAATCACAGCGAAGCCAACCGTTAATGCTGCCGCAGCAGAAGGTTCAATATCACCTGTTGTTGTGTGCTTCCCCCACTAAGCCCCTTTGCCACCAGGGGCCTTTAGGGGCGCAATGCTGGGAGCAATTAAAAAAGAGCCTCAAAGCAGCGGGGCTGGAGCAGCCTGAGCGTGCGGAAGGGGTGGTGCTGCGCACAAAGGCCGATTGCTTGCGCTTGTGCAGCAACGGACCGGTGCTGCTTGTGTGGCCTAGCGGCCACTACTACGGCGAGCTCACCCCCAAGCGGATCGAGCGAATCGTGGCTCAACACCTAATCAATGGGGAGCCGATCACTGAATGGTTGATCAAGCAAAACAGCTTTTAACCACTGAGCCGTGAAACGATCGCCCCAGCAGGCCAAGGGATCATCACCCTTGCCGTGAAATCCGTTGTGCCCCCCGTTTGGCGTGAGCACCACTTTTAGTGATGGGCAGGTTTGCTCATCGCGTAAGCGTTGGGCAGTGCTTGCTGTTACCCAGGGATCATCAAGGGCCTGCAAAAGCAAACTAGGCACCTTAAGTTCAGATAATTTATGAATTGGGCTCGCTGCTTTGTAATAGGCAGCAGCATTGCTGTAGCCCCAGCGGGGAGCAGTGATTGCTTCATCAAAATCTCGAATAGTTCTTACTTTCCGCAAGGCATGGCGTTCATGTTCATTTATGCCAACTGGATCTTCCAGGGTTTGCTTCACTAAACGCTTCACCAACCAATGCTGATAGATGCGGTTGCGGGGCCGCTCGATTGATGCTGAACACAGGCCGAGATCCAACGGGCTACTAGTGCAAACCAGCGCATCAAGGCAGCTTTTGCCATCAATATTGAGGCCAGGATCCAAGCAGGCATTGAGCAGAATCGTGCCGCCAAGGGAGATACCAACCCCCACAAGGGGCTTGCCTGCCGCCAAGCCACGACCCACGGCCAGCACCGGCGCAAGATCTTGATTGCAAAGTGCTGCATAGCTACCTGGAGCCAGCGCTCTGCCCTTTCCTGCCCCCCGCAAATTGAGACGCAGCACCGCAAAACCACTGGCCTGTAGGGCAAGGCCCATGCGCCGCAACCCCTCTCGATCGCTGCTGCCGCCAAGGCCATGGAGCAAAAGCACCAAGGCCAGCGGCTTGGGGTGGGGGTCGTGAAAAGCCAGCAGGGCGCCGCCGCAAGGAAGCTGCACTGGCACTGGCACGCCTCGATCCGGAGGCAATTTGGGCAGCCGCAAGGTATCTCGCAGGGTTTGTAAATCCCCGCCCCACCAGGGAAAACGGGATTTAAAAGCGGATAACGCCATCGCCATTAGCTAGGCCGGATTAACAGCTAACCAATCGGCTAAAGCTTGAGGAACCACATCTTCAGCGCTGGTGATTTCAAGTATTCGACCCACTGCTGCAGGTAATTCGATGGCATCAAGACATACCTTTGCCACCAAACGGCGCGGAATACTGCTGCTTTCTTGCTGATCAGCATCTGTAAAACGAATTCCCTGCAATTCCAGCTGCTCTTCTGCTTCTTTGAGGCCACCAGGGCGCACGATCGTGTATTTCAAACCACTAGCTGCAAGCCAGCGTTCCCCGAGGCGCTTCCAAAGCAAGATGAGGCCAAACAAGTTGAGGGGGTGAAAAAAACGGCCGCTGCAGAGGGAACTAACCAACACCACCCGCTCTACCCCAGCCTTTTTACAGGCGGATATTTGAGCTCTAATGCCCAACGCATCCACTTTTAAAGGCCCTGCAAGATCAAGCGAAGGCCTTGCGCCTGTGGCGATCACCAAGGCATCACAACCACTTAAAGCCGCCACGAGTGCAGCTTGATTAGCCAAATCCAAACGCTTTATTTCCACTTTCCCATCAGCTAAAGCTTGCGGCACCTGGGAATCTGGTCGCAGGATTGGCACCACTTGGTTGCCCCGCAAAAGGGCTTCATCCACCACACGCCAGCCCGTTTTCCCGGAGGCACCAGTAACTGCGATACGCATTAAAAAAGAGGCAACAATTCCTGTTCTAAACAATTCACTTCCGCCCACGCACCACGGCTACGCAAACTACGTAATCTCAAAATTAATGGGTCGATATCGCACTCTTGATTAAGACAACACTCCAGTTTTTTTACCAATTCCTTAAGCACTGAAGGGGAATTGGGCGCAGGATTAGGCATCAACTTTTAAACGGCAATCTCTATGCATGAAAGCTAGGTCCGCCAGCGCCACTAACCCTGCGTAAATACACTCAAAATATTGTTATGGCTTCTCCTTCTTTTGCCATCAGCCGGCTACAAAGCAGGCCAGCGCTGGGAATCCGCCCCCGCCGCTGGCAGCAACGGCTTTTGGAATTACTGCGTAGAAGGCTGCAATTAGCAGCTCCGGGCGTTTGCACTGATGTGTTGATCCATGCCGGGCCGGGCGCCGGCAAAACCCTCGGCAGCCTTCATGCCTTTTTGCAACTACGCCAAGGCCAGCAGTTGCAAGCAATCTGCATTTGCTGCCATCGCAGTTCAATTGCCAACCAGTGGAAAATTGCAGCAAAAAGGCTTGGCCTCGATTTAGGGGAGGGTGTGTTGGGGCCCGATGGTTTGATTTGCAGCTACCAAGCCGCTAATCGCGATCCCCAGCAATGGCGGCTCCTATTGCAAAGCCAAGCACCTTTGCAGCAATGGCTGCTGGTGGCAGATGAGGTGCATCACCTTGGCTTGGATCCACTACAACCGGAGGAAGGGGGTTGGGGCCACAGCTTTGAACAGCTCAGCAGTGGTGCCAAATTGCGGCTAGGGCTCACCGGCACGCCATTTCGCGCCGACCAATTGCAGTTTTGTTCCTCCCATCAACAACTCGTAAAAATCAACGGGATAAGCCAACGAATAATTACCCCCGATTTAGTAATAACGCCTCAGGAATTAATTAATTCAGGTGATGTGAGGCCGCTACGGTTTCATTTCCAGGATGGCTGGATCGAATACGAAAACAAGGAACGCTCTGCCCTATCGGCTGAACAACGCGAGAGCTGGCGAGCAAGAAACCTGCGGCGGGCAGTGCGCTTGGGTGATCGCAGCAGTATTGCTCTGCAGGTGTTACTGCAAGCACGAAAACGGCGTGAAGCTTTGCAAGAGCAACAGCCAGGGGCAGCTGGTTTGGTGGTAGCCCGCGATATCAGCCATGCCCGGGGCATTAGTTGCCTGCTGGAGGAGGAGGGCGACAAGGTGGTGCTGGTGCATTCACAAGATCCAGGCGCAGCAGAGGCCCTGAGTCGTTTTCAAGGGGGGGAAGGGGAATGGCTGGTAAGCGTTGACATGTGCGCCGAGGGTTTTGATGCCCCACGGCTAAGGGTGGTGGCCTATCTCACAACAGTTACAACCCGCAGTCGGTTTTTGCAGGCGATCACAAGGGCAGTGCGCCTCGATGGCAGCCGCAGTGCAATTGAACCAATGCCACGGCATGCCTCCTACATACACGCCCCTGCTGATCCATTACTGATGGCATACGCCCGTAATTGGAGCCTCAGCTCCCCCTATTTGTTGGCACCTGAGGGGGCTGAAGAAATCAGCCCTGAAGCAGCGCTTAACAGCGGCAACTGGCGGCCTGAGCAGCGGGCGATTAGCGATGCGGCTGGGGCTGTGATTGAAATCAAGGAGCCCCAGCTGCCGGGATTTCTTGCTGCTTGAGGGGCCAGTCACATTTGGTTAGGAGCTGGCCGAGCCCAGTCACAATTAAGGGAGATCGATGTTGCTTAATAAAGCAGCGGATAAATAAGGAGCCCGGAGCCCACCGCGAGCACGTCACCCCAAACTCCGCTGCCGGGCAGCGGAGTTTTTTTTTGCTCCCCCCTAAGCCTTGCCAATCAGAACAGGATCGATACCTTCTGGCAATGCAAACAATTTTTTTCTCCAGCTTGGTTGCACAGCCAGTTGCATTACTGCTAGCTGGTGCTGTTGGTTTTTTGCCCACTGCGCCGGTAAAGGCGCAAACCATGATCACGGTGGAGCCTTTCCAGCTTCCCGCAATTCCCCAAGCTGTGATTCGCGAAACTGTTTCTCCTCAAGCTGTGCCACGAGCTGTTTGGCGTTTGCGTGGTGCTGCATACCTAGATGATCCATGGCATCGCTTGCCTGCAAATCAACTGCAAGGGGTGGAGCTGCCCCGTTCTTTGCAGGTGGATCCCACCCCAGATCCAAGCCAGCGGCTCTAGCAGCAAGGCTGGTTAAACCCAGTATCCAAGGTTTTATCTGGTTAGGCTTTAAGCGAATTGATTCCGCATAGAGCGCTTTTTTATGGCCGATTTAGAAGTACAGAATTCAAGCAATTCCCTAGAGAATGTAGTGGTGGTGGGCTCTGGCCCCGCTGGCTACACCGCGGCTTTATATGCAGCTCGGGCAAACCTCAACCCGATCCTGATCACTGGCTATCAAGAAGGGGGCATACCTGGCGGGCAATTAATGACCACCACCCATGTGGAAAACTTTCCCGGTTTTCCAGACGGAATCATGGGCCCTGAGCTGATGGATCGCATGCGTGCCCAGGCGGTGCGCTGGGGCACCCGCTTAATCGAAGCAGATGCAACAGCTATCGATCTTTCAAAGCGCCCCTACTCAGTTCAGGTAGATGGTGAAACGATTTCTAGCCATAGCTTGATCATCGCCACCGGCGCAAGTGCTAATCGCCTTGGCATTCCAGATGAAGCTAAGTTTTGGAGCCACGGCATCAGCGCCTGCGCCATTTGTGATGGGGCCACACCGCAATTCCGCAACGAACAACTAGCGGTGGTGGGGGGCGGAGATTCCGCCTGTGAAGAGGCGGTGTATCTCACTAAATACGGCAGCCATGTGCACCTGATCGTGCGCCGCGACAGCCTGCGGGCAAGTAAAGCCATGGCTGATCGGGTTTTAGCAAATTCTCAGATCACCGTGCACTGGAATCGCCAATTGGGCAGCCTTGCCGGCACTGATTGGCTTGAACAACTCAGCTTGCTTACAACTGAAGGCGAACCGGCTGAAACCCTTGCGGTGCGCGGCATTTTTTATGCCATCGGCCATACCCCAAACACTCGCCTCCTGGAAGGGCAACTACCCCTTGATAACAAGGGTTATCTGATCACCCAAGCAGGCTCTCCCGCCACCGCTAAAGAAGGGGTATTTGCCGCAGGGGATGTGGCCGATTCCCAATGGCGCCAAGCGATTACCGCAGCCGCTAGCGGCTGCCAAGCGGCCCTCGCAGCAGAACGCTGGCTCAGTGAACACAACCTCGCTACCACCGTGAGCCGCCAAGTTGTTGATCCCATTGCAGCGGAACAACCGCTTAAAACAGAAGAAGTTACCGAAGAAAATTTCAACCCAGATGCCCTTTGGCAGGGGGGAAGCTACGCCCTAAGGAAGCTTTATCACAACAGCAAAAAACCGCTGCTGGTGATCTACACATCTCCGGATTGCGGCCCCTGCCACGTGTTTAAGCCGCAATTGCGCCGCATCTTGAATGAATTAGAAGGCGCCGCCCAAGGGGTGGAAATAAATCTGAATGAACACAACGACATCGCAACTCAAGCCGGTGTAACCGGCACTCCAACGCTTCAATTATTTATGGGAAAAGAACTTAAACAGCAATGGCGTGGCGTACAACAACGCAGCAGTGTCAAAGCTGCAATTGAGGCGCTTCTTTGATCTAACGGCGGCGTGGGCCACCAGGGCGGTTGCCTCCGCCAGGGGGCCGGCCGCCAGGAGCAGAAGCGTTGCGTTCTCGGTAAGTGATCCGCCCCCGGGTGAGGTCGTAAGGGCTAATCTCCACCAAAACTTTGTCGCCCGCTAGTAATTTGATGCGAAATTTTGTGAGCTTGCCTGCTGCACGGCACAAACATTGGTGGCCAGCAGGTTGCTCCAAAGTAACCAGATAGAAACCGTTCCCCTGCTCTTTTTCAATCACACCACTCGTTTCGATCATGCAGGGGGCAGGCCAAAAAAACAATTCAGTTGCAGTTTAAGGCGCAGGTGCACTACCAACAGCTACAGCCCCCACCCACCTTGCTGCTGCATAAGCCCTATGGAGTGCTGAGCCAGTTTCGGCGCGAACCCGGCAGTAGCTGGGAGAGCCTGGCCTCACTGGTGGCTCAGCCGGGCGTTTATGCCGCTGGCCGCCTTGATGCCGATAGTGAGGGCCTGTTGATACTCACAGCAAATGGTGCTTTGCAACATCGCCTCACCGATCCCCGCTGGGGTCATTGGCGTTATTACTGGGTGCAAGTAGAGGGCAGCGCTGATCAAGCCGCTATTGAAAAGTTGCAACTGGGAATCCAGCTGAAAGACGGCATTAGCAGGCCAGCAAGGGCCCGTTTGCTGCAACCGAGTGAATATGAACAATTGCCAGCGCGGCTGCCACCGATAAGGCAACGTTTAACTGTGCCCACCAGCTGGATTGAGTTGGGCTTGCAGGAGGGTCGAAATCGCCAGGTGCGACGCATGAGCGCGGCGGTGGGCTTACCCACCTTGCGCTTAATTCGCGTTGGCATCGATTTAATGGACGGCGCTGATCCTCTAAACCTCGAAGGCCTTGCAGTGGGGAAGTGGCGGCCAGTAACGGCTGAGGAGGAGCAGCGGCTACAGCGGCTAGCTAACTAGCCCATCACCCCTTGCAGCTCCCGCACGGTCATTAGTTGGCCGTAGTAGTAGTTAGCGCGGGCCCGCTCAGCTGAAATTTCTAGTGCATCGATCACATCGGGGCCAACGCTGGCCCAAAGGTGATTGCCGCAAACACGATCGAGTTCAGCTTCCGCTTCCTGTTCAAGGTTTGCTAAGCGCCGTTGCAGGTTTTTGATTTGGGCGATTGCCATAACAAATAAAAGAGCTCAGAAGGGCAGTTTCTTTTTTGCATCCTTATCAAGATCGGCTTCCATCTCACGAAGGCGCCGCAGGATGCTGGTGAAATATTCCTGGAGATAGGCCTCCAGGCCTGTGGTTTCAGCAGGATCAAGGCCGAAGGAGGTGTAGCTCTGCTCCATTGCTGAAGTGAGGCTTACCCCTCCCCCGGTGACCTCTGCAAATGCCAATCGCTCGGCAATATTCACCCCAGGTTCAAAAAAGGATGCCACCCCTTGCATTGCGCGTATCAATAAAGGCGAAACTCGAATTACTCGAGCATCCCTGCGGCTAAAGCGTTCGCATAACTGCACAACCTCGCCGGTATTCCAGGCCTTTGGCCCCACCACCGGGAAGCAGGCGCCAACGGTTTGCTCTTGCGCAAGGGCAGCCACGGCGAAACGAGCAACGTCTTGGGTGTTCATATAAGCAATTGGCGTTGAGCTGCCACTAACCCACACGGTTTGGCTCTCCAGCACCGGAATTGCAAACTGACCAATCACCCCTTGCATAAAGGCGCAAGTGCGCAGAACTGTGTAAGCAAGGCCCGATTCAGCCAATAACTGTTCAGTGCAGTATTTGATGTCCATCAAAGGCACATCGCGGAAGCTTTCCGCCTCCAGCAAGGAGATAAAAACAAACCGCTCTAATCCAGCTCTGCGGCAATGATTAAGCAGATTTAATTTGCCATCCCAATCGATGCGATAAACGCTTTCACTATCGGTTGGCCTTGCAGTGGCTGCGTCGATTACTGCCTCTTGGCCCTCAAGGGCGTAGGCGAGGGAATCTTCTTCCAGCAAGTTGCCTCGGGTTAATTCACAACCCCATTCCTGCAAAAAAGCTGCTTTACGTGGAGAGCGCACCATGCAACGCACCTGATGCCCAGCATCCAGGGCCCGCCTTGCAATTTGACGGCCCAAGGTGCCTGTTGCACCCATTACAAGTACCTGCATCAGCACCCCTCAGTGCTGGGGAGCTTAATAAGCCAAGGAGGGCTACCGAGGGGAAAGCTCAATCTCCTTGCAACTTGAGTAACAAGGCGCCACCCACTAAACCCAACGGGATTAATACCCAAAACACTGCTGCAATGCCAAAAATTTCAGATGCCACTAGAAGAATTTCTGCTTCCTTCAGCTTATCGGGCTAAGCGCAATACCTCAGCCCAGGGGGCATCAGTGCGAAATTGCATCGCCTGAATCCCGCTGGCTGCAGCTTGCCAACCGGCGGCAACTAGTGCCTTAAGTAGGTCTTTTAAAGGGGGCATATCGCCCCTCAGCTGCCTTGCTAGATCGGCCAAGGCAAATGCTTCCGGTTGTTCTGCCGCATCATTTATTAAGCGTTGCAACTGCTTCAGTGCTGGCGGCGAAAGGGAATTGAGCCCTGCCTTCTGCTCCAGTTCAAGGGCAGCTTTTAAAACCGTTGTGTTTTGCAGGGGCCCTCGCCAAAGGGGGCCGCTTGTTACCGGCTCTGCCCCGCAATTGCTGCAAATTCCAAGCGATTTCCATGCCAACAATGAAGTGCCCCAGTGATTGCCGCAGCGATGGCAATAGGCCTGCAAACCCAGCAGGGCTTCTTCTGCTGCTGCAGGCCGGCGAGTTAATTGCACCGCACTGCGAAAGGTGCGGCCTTCGCTGAAACAAAGCAGTGGTTGCACGCCATGGCCCATGGCCCAAGCGGCCCGAGCCACAGCTCCCATCTGCAGCCGCAAAGCCAATTCCCAACTGCATGGTTGCGCCCGCACCGCTGCCCCAAGGCGCCGCAGCGCAGCGGGGCGATCGTGCCCCGTAAAGGAACGACCATCACTGCTGGCAAGGTAAAAAATGCCATCAAGGCGCACTGCTCCCAAAGCAGATGGCAATAAATCGGTAGCAGCACCAAAGGCATCTAGATCAACTAAATCAAAATGCTTTTCCTGCAACACAAAGCTGGCAAGCAATTTTTGAATTGTTCCACTGCTTGCCTGCCAATGCACCCCCGCGCATTGAGACAGTGCCGCCAAGTTGTGATCAAGCAAAGCCAAGCGTTGCGGATCAGCGTCGTTTACCACCAATTCAGTGGCTCCAGCCTCTAACCCATAGCGAACACTGCGAATACCGCAACCAGCGAGGCCATCAAGCACAGCTACGGGCATGCCCTGGCGTTTCTGAGCTAGCCAACGCAGCAAGATCACGCCGTAGTCGCGAGCGGGCCTTGAATCAACTCTAAAAAAGCCATCCCCAAGCAACACCCGAGCGGAAGCTTCGCAATAGTGAGCTTGTTCAGATGTGATTGTTGTTTTCAAGTGATGCCACCTCGATCCGGCAGCAATTGGGGAGAACAGAGCCAAGCAGAGTTTGGCCCTTGGCGCTGCCATTGGCGCCGGCTTGGTTCCAAACAATCACCAGCGCTGGTGCTGCTCCATGGTTTTGGAGCAGCAAGCGGCCACTGGCGAGATAACGCTGCGGATTTTGAGGCTGCAGGTTTCTGCGTTTATGCAATTGATCTACTTGGATTTGGCCAAAGCGATCAGCCTTCAATAAAACTTGACAACAGGATTTGGAGCCTGCAATTACAGAAATTTTTAATTGAAGTGGTGCAGGGGCCAGCGGTGCTGGTGGGCAATTCGCTTGGAGCACTGGTGGCACTCACCACAGCAGTTTTTGCGCCGGAGTTGGTAGTTGCTGTTGTGGCAGCGCCACTACCTGATCCCACCTTGATACAACCGTTGCCCTTGCGGCGCAGCCCCTGGAAACGCAAGCTGGAGCGCTTTTTGGTTAATTCAATCGCCCGCTTGCTTCCACTCGGCCCCTTGATCGCGTTGCTACGCCAACCGGCGCTGCTGCGGCTAGGGATCGGTAGCGCTTATTCAAATCCAGCCCGAATCAATCAAGAGCTTGTCAAATTGATCCAGCAACCGGCCCGCCGCAGCGGCGCCCCTGGAGCACTTGCGGGCATGGTGCGAGGTATGGCCCTAAGACCTGGAGCAGCTACAGCGCCGCAACTGCTGCCGAGGTTGAGCTGCCCTCTTTTATTGCTATGGGGCAAGCAAGATCGCCTGGTGCCAGTTCAAATCAGTAAAAAAATACTGGCTTACGTTCCAAAAAACCGCTGTGATTTAGAGCTGATTGAAGGAATCGGGCATTGCTTCCACGATGAAGATCCAGAACGTTTTAACCAACTGGTTTTGAATTGGCTCAAAGCAGGGAACATCAGCGCCTAGGTTTAACGCGGCCAAAGTAATGGCGATGAAGCACACCCTTTCGGTGTTGGTAGAAGATGAATCCGGTGCCCTTAGCCGGATTGCAGGGTTGTTTGCCCGTAGGGGCTACAACATTGAAAGCCTTGCCGTGGGGCCAACAGAACAGCCTGGAGTATCACGGCTCACCATGGTGGTAGCCGGCGATGACCATGTGTTGGAGCAAATGACAAAGCAGCTCCTCAAATTAGTAAATGTGCTGGAAGTGATTGATCTTTCCCACATACCAGCCGTGGAAAGGGAGTTAATGCTGTTGAAAGTGAAGGCTGATGGCAGCAGCCGGGGTGCTGTATTTGATCTGGTTCAGGTATTTAGGGCCAAGGTGGTGGATGTGGCTGATGAAGCACTCACCCTTGAAGTGGTGGGAGATCCAGGCAAACTTGTAGCCCTTGAACAACTGCTCAGGCCTTTTGGCATCCTCGAGATTGCCCGCACCGGCAAAGTGGCATTACAAAGGGCTTCTGGGGTGAATTCCGAATCGTTAAGGCTGCGTAATTCAGATAGCTATGTGCCCACCTGAAGCACTTCAGCTTTACGCAAGCGATCACCTTGCACGATCGAATCAACTACAGGCATACCTTCAATTACACGGCCAAATACGGCATAGCGCCCATCTAATTCAGGTAGATCGCTGAGGGCTATATAAAACTGAGCGCTAGCTGAATTTGGATCTTGGGAGCGGGCCATTGCCAAAGCGCCGCGGTAGTGGGGTAGCGCTAATTGATCTGTCACCCTTGCACCGCTGATGGGGCGTCCATAGCGAGGGGATGCTTCAGAGCTGAGCTTCACCTCAAGGGGAATAAAGCGGGGCGCTGCAGAGGCTGGATCAAGGAAATTACCAGTGCCAAACAGGCTGGGGGACACCCCAGCTTTTGCCGACTGTGGATCGCCACCTTGCACAACAAAGGGGCTGGGTTGTTTTACAACCCGATGAAAAACTGTATTTGTGTAGGCGCCTCTTTTTACTAAATCAAGAAAATTTCCGGCCGTTAGCGGTGCGTTTTTGCCATCTAGCTCAACAACAATCCGTCCACGATCCGTTATCAGCGCAATTCGGGCCGTGCTTTGCAAGCACGGACTAGCGCTCTGGCTGCAACCCGCTTCATTGAGCGCCGCCGGTGAAGAGCAAGCGGGCAACCAAAAAAGAGCAAGCAAACTCAATAAGGCAGGAAAAAGCCGCTTCATACCCCCTCCAATGGAACACCTAAATAACGGGCAAGTTCAGCGCCCCCCTGCTCAAGTTCAGCAAGGGCAATTGGTTCACCCACTCGGGTAAGGGGTAGGTCGCGCCGGCCCCGCAATTTGAGCGCTAAGCGGCGCCGGGGGTTTAGGCCGTCACGCACCTCCACCTTTACTGATTGCACATCAGCGCAGGGAATAGTAAAACTTATTAATTGGCGAAATCCACGGCGTTCGATTGTGATCAAATTCGCTTCTTTATCAAAATTGTTAAACCCAGAGCCCACATCAATGCCAATCACAATCCATAAATAGGTGCTTAGAAGCACTGCAGCCAGGCCATACCCCCCCATTATCAAACCCTGGGGCACAAAAAAGAGCGCTGCTGGGTGCCCCACCGGCAATAAATCACGGCCTAAATAACTGGAGAGGCTGGTGAGCAAAAAACCGATGCCCCCTGTGGAAACCAGCACCGCCATCAGGATGTTGGAAGGGCGGCGGGAGCCGAGTACCGATTGATTAATTGGTATCGCCAAGGAATAGGCAGCTGTTGTGGTTGCATCCTGCCAAAGCGCAGGGAACATCAGCAAAAATATTGCGCTAATGAGTAAATCTACTTAAACATTTAAACAGTAGAAGAGTTTCAGCACGTTTCCATTTGCCGCATACCACCCAAAAACGTTGTTACCATCACCAAGTATCACTCCACTATCAATGACGATCGCCCTAGGGCGCGTTAGCCAGCGCGGATGGTTC
>NZ_JAGQEK010000033.1 GCF_024346075.1 Synechococcus sp. Cruz CV12-2-Slac-r
CAGCATCTTCACAAAGATGGAATTGATGTAAGCCGTGAAGATCACCGGTCCAAGCGCAGCCCTCTTGGGAATTACCTGTTGCGTCGCCACGCCAAAGCAACATCTGCTGTAGCAATCTGGCAGTATCTAAAGGATCGGGTTGCAGTTGAGCTGTGGCAATTGCAACTGGAAATAAAGGAATTATCAATTGCTGCTGAGCTTTCACCTTTAAGCCATTGCCGAAGCTCCTCCCACAACCTCTAAAATCTCTTGGGTAATCGCAGCCTGGCGAGCTTTGTTGTAATCAAGAGTAAGTGATTTAGCTAGGGTTTTAGCGTTATCACTTGCATTATTCATCGCTGTCATTCGGCTTGCTAGTTCACTGGCAGAAGCTTCCTGCAATGAACGCAAGATTTGATTTTGAAGATATAAAGGCAACAGTGAATCAAGCAGTTCGCTGGGGCTTTGCTCAAAAACAATATCTGATTGAAGTTTAGGCTGAGTGTTGGCAGAAGTATCGCGTTCCACAGCAAACCCACCTGATTTTGATGTAAGCCGGAAAATCTCATCGTCTGGCTTTGAGATACCTTGCGGATCAAGGGGGAGCAACGTTTGATAAACGGGGGTTGTATTCACTAAGTTAATAAATTTGGTGAAAATTAATTCCACACGATCAGTGCCGCCACCAATGAATTCAGCTAGTAATACCTGAGCAATTTCACCGGCTTCAACTGCGGTAGGAACTTGATTAAGCCCTATAAAACTATTCACGATTGGATATTTGCGATTACGGAAATAAACATCAACCTTGCGGCCAATGGTAATTAAAGACAACTCATGGCCAGCAGCCTTCAACTCAGCGAAACGCTGTTCTGTTCGTTTAATTATGTTTGCGTTATAGCCACCGCATAAACCACGATCACCGGTGATTGCAACCAAAGTTATGTGGCGAGGCTCCCGTGTTTGCAATAAAGGAGTATCTGCAACTTCAAAACCCATACGAGCTTGCAAACTTTCCAAAACCCTTGCTAAACGATCAGCAAAAGGCCGAGTACGCAGCACTTGATCTTGGGCCCTGCGCACTTTGGCTGCGGCAACTAAGCGCATTGCCTCAGTGATTTTGCGCGTATTTTTGACCGAACTAATGCGATCGCGAATATCTTTTAGGTTTGCCATTTTTTAATCCTCAAACCGTAGCCATAAGGCCGGCAACAACTTCCTTGATCGCAGCTTTGAGAGTTGCCTCCGAAGCATCACTCAATACCTTCTCAGTTTGCACTGCGTTGATGTATTCAGCTTGGTTAGCTTTGAGGTATTCACGAAGTTCCCGCACGAACTCTGAAACTTTTTCAACGGGCAATTCATCTAAGTAGCCCTTGGTGCCGGCGTAAACGATCGCTACCTGTTCAGCAAGGATCAGGGGGCTGAATTGGGGTTGCTTAAGCAGTTCTCTCAGCCGCTTACCTCTGCCTAATTGGGCTTGGGTAGCAGCATCTAAATCAGATGCAAATTGCGAGAACGCCGCTAATTCATCAAATTGAGCAAGTTCCAGCTTCAATGTGCCGGCAATTTTCTTGATCGCTTTTGTTTGAGCAGCGCCGCCCACCCGGCTAACAGAGATACCAACGTTGATTGCAGGACGCAAGCCAGAGTTAAAGAGGTCTGAACTCAAGAACACCTGGCCATCTGTAATCGAAATAACGTTGGTAGGGATGTAGGCGGAAACATCACCTGCTTGAGTTTCGATGATAGGTAAAGCAGTCATGCTGCCCTTACCCATGGCATCAGACAATTTTGCAGCGCGCTCTAACAGGCGGCTATGGCAATAAAAAACATCACCTGGATAGGCCTCACGACCTGGTGGACGGCGCAGGAGAAGCGACATTTGACGATAGGCCTGAGCCTGTTTGGTGAGATCGTCGTAGATCACCAAGGTTGCTTTGCCTTGATACATAAAGTGCTCAGCTATAGCAGCACCGGTGTATGGAGCAAGGTATTGCAAAGATGCTGGTTCTGAGGCGCTAGCAGCAACAATTACGGTGTAATCAAGGGCCCCTCTTTCTCGAAGCACTTCCACCAAGTTGGCAACTGAAGCTGCTTTTTGGCCGATAGATACATATACACAAACAACATCTTCACCTTTTTGGTTGATGATGGTGTCGATCGCAATTGCACTTTTACCAGTTTGGCGATCACCAATTATCAATTCACGTTGTCCCCTACCGATGGGGATCATTGCATCGATGGCAGTAATGCCGGTTTGCATCGGTTCGTGTACCGATTTGCGCTGAATGATGCCCGGAGCCATCGATTCAATTAAACGAGTATCGGTGGTAGCAATTTCCCCTTTGCCATCAAGGGGTAAGCCAAGCGAGTTAACAACTCTTCCGAGCATTGCTTGCCCTACGGGCACTGAAGCGATCTTGCCGGTGGCTTTAACAGTGCTGCCTTCTTGAATTCCAACCCCTTCCCCCATCAACACAACACCAACGTTGTCATCTTCCAAATTGAGGGCTAAGCCTTCGGTGCCGTCTTCAAAAACCACCAGCTCACCAGACATCACCTGGTCGAGGCCATAGATGCGGGCGATGCCGTCACCCACCTGCAACACGGTGCCCACGTTGCTCACCGAAACAGATTTGTCGTAGTCCTCAATTTGCTGCTTGAGGATGGCGCTGATCTCGTCGGGACGGATGGAAACCATGGCAGGAAAACGGAGTTAGGGGGAGGGGAAAGGAACGGGAGAGCTGGGTAACTGAAACTGTGGGATCAGGCGGCCCGAGCCAGGGACAGGCCAAGACGCTTCACCTGACCAAGCAGGCTGGCATCAATTACCTGAGAACCAAGACGCACCACAAAACCACCAATCAAGGTGGCGTCCACATTGATATCTACCTCTACAGAGTTGGTGCCGGCTAGAGCCTTCACCTTCTCAGTAAGTTTTTGTTGTTGTTCCGTAGATAAAGCCGTGGCAGATGTAACCGTTGCGAGGGTGATGCCCCGCAACTCTCTGTAAAGCTCAAGGAAACGCCCGAGCACAGAATCAAGGATGCCGATGCGCTGGCGATCCACCAATACCTTGAGCAAATTCAGCATCGAAGGGCTGATTTCCGAGCCAAACAGCGCAACTAAGGCATTTTTCTTACCGTCAAGCGATAAGACAGGTGATCGCATCGCCCCTTGAAGGTCTGCGGAGCTGTACCAAGTTTCCAATAAAGATTTGGCTTCTAAAGCCAGCTGATCAGCCTGGCCAAGGCCATTGCCCACCTGTAAGAGGGCGTCAGCGTAGGGCGTTGCTAGTGAATTAAGAAGTGGCATTGGTTTATCCGAGTGCCTCGATGGAGCGGTCTATCAACTTGGCTTGGATGGATGCGTTGAGCTTGCCTGGTAGAGCTGCAATTGCTTTTTCAACTGCAAACCTGGCCGTTTCAAGCCTTAGCAGTTCCACCACTCTGGCTGTTTCAGCACTCAAATTGGCTACTGCATCTTGTCTGATGCGAGCCATTTCTTGGATGGTGCGCATCTCGCTGTCTTCACGAATAGCCATTGCCCGCTTCTTGCCATCGCTAAGGATTTTTTGAGCGGTTGCTTGAGCTTGCGCCAGTTCAAGTTGCCCCTCTTCCAATGCTTTTGAAGCGATCAACAAACGCTCTTCAGCGTCTTTGAGATCCGCAAGGATCGCTTCACGGCGACGCTCGAGAATGCCGCCAAGGAATCCCTTTAAAAACCAAACCAACACCACGATCACAATGATCAGGTTGATGATGTTGGTGTCAAAAATATTTGTGTTGAGGCTAAACCCTTCGGTTGCCAGCAACAGTGGAGAAATACTTGTCATTTGGCTGCCAGCAAGCGATCAACTATCACAGCACCAAGCTTCGTAGCTTGAGTGTCGATGCCAGCAAAAGCTTCAGCTTTTTGAGCCTCCACTTGAACTCGGGATTTCTCCTTAGTGGCATTTGCATCAGCTTGAGCAAGAGCTAGGGCATCCCGGAAGAGACGATCCACCTCAATTTCTGCTTCTTGCACAAGGGCCTGGGATTGCTTGCGGGCCTCAAGAAGTTGCGCCTTGAGTTCCACCTCCAAACGTTCAGCTTGGGCAATCTTTTCTTTCGCCTGGGCGCGGCTTGAACTTATGAAACCCTCGCGCTCTTCAACTGCTTTCCCAACAGGTTGGAAAAACAGAGCATTGAGGATAAAAGTGAGCAACACCACTTGCACTGCCATTAAAGGCAGGGTGGCGTCTAGATCGAACAGACCGCCCTTGGGGGCAGCTGCTTCGGCCAGCATTAGCCAGCTATGCATGGAACCGGAGGCGCTGGGACAGGGTTAATGATGCTGCGGGGGCGAACAACGCCCCCGAAAGGCAAGCGATCAGCCGGCGAAAGGATTCGCAAACAGAAGCACTAGTGAAACCACCAAGCCATAAATGGTGAGGGCTTCCATGAAAGCGAGGGAGAGCAACAGGGTGCCGCGGATTTTACCTTCGGCTTCAGGCTGACGAGCGATGCCTTCAACAGCACCACCGGCAGCGGTGCCCTGGCCGATACCAGGGCCGATGGCGCCAAGGCCGACGGCAAGACCAGCGGCCAAAACGGACGCAGCGGAGGTGATGGAATCCATGGTGGAACAGATGGGGTGGTGCGCTGGGATAAGCGCGGGACTAACTGGAAATTGAACCTGCGACTGGGACGTTGGTCGAAGACCTAACGGGTGCGACTCAAAGTCGTACCTGCGCGCAGGAGGTCTAGCAGATCGTGGGTGCGACCTCTAGTGATGCTCTTCGTGAACAGCCTCACCGATGTAATAGGCGGCGAGAGTTGCGAAGATCAAAGCTTGAATAGCACTGGTAAACAATCCAAGAAACATTGCTGGTAGTGGTACCACCAATGGAACTAGAAAAGCCAAAACAGCTACTACTAATTCATCAGCAAGAATATTGCCGAATAATCGAAAGGAAAGAGATAAGGGCTTCGTGAAATCTTCAACGATCTTGAACGGAAGCATGATCGGAGTTGGTTCCACGTAGTACTCGAAGTACCGCAAACCCTTTCTGCTTAAACCTGCGTAAAAATAAGCAAGTGAAACCAACAGAGCCAACGCAATTGTTGTGTTTATATCTGCTGTTGGAGCACCGAGTTCTCCACTGGGAAGATGAATAAGTTTCCAGGGGATCAAGGCACCTCCCCAATTGCTTACGAAGATAAATAAGAACAGCGTGCCGATGAAAGGCAGCCAGTCTCGGTATGCTTTTTCGCCGATTTGGTCTCTGGCTAGATCACGTAAGTAATCCCAAAGAAATTCGAGCAGATTTTGCACACCGCGCGGTTCGCGCTCCATCTTGCGGGTACCTACCACCACAAGGGCTAGTAGAGCTCCGATAACAATCCATGAACTCAGAAAAACCTGCCCATGCAGGTTGAGTTGGCCAACTTTCCAATAAAGGTGTTTGCCAACCTCGAGTTCGGCAAGGGGGAGGTTAAAAGGCACCAGAACCTAAGCGTTTGAGGGGGGTTGGAATGAATTATTCAGAGGGCTTTTTGATCCAAAGATCAAAAGCAGTACTGATAATTACCGCCGGCTTGTAGATCAGAAAACCAATCAGGGCCGGGAAGAGTTGCATTAGGGGCCAACGGGTTGAAAGCAGCACCAGCGCTACGGGTACGAGCAATTGGACTTTTCCCACTTGCTTATTGGTTCCATCCAACTTCTCAACCGAACGGGAAAGAAGAAATAGATAAACCAAACTACCCACAGACCCGATGGCCACACTCAAGGCTGTGGCGCTACTAAAACGCCACCCAGCCAATATCACCGCAAAGGCGGAAAGCCCAAGAGTGAATAACAACAAACGCTTCTGTAAGCGCCTGTATTCAGCCATGGGATCAACTACCGGTGCGGTAACGAGTACCGCACCAATTGAAGCTCCATCTAAAGAATTCGGTTCAGGTAGCAGTCCACCCTCGGCCGGAGCTGATGGGGAGGATGCCGTTGACGACACGAAAACTTCAGTGGCAAAGGCTCGCGGAATCTATCACGTTCCTTTAGTTATCCAAGCCCAAAAGCAGCACCCCTGCCCCCCATAGGCCGCGAGCAATTTCGCTGATTTTGCTTGTCTCCCAACTCAAATTGAGATCCTTAAGCCTTACAGGCACTGCCTTAGTGGCATCCAAACTCCTGAGAGCGTCCAAACACTGCATAAATTCGAATTGATCGTTGCTGAGGCTTAAAGGCGTCAAATCTTGATCTAACAAGCTTTTGCCCGGCCAGCCCCAAAGGCAGCTATTGCGCTCCAAAGTGGCCTCCCAAAGGGTTTCGTTGCTTCCCCAGCTCTCCGATGGCAATTCAGCGTTGCTGAGAAAAAATTCAAAGTGGCTGATATCAGGATCAAGCGCTTCTACAAGTAACCATTGCTGTTGCTGCGTTAAGGCTTGGGCCCTTTCCAGTAATTCCCCTTGCAAAAAGCGTGCAAGCTTCCACTGCTCACGATTGCTAAAAGCCAGGAAAGTGAGTTGTGCTCCTTCAACAAACTGCCAAAGCCGTTGCAAGTTGTAGCTGGTTTCTTGAGGATGGAGATACATATCAGCGAAATTTGAATCTGCGCTTGTATCAATGGCCCAGCGCTGCTCGTGGCGTTGCCTAAGGCGGTTTTGTTCAGGCAAGTGATTCAACAATTCGCGCCCCAAACGCAAACCTTCCCCATCGCTTGCCGCCCCTAATAAAGCAAGTGAACGCTGAATTCGATGAATCTCCCAGCGGCCCCCATCGGCATACAAAAAAAGATGTAGTAACCCCCCTGGCGCCAGTAGTGGTGCCAATGCTTTTAAGCCATTAAGGGGATTTTCTAAATGATGCAAAACCCCCACACTGTTGATGTGCTCAAAAGGCCCTTCTCCCGCCAGATCCAGCAAACTGCGCTGCTCAAAACGCACTTGGGCTGGCGGACCTGAACGTTTCAACCTCTCTCGAGCCACATCAAGGGCTCCAGCGCTGATATCAACCGCCAAAACCTCCGCCAAGGGGTTGAGATGGGCAAGGTAATCAGTGCTTACCCCCGTGCCACAACCTGCATCAAGAATGCGGATTTTTGCGGTGGGCATTGGCGCCACGCCAGTGCAATAACTGCGGGCAGCCCGATTGCACCAACGCCAGTTGTAACCAGGAGGAGGTCCATCTTGAAGGGGGTCGCCGGGATAAGGGAAACGGTCGTAGAAGGCACCCACCACCGGGGTGGCCTTGTCTGTAGCGCCTAAACCAGCAGCTTCAAAATCGGGTGTAACCATCACAACAACAAACCACAACAAGAAAAGAGCCTCTCATTCACCCCGCGGAGCTGCAAACATTTGTTCACTTGAACTGCATTGAGAGCTGCCGCAGCCGTAATCTGCCTAATAGAGGAGCTCATTTATGTCTGTAACAGCCAGTAGCGGCAGCCCCAGGGTTAGCCCGCAGCTCTACGACACCCTCCCACTTTCCAATGTTCGTAAGGCGGAGCAGCAAGACCGCTTTCCCGATAAGGGAGAGCTGGACAGCCTCATCAACTTTTTTCAAAGCGGTCAAAACCGCGTGGATGCGGCAAAACGGCTAAGTGCCAATGCCGATGCGATCGTGGCAAAAGCGGCTAATCGAATTTTTGTTGGGGGTACGCCCCTCTCTTACCTAGACAAACCACTTACCCCTGGAGCCCTAGGAAGCGACGCAGCTCTTCCTTTGGCGGCAGATCAAGCGGCCTTCGCCAGTTCGATCCAAACATTTGTGCAAGGCAGCGGCGGCGGCGGCTTATTTGGGCGTATTCGTGAAGGCTTTAGTGCAGCGGCTGATGTGCAGGTAGTGATACCAACCGGGTTCAGCCCCATAGATATTTCGCGCTACGGCAATTCCCGAATGCGCAAATCTTTGCGGGATTTGGGCTGGTTCCTTCGTTATGTGGGCTATGCCCTAGTGGCAGGCGATCCAAGCATCCTTGCTGTGAACGCCAGAGGGTTAAAAGACATTCTTGAAAAAGGTTGTTCACTTCCTGCCACAAATTTGGCTTTGCAGGAAATGAGAGCTGCTTCTGCCGATTTGTTTGAAGACAACCCCACGGCTCGAGCCTTGGTAATTTCTTGCTTCAATGTGCTCATAGATGAGCTGGCGGTTGCCACTCCCTCCACCCGGCAGCGCTTAGGTAGCCCTCAGCAGCAGGGGCTGCAATTGCCAGCGATCTACGCGCTAGCAGCAGAAGGTGCGCAGCGTTTTGTGATGCGCCCTGGCCTATCTGGCAGTGAGAAGGCCGAAATCATCCGCGCCGCCCAAAGGCAGGTATTTGAACGGGATATAGCTAAGGCATACTCACAAAATCCCTGCTCTGTAGAAGCTTCTCAGCTGAAACAAGGGCAAATTTCAATGCGCGAATTTATTCGTTCGCTTGGCAAAAGCAAGGAATATCGCACTCAATTTTTTGGCGGGTTCTCAAACAGCCGCGCAGTGGAACTGGCATTTCGGCATTTCCTTGGACGCGGAATCAGTTCCCTTGAAGAGTTTCGGAAATATTTTGCGATCGTGAGTGCAAAGGGGCTCAATGGCCTGGTGGATTCCTTGATCAATGGCATGGAATATGCCCGGGTATTTGGCGAAGAAACCGTGCCATATCTCCGCGATCTCGGCGAAGAAGCCCAAGAAAGCGCTGGCTGGGGCTCAAATCGAAAACTATTTCAATTCAGCGCTCCCTTTGAAGGCGCTCCCCAATACGTAACCCTCTACGCCTCCTATCGCCAACCTTTAGCGGATCAACACGTTTATGGCGGTGGCAACGATCCAATCGGTTTGCAATACGGCGCAATCTTTCCCTCAAGCACCGCCTCTGTGGCAACCCGGCCAGCCCCCCACTCCTATCGCACCCGCAGGCTTTTGGTGGGCAACGGAATGGCTGGTCCTGGTCAAATGGATAGCCCTGGTTTTAGATCCGCCCAGCCGAGGCGAGTGGGTCCACGGCAGGTGCGGCTGCAGCAAATTGCTACCGGGGGCAGCTCAACGCCAAAGCGCGGCGGCCAGGCAAGTATCCGCAATACCGAATCCAGCACCCAGGCTGTAATTAACGCTGTATATGTGCAGATATTAGGTAGCAGTGGCTATGAGGGAGACCGCATAACCACTGAAGAAAACAAACTAGAAAATGGCAATATCAGCCTGCGGGAATTCATTCGTATGGTGGCTCGCTCAAAAGCTTTCCGCCGCAGATATTGGAGCAATCTCTACATCACTAAAGCCATCGAAGTGATGCACAGGCGTTTACTTGGGCGCCCCACTTTTGGCCGCTGGGAGATAAACGGTTATTTTGATATTGCAGCTCGCAAAGGTTTCTATGGCGTTGTTGATGCACTAATTAATAGTAAGGAATATTTAGAAGCGTATGGCGAAGATATGGTTCCATACGAGCGTTTCATTACTCCTAATGATCTAAATAGCCGCAGAGTGCCCGCCTTGCGTCAACCGCTTGATCTCGCGGCGATAGTTGAACCACAAAAAAGATACGAGCAGCAAAAGCGCCCAGAGTTATATAAAAAATCCGTTATGAATACCCCTGGCAGCATCACGCCAAGGAATTTTCTAGCCCAATCAAATTCAACTACTGGAATGTGGCGAGCTGATGTGGCTGGCCAGGAAGCCAAACAAACAGTTGAAGCCGAATTTCGCTTCAGCCGCAATAGCAACCGCTGGCAACCTGCCCCTGCCCAAACCAATGCTTCCTCCCTGGCAACTGGCCTTAATCAAGGATTTGCCCTCAAACAGGAAGCTGCACTAAACAAAATATTCCGGTTAGCCAAAGGTGCTAACAATGCGGAAACAGAGGAGTTGATTAGTGCTGTTTATCGCCAACTACTAAATCGGATTCCTTTTGCCTCAGAACGCCTTATTGAGGCTGAATCAAAGTTATGCGATGGCCAATTTGATGTAGCCAAATTTGTAGCGCAAGTTGCAGCAGGCGATTTATTTCAACAACGGTTAGCGCAAATGGCACCGATGCAATCGGCTGCTGCTGCCCATCTAGCCCTCTTAGGTAGAGCGCCGGAGCCCCTGGAATCGAGCAACTTTCTGGCCTGCAGAGCCAAACAAGGGCAGCTGCAAGCAATTGCAAGTCTGCTGAATTCAGAAAACTACAAAATTAGTTTTGGCTCCGACACAGTGCCTTACCTTCAAGGTTTGGGATCTCAAAGCGGAGTATCTGTAAGCAACATTGTGCGAACAGCAACTCTTTATGGCGGCAATAGCGGCCTAACCCCTTCATCAAAGAAAGCAATTTAATAAACTAATTAATATTATTTCTATATTAATTAGTTTATTAATCTTTCAATCAAAGCAGTTGAATTAGTTTAATTAACAATAGCAATTTATTGATTTATATATAGGTGAAAGTGATTGTGGTTACTGGCCTTTGCTTTGCGATGCAAGCGCCGCAGGCCATGAAGAACTGTTACCACAATCACGGATTTCTTGAGTAATTTCAGCAAAGAGCCTCCTCGATCAGGCACACTGGCAAAGCAACCAGTTCCAACTGGAAGCACCCAAACCCACAGGACCCCGGCCTCCGCTTTGGTGGCCCCTTGCTTCGAGGCAGAATTGCATGAGCATCGTCTCCAACTCGATCATTAACGCGGATGCCGAGGCCCGCTATCTCAGCCCTGGCGAACTCGACCAGATCAAAGCTTTCGTGACCGGCGGCCAACGCCGTCTTCGCGTTGCTCAGGTCTTGGCCGAGGGTCGTGAGCGGATTGTGAAGCAGGCTGGCGGCGCGCTGTTCCAACGTCGTCCCGACGTCATCTCCCCAGGCGGAAACGCCTATGGCGAGGAGATGACCGCCACCTGTCTCCGCGACATGGACTACTACTTACGCCTTGTTACTTATGGCGTAGTAGCTGGCGACGTTACCCCGATTGAAGAAATCGGTGTAATTGGAGCCAAAGAAATGTATAGAGCTCTTGGCACCCCCCTTGAGGCTATGGCTACCGCCGTACGGGAAATGAAGAGCGCAGCCATGGGCTTGCTCACTGGAGCTGATGCCGAGGAAGCTGGTTCTTATTTCGATTACCTGATCGGCGCCCTTTCTTAATAGCCCCGACCGCATCCACCACATCACCCTCAGGGATCCATGCAAGACGCGATCACCAACGTCATCAACCAATCAGATGTTCAGGGCTTGTACCTAGACACAAATGCCATGGGGCGCCTTGAGCAGTACTTCACCAGTGGTGAACTGCGGGTGCGTGCGGCTACCACGATCAGCGCTAATTCAGCTGCGATCATCAGCGATGCTGTTTCGAAGGCCCTCCTTTATTCAGACATCACCCGTCCAGGCGGCAACATGTACACCACCCGTCGTTATGCAGCCTGCATACGCGACATGGATTACTACCTCCGCTATGCCACCTATGCCATGTTGGCTGGCGACACTTCAATCCTCGATGAAAGGGTTTTGAATGGTCTCAAGGAAACCTACAACTCACTAGGGGTACCCATAGGTGCCACCGTCCAAGCGATTCAAGCAATGAAAGAAGCCACAGCTTCTCTTGTTGGCGCTGATGCCGGCCGTGAAATGGCTGTTTACCTCGACTACATCTGCTCTGGCCTTGGAAACTGAGGAGCCCTATGCGCCTCTTTAAAATCACCGCTTGCATTCCTTCTCCCGAAAAGGTGAGAACCCAAAGGGAATTGCAAAATACCTACTTCACCAAGTGGGTGCCTTACGACAGCTGGTTTGCTGAACAGCAGCGAATTATGAAACAGGGAGGCAAAATTCTTAAAGTTGAATTAGTTACTGGAAAACGCCAAATCAACGTTGGCAACTGATTTCCAAGCCCGGCCTAGCCGGGCTTTTTTTTGTCCCTAAAAACGGGCCAAGGAGCGGATATAGCGGCTAAATGAGCTTTAAAGCTTTGATCGCCATGGCCCGGGTTGATACCCACTCAAGCTCCGGTTTGTTGCCACTAAATCTGAGCCTTTGGCCGGCGGAAACACGCTTGCTATTGGGCCTAGTGGTGGCGTGGAGCGCTTTTGGCTTGATGATTTTGGCATCGGCAAGTTGGTGGGTGTCAGCCAGGGAAATGGGCGATGCTCTTTACACAATTAAGCGTCAATTGATCTGGCTCGTGGCCAGCTGGGGTTTGTTTTTAGTAATTATTCGTTCGCCATTAAGGCGATGGCTGCGTTTAGCTGGCCCTGCGCTTGTGATTGGGCTGGGCTTGATTGCCCTCACCTTGGTGATGGGCACAACAGTTAACGGGGCCAGCCGTTGGTTGGTATTAGGGCCGATCCAACTGCAACCCACAGAATTGATCAAACCTTTTGTGGTGTTGCAAGGGGCCACCTTGTTTGCAAATTGGCGCCGCATGGGAGCAGAACAGAGGCTTGGTTGGCTTGCATTATTTGGTGTTTTGATCTTGATGATCCTTAAACAGCCAAACCTCAGCACGGCAGCACTCACCGGGCTATTGCTTTGGCTTATTGCACTTGCCTCAGGGCTCCCCCTTGCCTGGCTGTTGGGAAGCGCCGGCCTTGGTGGGTTAGTTGGCAGCATCAGCATCATGGCCAATGAATACCAACGCCTCAGGGTTACCTCCTTTCTTGATCCCTGGAAAGATCCCCAAGGCAACGGCTATCAATTGGTGCAAAGCCTATTAGCGATTGGCTCGGGTGGTGTAACGGGCACTGGCTATGGCCTTAGCACCCAAAAAATGATGTATCTACCCATCCAAACCACAGATTTTATTTTTGCTGTTTACGCCGAAGAATTTGGTTTTATTGGTTCTTTGGTGCTGCTGCTCTTCCTCGCAATATTTGCTGTTGTGGGTTTACAAGTAGCGATGCGGGCCCGCAACAACCAAACCCGTTTAGTTGCTATCGGCTGCACCGCTTTACTTGTTGGGCAATCGGTTATGAATATTGCTGTAGCAAGTGGAGCCATGCCCACCACCGGCTTGCCACTACCGCTAATCAGTTATGGCGGCAACTCGTTGCTAGCTAGCCTTGCCACTGCAGCACTATTAATTCGTTGTTCCTTGGAATCAGCTGAACAACACTCTTAATAAGTCATTGGGTTGCTACCACTTGTAGATAGGCTCTAAGGGTGGACTTTTCCTTAGCTATCGGTGATCTCGCCCGCAGCAGCGAACAACTGCTGCGCAGTGCGCTGCAACAACCAGGGCCTGGCACTTTTGGCTTGATATTTGGCGCTGGTTTACTCACCAGCCTTGGCCCTTGCAGTTTGTCGATATTGCCCTTGAGCCTTGCTTACCTTGCTGGCTTTGGCGCGGAAGAGGGCAAACCAGCGGCCGGCAGCCCCTGGCAACGCAGCTTGGGTTTTTGTATTGGAGTAGTGGCTGCCTTGGTGTGCCTTGGCACTGCCAGTGCGTTATTGGGCAGTCTTTATGGCCAAACCCCTGAGGGGGTTTCTTTAGTTGTTGCGGTTTTAGCGGTGGTGATGGGGTTAAACCTGCTTGGCTTAGTGCCCTTACGCCTACCGGCTGGACCTGATCCTGAGCGCTGGCGTCAAAAAGTACCTCCAGTGCTGGCGCCCTTAGCTGCTGGGCTTGCTTTTGGCTTAGCCGCATCCCCTTGCACTACCCCAGTTTTGGCAGTGCTACTCGCCTGGATTGCTGAAACCGGCCAACCACTGGTGGGAATGGGTTTACTTGCCTGTTTTGGTGCAGGCCAAGTGCTGCCATTGCTCTTGGCGGGAACCTTGGCAGCATCACTGCCAAAACTCTTAGCGCTGCGGCAAGTGAGTAGGTGGATTCCCCCCATCAGCGGCGCTGTACTGGTGGCTTTAGGGGGATTGAGTTTGGTGGCACGCCTTTCATGAAATTTGGATTATTCACATTGATCAAACAATCGGCAAACAAACTGGCGGCTTGGCTTTCAGATCTCAGAGTTGCCATTGTTTTGCTGCTGGCGATTGCTGCTAGTAGTGCAATTGGCACTGCAATTCCTCAAGGGGAACCCAACACTTTCTACATAGAGCGATATAACCTTCATCCCTGGCTTGGTGTTGTTAGGGGCCGGCAGCTGCTTGCTTGGGAGCTGGATCACCTTTACACAAGCAACTGGTTTTTGTTTTTGCTTGCTTGGCTTGCTGTAGCACTATTACTTTGCAGCCTGCGACGCCAATGGCCGGCCTTAAAAGCTGGATTGCGCTGGCTTGATTACCAGCAACCAAGGCAATTAAGTAAATTAGCTGTTGCCACTAGCATTAATAATCCGGCTGGTGATGCAGCCCTTATAGAATTAGCAAGCCACTTAAATAAAAATGGTTGGGCCGTAAAACCAGCTAGTAATCGATTGGCAGCTAGGCGAGGATTAATTGGCAGAGTGGGGCCACTACTTGTGCATGGAGGCTTGATTGTATTCATGGTGGGTGCAGTAATTGGTGCATTTGGCGGCCAAAGATTAGAGCGCTTCTTAGCGCCGGGTCGTTCGTTAGAACTGCTCAACCGGGGGGGGGAAACACAATTGGAATTGTCGTTAAACAAATTTGCTATAGATCGAGATCCAGTTGGTCGTCCTGAACAATTCAGCTCAAGCCTTGAATTACGCGATAGCAATTCCACAACGCCGCTAGCTGCAAAAGTAAGTGTTAACCATCCGATACGGCATCGAGGTATCACTATTTACCAGGCAGACTGGTCTTTGGCTGCCATAACCCTTCAGCTCGGTAATAGCCCGTTGCTGCAATTACCCTTGCAAACCTTTCCTGAATTAGGTGAACAGGTGTGGGGGTTAGTAATACCAACCAAACCAGATGGCTCAGATCCAGTATTAATAGCTTTGCAAACTGAACTCGGTCCTGCCCAAGTATTTGCAGCGGGTAGTGAATTACTAGGTCTTCTACCTGTGGGGGGTGATGCGATTGAAATTGAAGGTTTACCAATACGCCTTGTTGATGTA
>NZ_JAGQEK010000034.1 GCF_024346075.1 Synechococcus sp. Cruz CV12-2-Slac-r
CCAGATGACTTGCAATGCTTTGTAGTAAAACAGTCCAGCCCTCGTGGCTATGGAAACCAACAAACATGTCCGTAAAAAGAATAATCACAAATGCTTTAGCGCTATCACTTAAGCCATATACAGATTCATCAAAAAAGCCCCGCAAAACTCTTAAATCCTCACGGCCCCAAAAACATACAAACATAAATCCTAGCAATCCAATTACATCAGAAATTACGTTTTTAATAGCGATTGTGCTCCCTGAATCAGCGTCATCCTTGAGTTGATCAGCTCTTTCGGATAGTTTTAATCTTATTTCATCAAGGCTTGGTGCTTCTCTGCCGGCTAAAAGCGCATCAAATTCCAATTCCTCTTTATAAAGCCTTAGTTTGCTAACGGCAATATCTTGAAGCTGCGGCTTTGTGTAACTTAAAAAAGGCACTTTAGGCGCCAATCTGTCAATTATCGGGGCAACGAGGAATGTTCTTGAAACCTGCTGCAATAACAAAGGTACCAAGATTAGTAGTAACAGTATCCTTAAAGAAACAAGAGTGGAATCGCGTCTGCGGCGAAAACCTGCAACAAGACTTGCTTCCGCCTCGGGATTCAATTCATTTCTTACTCGATCAAATACCCCTAGTAAACTGCGTGGCAACGCTTCTGGTCTACGTAGTATGCCTTGATTATCGCCATTTCCATAGCGACGGGTAACAGACTCTATTAATTGCAGCTGACGCAATTCTTGACTGTCTAGCTCAGACCTTTGCGCTTCAATAGACCCCACAATTTGACGACAGTTGGCTAAGCCAGAACGGAATCTGCGAATAATTTGCGCTTGAGTTGTTTTTGGAAGTCCTAGATCAATATCAGTGCGTACAGGGCGGTCATTGAAATATTCAAGTTCAAGCCCCTGGATCATCAAGGCAGACTCATAGGCAAGCTCGAGATTGCTACTAAAATGTAGATCCTCCGCCTTGCTGAAGGTGCCCAACAAGTTATTCATCTCTTTTTTGGAAATCCTCTAACACGTCCATAATGCCGCGCAATCATCTGGAAAACACCCACCAAGTTGCCATCGGTACGAGTGTTCCAACTACGAGTAAAACAATCACCCATGAAAAGCCGTTGCTATTGGCTGTCTCTTCAGCGCTAGGAATGTTGCTAACAATTAATGCCGGTTCAACCACAACGGGAGGGCCTGGATCATCCCCGCCAGCTAAAACCACACCGAGCCTATCGATACCATCAATAAGAGCTTGGCGATAGCGCCCGCCATCTCGCAGCGGATAAGCCATTGTGGTTTCAGCGGTGCTAAGCAATAACTCTTCTGGAAGGAGGCTATGAACCTCAGAGGAGGCTTGAATAGAAACGCTGTTAGTGCCAGTTTCAATTAAAACTAGCAATTCCGCATTGTCTTCACCTTGCCAGCGCTCTAGCAGTTGATCAGCTAGTTCTTGCAGGCTCAAGCCATAATCCAGCCGCCGAAGCGTAATAACGCGGGCATCAACTCGAGCATCACTAAAAACTTCTAGACGCCTTTGCAATTCAGCAATTGCCGCTCGGCTGAGCACATCAGCGCCATCACTCACTTTTTCAGTTGATGGCAAAAGGGGGTAATCCTCAACACCTACGGCATATGCAGGAAGTGCCAAAGCCAGCAGCAGCGCTAGCAGGCTGAAAAAGCGCAAGATTGATGTTGTAACCATTTCCCCCCTATGGATCAAGTTAGTTTGAAGTGTCTAAGGCATCACGATGCAAAATATCCATAACTTCGATAATCAATTCAGCTTTGCCAGGATTTAGATCGAGGCTGCTGGCAAGGGTATTTAGGAACTCCAACTCCTCTGCCTCCACCACTCGATCAGCCCGCACCAGTTGAGTTGCCACTGCAAGAGCGGTTTCCCGTTGGGCAGGGGTTAGTTGAGGTATGGCACTCTTCACTAGGCCCATGGTGCCCAGATCTCTCCATAAAGCCAAAAGGCGATCAAAAAGATCTGTCATCTCGCGATCTTCCATTGAGGAGAAGGGGGTGCGAAATTCAAGTTCGATCCTCAAACTACGGGCTTCATCCCTACCGAGAACACCGTCGCTAGCAACCGCTGCAAGACACACAGCTGCAAAGGATTCAGCACTATTCATCAAAAATCTCCAAGGTCAATACCATTTGAGCCATGAATCCACAAAATGGCAGCCCCCCGCCTGCAGCAAAGCTTGTAATCACCTGCGGAATTCTTGGTTTGCTGCTTACAACAGTGAATAGCCTCACACTTAGTTCGGAATTCCAGATTATCGATCCAGCCTTTGGCCGCAGTTCCGTATTGGCTGGGGTTATGGCCGTTGGCCTGGTTTTGGTAGGGGTGATATGGACAAAAGCAAATCCAGCCCCCCGAGACCGGGTGAAATTGGAGGGTATTGAGGGCTTGGAGTTTGCCGAATCCTTACCCACTCAATTAAAAAAAGAATTGGCATGGGGAAGTGCGATGCTTTTGCTCGCCACACCAGCCGCCAGTGTGCTTTTGGTATGGGAAGGGAAAGTGTTGTTACGACGCGGACTACTGGGAACAGAGCCGTTTAAATCTGGGCCAATTTTGAGTAAGGCCCTAGAGAAACAGCAGCAGATATCTTTAGTAAATCTTGAGCTCTACCCCGGAGCAAACGAGTTTGCTTATTTGCCACAACCATTACCGGCAGTGCTGGTAACACCTTTGGATCAAAAAGGCTGGCTTGTGATCGGTGGCTGGTCTGTGCGTTGCTTCAGCCGAAGTGATGAACGCTGGGCTCAAGGCTGGGCGGATAAAATTAAAATTGAATTGCTGGCGTTTGATTTTTTATAGGGCTTTTTGCCTGGGGTAGGCGTAGTTGAGTTGCAACTCGCTCCCCGGGCGCAGTGAAAACAACAAGGCCATCGCTACCGGTTTTGCCTTGTAGCTGACGAGCTCTTGTTACCTGATTTAGTTGATTACGTCTTAATTCCACTGCACCCTCTGCCAAAATAGCTCCGGTTTTCCAATTCCAAGTGCAGGTATCTGCTTTTAAGGATTGCTGTGGCTGAATTACTACACAGTTGGCTCCCACCTGAATTGAATGATTACGCTCCTGTAGATCAAGCTTGGATCCTTTCAATAATAATTTATCAAGCTTAGCTTCCGCATAATCGAGCGATGTAATGCGCTCTTGTTTAATCCACCACCTGCTAAGGCCAGCTTTTAGTTCCATTTTCTTTGCTGGATCTGTAATGACCACTGGCGGCAAAAAATCGAGCCATTCCTCTTTGGTATTGCCCTCAAGGGCTACTGCAGTTAAAAAGCGTTGCTGATCTTTTTGGGGCCTTTGCAGGCTTTTGATCGGACCAGCAGCACTTAATTTGCCATTTATAAGATTCCAATTTGCAGTTCTTACTAGTAGATCAAGTTGTGGTAACTCAGGTGCCTCCTGTTTTTTTGTCCAGATCAGTAAACGTGGCGATTGCTTCAATTCCAAATCCTCACGATTTATATGAAATCGGGCCTTGCCAGCGCTAAGTGTTCTCGTGGGATCAAGCGCCTGTGGTTTGTCAATTAAGTCGATGATATTCTCAGCTGGCTTCCAGATGGCACGGCCGGCTAATAAAGTAATTTTACGATAATCCAAAGTAGTTAATTTTACTGAGTTAATTAATTCAATTTGTTCACCATCGTTAATAATTGTACCACGCTTGGCTGTAATTCTATACGAAGCTTGTCCATTGCGATATAATAAACCCTGGGGCATCTCAATGTATGCAATGCGCTGATTGATGCGATAGCTAGCCTTAGGGCTCTGTAGATCCCATAGTTTTTTACCGCCTCGGTCGTTTTGATGTAATTTTAGCTGCTTAAATTTAAATGGTACCGGGGCTTTTGCAGTTGAATCTTCTGAAATTTGGCAAGCAGAAAGTAGCAAAACCAAGCCGACCAAAGGGCCTGCAATATTCACAATTCATTCTCCAGCTCTAGGCGCTGCATTAGGGGTATTGGTTCTGCAAGCTTTTTACCGGGAGTTAGTAAGCCCCAATGCAACTGGGTCTCCCAGTTGGGGGAAGGTTCTGCTAATTGATCAAGCAAACGGATACTTAGTGCTGGGAGAAGGGGATATAAAAGCACGCCGAGCCAGCGGCAAGATTCGAGTACTGCATATAAATCAGAGGCAACTTGATCTCTATTGTTGGGATCCTTAATGGCAGACCATGGAGCTGTTTCGCTAAGAAACCCGTTTGCATCAGCTGCTAATAGAAGAACATCCTCAGCTGCGGAGCGAAAGTTAAGCTCTAAATATCTAGAATCAAGTTGGGAACTGATTTGCACACAAACAATAGCTAGACGATGATCTTTGTCTGGAAGGATATTTGGTTCTGGCACGCCATCAAACCACTTCCTTGCCATGGCAATACTGCGGTTAACAAGATTTCCGATAGTATTTGCCAGATCATTGTTAACAAGATCAAGCAAACGTTTTTGCTGTATATCACCATCATCACCAAATTGGATGTCGCGTAGTAAGTACCAACGAACAGCATCTACCCCGAAGGATTTAATAAGTGCATTTGGATCAAGTGTATTACCTAATGATTTGCCCATTTTCTGGCCCTCTCGGGTGAGAAAACCGTGGCCAAAAACTGCCCTTGGGGGTTCAATACCTGCTGAAAGACACATTGCAGGCCAATAGATAGCATGAAAACGCAATATATCTTTGCCAATTATATGTAAACTTGCGGGCCATCCCCGCGAAAGGGCAAGATCTAAATCTGGAGGATCATTTGGTTCTAATAAGGCTGTTATGTAACCGAGTAAGGCATCAAACCAAACATAAAAAGTGTGGTTGTTATGACCGGGTACAGGTATACCCCACGGCAAATCAACGCGAGAAATTGAAAAATCATGTAATCCAGCGGCAGCAAAATTTTCTACCTCACGTCGCCGTGCGGAAGGGCGTATAAATCCATCTCTTGAAATTAAACAGTTAATTTGATCTTGATAGCGAGATAAACGAAAAAACAAATTACTTTCATCTCGCCACTCAAGGGGCTTTTGATGAATTGAGCAAGTTGGGTTATTAGAAGAGAAGGCATCGTCTTTATACTCCTCGCAGGCAACACAATACCAACCTTGTTGCCTACCCTCAATAATATCTCCATTCGCCTGTACTCTTTCAAAGAATTGATTAACAATTAAACGATGGCGGGGATCGCTAGTTCTGATAAAACGATCGTTGCTAATTCCCCATTCAGCCCAATTTTGTACATATTCAGCGCTAATTTTGTCGCAATGTAATTGAGGTGGGATTGCGGCTTGTTCAGCGGTGCGAAGTATCTTTTGCCCATGTTCATCGCAACCGGTAACAAAAACCACTTGCTCCCCACGCTGGCGCCGATAGCGGGCGAGGGCGTCTACGGCCAAAGTGGTGTAAACACTACCGATATGGGGACGATCGTTGACGTAGTAGAGCGGAGAAGTGAGGGTGGTAGTCATCGCCACTGATCTTACCCAGGTGGTGCGGACTGCCAAGTTCCACATTTGCTAAAAAATTATGCCTTTAAGCCTTGAAACCATATCCACGCCGGTACTAATACTTGGGGGCGGCAGTGGAGCCCTTGGAGCAGCCCTGCAATGCGCCCGCAGCGGAACCAAGTGCTTGCTCGTTACACCAGGGGCATGGGTAGGGGGAATGCTGAGTGCCAGCGGTGTTTCCGCGCCGGATGGCAACGAATTGAGCCCCTGGCAAACAGGTTTGTGGGGTGCATTGCTACGCCAACTAAGGCAACAGGTGCCCCAGGGGTTGGACCAAAACTGGGTTAGTTGTTTTGGTTTTCAACCCGGCCAAGCAGAGGAAATATTTCAGGGCTGGCTGGCAGCTGAACCAAATCTGCAATGGCGCAGCGGGATGAATTTGGAAAAACTGAACAGATTGGGTAACAGGCTGGTGGAAGCGATATTCAGCGATCCTAATTCTCAACTCCAGGTTAAGTTTGATTTAATTATTGATGGCACTGAATTAGCAGAAAGCCTTGCTTTAGCCGGCATAAAACATCGTTTTGGCTGGGAACCTAAAGAGCAATGGAACGAGCCCAGTGCTCCCCCTATGCAACAGCTGAAGCAAGATCCATTTTTTACCGCTCAACCTGTTCAATCTCCAACTTGGGTTGTTATCGGTAAGTGGAAGGGCAGCTTGGTGGGTAATCAATTCATTCCCCAATTAAAACAAGCGAACCCGCCATTTAATGATTGCCTTAATCCCCACGGTTTGATTAGAACCCTTAGCTATGGACATCTTCCACAAAATTGGCTGATGCTGAATTGGCCCAAAGCCGGAAATGATTGGCATCAAGATCCTGGGGCACCCTTCAGCGGCTCAAAAGTTCGTATCAGCGAACATCGCGCTGCAATGCAAAATCACAGCCTTAACTTTTTGAATGAATTGCAAGTAATTAGCAATGGTTTATTGCAGCCTGCTAATGCATTCCCATCGATTCAGGCCGGGGGTTGTTTAGCGCTTCAGGCCTATTGGCGTGAGAGCAGACGATTAATTGGTGCCTGCACAGTTATTGAACAAGATCTATTACCTAATCAAAAAAATAAATTAAATAGTAAAAATAGCATTGCTGTTGGTAATTATCCAAACGATCACCATTATCCTGGTGCAGATTGGCCCCTGGCGCCAAAATCAATTCCTTGGGGAGGAAGATGGAGCGGCACACCATTTTGTATACCATTTGATTGTCTTTATGGTGCTGAAATATCAAATTTATTAATGGCAGATAAGGGGATTAGTGTTAGCCATATAGCTAACGGCGCCACGAGATTGGGGCCTTTAATTCTAAATATTGGTCAAGCTGCTGGTATGGCAGCAGCCCTTTGCTCTCGAGGGGGGCTGCTGCCTGCGGATATCAAGGTGAGTCAGATACAGCAAAATCTAATAAATGATCAAAAGGCACCGTTAGGTCCGTTCATATTGGAAGATCTGCCTTGGCATTCATCCAATTGGCGAGATCAGCAGATGGCCGCCCTTAATGAAAATTCCAAAACTTGCTCCCCCTTGGCTCCCCCATCAGAACCAGGCGAACAAGCTCAAATAATGGAGCTAAACATCAAAGCAGAAGATCAATGGCTTGGTTATTGGGATGGAATCGAATGGCCTCTGATAAGCCTTGAGCCATTGGTAAAAATGCAAATGGCAAATTTGCACGGCAAACGAATAACCGCTCTTGGCCGTTGGAATCCATGGGGTCCGTGGTGGAGAATCAACCAATTGTTGCTTTGAGATGCAATAAATCTCGGCCTGGATCAACTTCTTGAATTTGTATATTTAGCAAATCCCCTGGAATTGCCCTATCGCGCAAACGAGCAGGTAATTCCATTGCCCACGCTTCTATCCGCACAAGTGCAAGATCCTGATCTTCTCGGAGCCAACGCAACATAATTGCAGGCTGCAACTCCCTTTTTTGTTTTTGCAGCTGCAGCCATTCAAGCAAGCAAGCCCTTTGATCTTCTCTACTTATTTGGGCTACCTCCTTACTTTGCTGCTCCAATTGCTCAAGCTGAGGTTTGATATCTTCTTCATTATTAGGGGTTCCTTTTAGTAAACCTGAATATTGCAACCACTGGCGATGGGCCATGAGATCAGCATATCTACGTATTGGAGATGTCCATTGCAGGTAGCTTTCTAGGCCAAGAGCTTGATGCGGGGAAGAGCTTGAATGCAACCGGCTTCGCCCAAGGCCAAGGCGTTGGTGAGCCCATCTCACAGCTCCTGGTGGTATGGCAAGCAATTGTTGTTCGCTAAGACTTTGGTTGCCTGCTTGACCCCGAAAGGGCATCGCTAAATGCACTTTTTCTGCCCAATTGGCTACTGCTGCTCCAGCTAAAACCATTGCTTCAGCAACCATTCCCCTTGCCGAACACGGCTCTGTAATTTCAAGTTTTAGTTCCCCTTCAGTTCGAAATAACCTACCTTCTGCCTGATCCATCATTAATGCGCCTTGCCCTAGGCGCCAGGTGCGGCGAGTTAAAAGCAAATTATGCAATAGGGAAAGATCAGGATCCTCGGGGGGGGCAAGGTCAATAAGTTCGTCTGCATCGTTGTAACTGAGCGCATAGGTAATGCGAACCCAGGATCGATAGATATCACAACTTAGAATTGAGCCATCGCTATCGAGGCATACCGCAACACTTAGGGCTGCTTTATTAAGCCCAGGCGTAAGACTAAATGGGCCAGCGCCAAGTTGAAGTGGGAACATGGGCACTAGCCTGTCACTTAAGTAAAGACTTGAAGCTCTACGTTTTGCCTCTAAGTCAAGACAACTATTAGCGGCAATAAGTCGATGGGGATCTGCCACATGAATCCATATCTTCTGCCGGCCATCTAGATCAATTTCCAACGAGAGCGCATCATCAACCTCGAGGGTGCTTGGATCATCAATGCTGAAGCAACGCAAATAACTGAGATCAATGCGATCGTTGTCTCCTTCTTGAAAGTCCAAACATTGCGAGTGGAGTTTTTCAGCTTCTATTAAACATTCGCGCGGAAATTCTTCATTGGCGATAAAAGCTAAAGGCTGAACTAATTCTAAAGCAGCTTTAATTTCTAAAGCCAAATACTTGCGTCGCCGCGTGCCCCGCAAAGATCGCAATTCATCAATATTGCGGGCGCAGATATTATCACGCTTCAATCTAAATAAATCTTGATTCGCCGCCAGGGAAAGCCAACAAGATGCGAGCTCAGCTGGAGAGGGAGAATTGAATAGTAGTTTACTAAAATCTAAAAGGTTTGCCCCAAGACCGCTTGAGCTGAAATTTTCTTTGCTTTGGGATTGTATCCACGCAGTTGCAAAAATGCTGGAAGCTAATTTAATAGAACATAGGCCATTCAAGAGATCTTTATCAGGCCAATGGCTACAAGATGCGATTAAAAAAAGCTCCCTAACTGGATATCCCTTACTTAGCTTGGCTTCTGGTGGGGAATGTAATACTGCTTTTCCAGTTTTTAATTCCTTTATCAATCCTATTCGTGGTGCACGGCCCTCGGGCACGTAACCAACTAAATCGCCAATTTGCACAGTTAAATATTAATCATAAACTTCTTTAAGTTAATGCTTACACATTAACCCTCAGGATTTACAAATGGCAACAGAGCCATGATACGAGCTCTTTTAACAGAATTAGTTAAATCGCGCTGTTGTTTAGCTGTTAAGCCTGTCATGCGACGCGGCAGTAGTTTGCCACGCTCAGTTATGAATTTTTTTAAAAGCTCAGTGTCCTTATAGTCGATAGGATCGCCTGGCTTGATTGGGGAGAGACGCTTTTTAAAGAATGAACTGGACATTGGAATTCAGAGGAAAAAACTAAAAACCGCAACTAGGAAATAGGTGCAGGAAACAAAGAAATTTTGAGATGATGAGCTTCGCTCAACTCACTTGATTTCTTTATGGACAGTTGATTTGTTGCAATGGGGGCAGAACTTTTTGATCTCCAGCCGTTCGGTGGTGTTCCTGCGGTTCTTCTCCGTGGTGTAACGAGACACCCCAGGACTGCGTTTGGAGGGATTGGACCGGCATTCCGTGCACTCGAGGGTGATCACGATCCGGACGCCCTTGTTTTTGGCCATAAGGACGTTGCGCCGCTTCTAACTTGCGGTGTGACAATCCATGAGCATAACCGATTGGGTGCCTGCAATCGGTAGGATCCAGCCGCTGCTCTTGCTTTTAAATGCGCGTTTCGCTGCAATGGCTCAGGGAGCTAGTTCCGTTCAGTTGTGATCCAACGGCTCTAGCTGAAAAGCTCTCGATGGCTGGATTTGAAGTGGAAGCGGATGAGGATCTAAGCCTGAGGGCTAATGGGGTGGTTTGCGGACGGGTTGAGCGCAAAACACCCCACCCTGATGCCACAAAATTAAATATTTGCGATGTTTCTATAGGCGCTAGCGCACCTTTACAAATCGTTTGCGGTGCGAGCAACGTAAGAGAGGGTATGGCTGTGGCCGTGGCCACTATTGGTAGCTATCTGCCAGCAATAAAACTTGATATCAAACCGGCGAAATTAAGAGGGGTAGATAGTTGCGGAATGCTCTGTTCCCTCGCTGAACTTGGCCTTCACACAGATGTTGATGGAATTGCAGACCTGGAGCAAATTGCCCTTTCCTCAGCTCAGAAACTACCTCAATTAGGTCAACCGGTTGGACCGTTACTAGGACTGGATGATCGAATTTTTGAGTTAGCAATCACTGCAAATCGAGCTGATGGCCTGTCGATGCTGGGGTTAGCAAGAGAAGTGGCTGCACTTGAACAGTTAGCTGTTGTATTTCCAGAGGTTTCAAAGGGCTCAAAAGCTGAGAATTTAGAAAGTGAATCGCTATTTGAATTTTCCGAACTTTTTTCTCTTACGGCACTAGAAAATGTGCAAGTGGCGGCATCTCCCCTCTGGTTGCAACGCCGGCTCGAGGCCGCGGGGCAAAGACCCATTAATAACGTTGTAGACATCACAAATCTGGTGATGCTTGAAACGGGGCAACCACTCCACGCCTACGACAGCAACATGGTGGGTGAAGCTGCTTGCTTTGCCTTACGGCTAGCAAAACCAGGCGAAGTTTTTAAATGCCTAGATGGGATAGAAAGAAAATTAACTAGTGAGAATTTATTGGTTACAGAGCAGGATATTCCTGTTGCAATAGCCGGAGTGATGGGCGGTGAAGCCAGCTCGGTTCAATTGCAAACGAAAGGCATTTTATTAGAAGCGGCAGTATTCTCAGCCTCTCAAGTGCGACGCAGCAGTAGAGCCGCCTCACTTCGCAGTGAATCTTCTGCGCGCTTTGAAAGAGGGGTTGCAAAGGCCAATTGTTTAGCAGCAGCTGATCGTGCAGTGGATTTACTTCAAGAAATCTGTGGCGCTAAAGCAACTAGGCGTTGGGTAGCAGCCAAAAATAAAGAGGAGATCGAGCCAATTGTTTTTCGCAGAAGCGCCCTTGAAAAACTATTAGGGCCCCTTGATGGAGGCGACTCAGGCTATGAAGAAATCAATAGTGAAGACGTGGTAAATATTCTTGAGAGCTTGGGCTGCCAGGTTCGTAGTGAAGGGGAAGCCCAAGCTGAATCCGAAATATGGCATGTGTTGGTGCCACCGGCCCGCCAGGGTGATCTCAAGAGGGAAGTTGATCTAATTGAAGAAGTGGCGCGCCTAGTTGGCTACGACCGCTTTTGCAGCCACCTTCCTGATCCCCTGGAGCCTGGAGGTTTAAGTGCACAGGAGGAATTGCAACGGCGCCTTTGCTCCGCACTTCGGGCAGCGGGCCTTCAGGAATTAACACATTTATCACTAGTACCGAAAGATACTAATAGTAATAATGAGCAAGTAGAATTATCTAATCCACTTTTGGCAGATTATGGTAATCTTCGTACTAATTTAAGTGATGGATTACTCCTGGCAGCTAGCCGAAACTTACAATCCCCACAACCTGGATTTTGGGGATTTGAAATTGGCACAGTATTCAGAAAAATTGATAATAATTATGCCGAAACAATTCGTTTAACAGGCATTATTTGCGGCTATAAAGGCTCAGAATTATGGAGCAATAGTGGGCAAATGATTAATCCAAATTACTACAAATCGCGTGGAGTAATTGCACAAGCTTTTAGAGAAATTGGCTTGGAATTACAGGATAAAACCTATAATGGCGAACCACAATTACACCCTGGCCGTGCTGCTAGTTTATACCTTAATGGAAAGGTGGTGGGAATATTTGGAGAAATACATCCTGAATTAGCAGACAACCACAAGCTCCCTAGTGGTTGTTGCCTCTTTGATTTTGAGCTCGAACAATTATTAACTGCTGCCAGTGCAAATAAACTTTTTAGCCCCGTATTTAAAGCCTATCCAACCGTGCCAGCGAGCGAAAGGGATTTGGCATTCGTTGTGTCTGAAACCATAGAGGCCAACCTCATACTTTGCTCAATGCGTAAATGGGGGGGTTCTCTTCTGGAAAATGTGCAGTTATTAGATCGATATACTGGCGCTCAAGTAGATCCTGGTTTTTGCAGTATAGCTGTGAGGCTTAGGTTTCGAGCTGAAGATTGCACATTAAGAGATGAGCAAGTGGAAGCACCTATGCTAAATATAATTGAATTGTTGCAAAAAACTTTTAACGCGAAGTTACGCGTCTAAGTAGAGCAACAGCCTCGCAATGGGTTGTTTGAGGGAAAAAATCTATTGGTTGAACAGAAATTAATTCCAATTCACCGCCGCTAGTGAGGCGAGCAAGATCCCTAGCCAATGTTGATGGATTACAACTTACGTATGCGATTCGTTCCGGTGGACATTCGTTGATAGTTGAAATTAAACGTTCGCTAAGACCCTTGCGAGGGGGGTCTAGTAAAAGCGCATCAGCTATTGGCAATAGTTCAGCAAGTTTTTCTTCCACCGACCCATTTATAAATTCTGCGTTTTCTAAATTATTAAGGCGAGCATTATCTTCAGCTCTTTCAATGCTTGCTTGGTGTTGTTCGATTCCAATTAACCTTGATCCGCCGCAAATTAATGGCAGGCCGAGGGTTCCAACACCGCAAAATGCATCAATCAAAACCTCACCACTTTTTAGTGCGAGGCCCTGCTGTAAAAGTGGGATTAGTTTTTCTGCTTGGGGGGTATGAACCTGAAAAAAAGTATCAAGGCCAATGGCAAAGCTGCATTCAGCAAATCGCTCTAGAAGCCATGGCCTTCCAGCGATTAGTTGCTGGGTGGGGCCAAGCAGGGTGTTTGTTGGTTTTGGTTGAGTGTTCAGCACAACACCCACTACTGCAGGCCATCGCTCTATCCATTCCTGAGCCAGCACATCAACCCCATCTAGAGGGGAACTTCTCACCACTAAACCCAGGAGTATTTCGCCACTGTTGGCGCCAATCCTCAAAACAAGATGTCGTAGTTCACCGCTGTGGCTTGCTTCGCAGTAAGCGGGCCAGCCACATTCTTCCAGATCCTGCTTAATTGGTGCAATAAGTGCATCGAGGCGTGGATCCAACACTGGGCAGTGATTCATATTCACTACATCGTGACTTTGACGTTTGTAGAAACCAGCCTTTATTCCATGGCTTGAGGGCTGGATTGGGATGATTGCCCGGTTGCGATAACCCAAAACCGCTTTTGCCGCGAGGATTGGCTGAACCTCTAATTCAAGGCCACCGATTCTTTTTAATGCTTGTTGAACTCGGCTTTGTTTCCAGTTTGCCTGCGCTGAATCATTCCAGTGCTGAAGGCTGCAGCCGCCACAATCACCAGCAAGGATGCAAGCAGGTAGGCGGCGTTCAGGTGAAGCACGCAACAATTTACGAATTTCACCGCGCACCATCCCTTTGGATGCTCCGGTGAGGCGAGCTTCTACCTGTTCACCAGGCAAGGCACCATTAACAAAGGCTATTTTTCCGCCTTCTTCACCGATGCCATCACCCTCCCCACTGAGATCGCGGATCTCAAGGGTGAGCAGATTTGGCTGGCTGGGATTTGTTTTCACAACACGACCATAAGTCGTGGCGTTACAGACCAAGGCAAAACAAACGATTTCGGCAGCTTGGTGGCCTGAGTTAGATAAGCTGAATTAGGCACCGGCACTGCGATGAGCGTTGTACGCGATCTGATCCTTCAAGCAGACGATGAGCTGCGTTACCCCAGTGGTGGCGAATTGCAATCGATGGTTGATTTCCTTAGTGGTGGAACTCAGCGCCTAAGGGTGGCAAAAATTCTGAGCGAGAACGAAGAAAAAATTGTTGCTGAATCTGCAAAGCAGCTTTTTAGTATCAAACCCGAATATGTGGCTACGGGGGGCAATGCCTACGGTCAGAAACAAAGGGCTCAGTGTCTAAGGGATTTTGGTTGGTATTTGAGATTAATTACCTATGGAGTTCTTGCTGGAAGTACCCGTTTCATCGAAAACACAGGGCTTATAGGGGCTAGAGAGATGTACAACAGCCTTGGCGTGCCCATGCAGGGAATGGTGGAAGCGATGCGTTGCATGAAGGTTGCCTCGGTATCGCTTGTTTCAGCAGAAGATTCAAAATTATTGGAGCCCTATTTCAACTACTTGATCCAAGGCATGCAAACCAGCACCTAGGCCTCAAAAATATCCGATCTAGTTAATCTCAAATAATTCACACTTAAAGACCTGCGGCAAGACTTAGATGAGATTGGCAAGCCTTGGCTCGGCATGCCTTTGGGCTTCTTGGCGCTATTTGCCAAAAATTGTTATTCCATGCGTCCCATTCAAGAATCAATACAAGAACTAGAGTAAGTCTTGCCTGGGATACATGAGATAACGAATAGATATTCTCGAGTACCTGTGATAAGCACAGATACTCTGCAGAATTTTTGTAAGAAATACCCACTATTTGCAGTTGGTATTCACTGCAATCAAAGCTTTTTCCGAAGGCGCTGGACAAAAGATTGGACAGAAGCTTGCACAGAAGACGTAGGTGGTAGAAAGCAATCAATTACTTAAAGGGATCAATCCCATAAAGAGGACAAATAAAAAATTCAAAAAAAATCAAATCGCAAGTTGAAAATAAATAGTATTAGCAGTATTGGATGAGTCTTACTTTAAGTCTTATCTCAATTCCAGTTTGGGATCTATACGACAATGCAAGCGTTTTATAATGAAGTTGTTGTTTTAAAGATTTTATAAAGGTTTTAGATATCT
>NZ_JAGQEK010000035.1 GCF_024346075.1 Synechococcus sp. Cruz CV12-2-Slac-r
GGTTAACACCATGCCAGCGATAGACGCAGCATTTTGCAAGCCAGAACGGGTCACCTTGGCAGGATCGATGATGCCTGCAGCGAGCATGTCTACATATTCGCCAGTAGCAGCGTTGTAACCCTCATTGAAGGGTTTGTGGCGGATGTTTTCAGCAACAACAGAACCGTTGGCACCTGCATTTTCAGCAATCCGCTTGAGCGGAGCATTAAGGGCAGAAGCAACGATGCGAGCGCCGAGCAGTTCCTCACCGCTGAGGTTCTGTTGGGCCCATTCCTCAAGCACAGGAGCTAGGTGGGCAAGAGTTGTGCCACCACCAGGAACGATGCCTTCCTCAACAGCCGCTTTAGTGGCGTTGATGGCATCTTCTAGGCGCAGCTTTTTATCCTTCATCTCGGTTTCAGTGGCAGCACCCACCTTCACCACAGCCACACCACCGGCAAGCTTGGCCAGGCGTTCTTGCAGTTTCTCCTTGTCGTAGGTGGAATCTGTTTCTTCCATCTGCTTACGGATCTGCTCACAACGAGCTTTCACAGCCACTTCATTGCCTTCAGCAACGATGGTTGTGGTGTCTTTATTAATTGTGACCCTGCGGGCGGTGCCGAGCATCTCAATTTTGGCGTTTTCAAGCTTGAGGCCTGCATCTTCAGTGATCAGCTGACCGTTAGTAAGTACAGCCATGTCTTCCAACATCGCTTTACGGCGATCACCGAAACCTGGCGCTTTAACAGCAGCCACGTTCAACACACCGCGCAAACGGTTAACAACGAGGGTGGCAAGAGCTTCCTTCTCGATGTCTTCAGCGATGATCAACAATGGCTTGCCAGTACGAGCAATTTGCTCAAGAACGGGCACCAAATCTTGCACTAAACCGATTTTCTTATCGGTAAGCAGGATGTAGGGCTCATCGAGCACAGCTTCCATGCGCTCGGTGTCGGTGGCGAAGTAAGGGGAGATGTAACCCTTATCGAAGCGCATACCTTCGGTAACCTCCAATTCGGTGGTCATCGATTTGCCTTCCTCGAGGGAAATAACGCCCTCTTTGCCAACTTTGTCCATGGCATCGGCAATCATGCGACCCACTTCTTCGTCGTTACCGGCGGAGATAGAGCCCACTTGAGCGATTGCTTTGCTGTCGGTGATGGGCTTGGCTAGCTCTTCGATTTTCTTAACAAGAAACTCAGAAGCTTTGTCAATGCCACGCTTAAGGGTGATGGCGTTTGAACCAGCGGCCACGTTACGCAAACCGGCTTTCACCATGGCGTGAGCCAACACCGTTGCGGTGGTGGTGCCATCGCCTGCGGCATCATTGGTTTTGGAAGCGGCCTGACGGATCAGAGCTACGCCGGTGTTCTCGATGTGATCTTCGAGTTCGATCTCTTTGGCGATCGTTACGCCGTCATTAATGATTTGAGGGGCGCCGAATTTTTTCTCCAGCACCACGTTGCGGCCTTTAGGACCGAGGGTTACGGCAACAGCCTCAGCGAGGATGTCGATACCGCGTTCGAGAGCACGACGTGCTTGCTCGTTATAAATAATGCGTTTTGCCATGGGTTCAGTAGTTACGGGTGGGGAACAAGGGGAGGAAACTAGGTTTTGTCCTTAGGACACAACTGCAAGGATGTCCTTCTCGCTGAGCAGCACAAATTCGTCACCGCCGAGCTTGATGTCGGTACCGGCGTACTTCGAATAGAGCACCTTGTCGCCAATGCTCACTTCGGGGGTTTGGCGGGTGCCGTCGTCGTTGTGCTTACCAGGACCCACCTGCACCACTTCGCCAACTTGAGGCTTCTCTTGAGCGGTGTCTGGTAACAGGATTCCACCTGCTGTTTTCTCATCTGAAGCGGAAACTTTGATAAAAATGCGGTCACCGAGGGGTTTAACGGTGGAAACGCTGAGGGATACGGCAGCCATGACGTCTGGTTTTTGCTCTCAGGGCGTGGGGTTTGGGCGATGTGCAGCGCAGTTAGCACTCTCACCGCTTGACTGCCAACTTAGCTGTGAAACCGCGCGAGTCGCAATTGCGATCATGGGACGGATCTCCGAACCACTTCATTAGTTAGCCGCTGCGGTGGTAATGTTTGCCAGCCTGAGAGGCTTAGCCTTTCCGCCCTAACGCTTCTAAACATGGCAGCTGCAGCAACCGCCACAACCGGCGCAAAAGGAATTGTTCGCCAGGTAATTGGACCTGTACTAGACGTTGAATTCCCAGCCGGTAAGTTGCCGCGCATTTTTAATGCCTTAAAAATTTCCGGTACCAACAGTGCGGGGCAATCGATTGCTCTCACTGCTGAAGTTCAGCAATTGCTCGGCGATCACAGGGTTCGCGCCGTTGCGATGAGCACCACCGATGGGCTTGTGAGGGGTATGGAAGCTATCGATACCGGCGCTTCAATCTCTGTACCCGTTGGCGAAGCAACCCTCGGTCGTATTTTCAATGTTCTCGGTGAACCTGTTGATGAGCAGGGTCCAGTTGCCACTGATCTGAGATCACCTATCCATAGGCAAGCTCCAAAACTCACAGACCTTGAGACAAAGCCAAAAGTTTTTGAAACTGGCATCAAGGTTATCGATCTACTTGCTCCATATCGCCAAGGTGGCAAGGTTGGTTTGTTTGGTGGTGCTGGCGTTGGTAAAACCGTTCTCATTCAAGAATTAATCAACAACATTGCCAAGGAACATGGCGGTGTATCCGTATTTGGTGGTGTAGGCGAGCGCACCCGCGAAGGCAACGACCTCTATCAAGAATTCAAAGATTCAGGCGTTATCAACGAAGAAGATCTAAGTAAGTCAAAAGTGGCTCTCTGCTACGGCCAAATGAATGAGCCTCCTGGTGCTCGCATGCGGGTAGGGCTTTCTGCTCTCACCATGGCTGAGCATTTCCGTGATGTAAATAAGCAAGATGTTTTGCTTTTTATTGATAACATTTTCCGCTTTGTACAAGCCGGCTCCGAAGTGAGCGCGCTCCTGGGGAGGATGCCTTCCGCTGTGGGCTATCAACCCACCTTGGGTACAGATGTTGGTGAATTGCAAGAACGCATCACCTCCACCCTCGAAGGTTCAATCACTTCAATCCAAGCTGTTTATGTACCGGCAGACGACCTCACAGACCCAGCCCCTGCTACAACTTTTGCTCACCTAGACGCCACCACGGTGTTGAGCCGCGGCCTTGCTTCTAAAGGTATTTATCCAGCCGTAGACCCTCTCGATTCCACCAGCACCATGCTCCAGCCCGCTGTAGTGGGAGACGAGCACTACCGCACAGCAAGGGCAGTGCAATCCACTCTGCAGCGCTATAAGGAATTACAAGACATCATCGCTATTCTTGGCCTTGATGAGTTGTCTGAAGAAGATCGCCGCACGGTGGATCGGGCCCGCAAGATTGAGAAATTCCTATCCCAACCCTTCTTTGTTGCGGAAGTGTTCACTGGCCAATCCGGAGAGTACGTAAAACTTGCAGACACCATCAAAGGATTCCAGATGATCCTTGCTGGTGAATTAGACGATCTCCCCGAGCAGGCTTTCTATCTGGTTGGAAATATCGATCAGGTGCGGGCTAAAGCAGAAAAGCTGCGCGCCCAAGCAAAAGCTTGATTACCGCTTTCACCCCCTGAGGCCTAATTTCAATGCCCCTAACTTTGCGTGTGCTTTGCCCCGATCAAAGCGTATTTGACGGCTCCGCTGATGAAGTAATACTCCCTAGTACCTCTGGTCAAATGGGGGTTTTGCCTGGCCATATTTCCTTGTTAACAGCCCTTGATGTTGGTGTTTTACGCCTAAGAGAGGGCAGCAAATGGACGTCCATCGCCCTAATGGGGGGCTTTGCTGAGGTGGAAGCAAATGAAGTGAATGTGCTTGTTAATGGTGCAGAACCCGCCAGCTCAATCGATGCAAGCACTGTTCAAGCGGAGCTAGATGCGGCTCAGCAGGTTGCTAGTGGTTTCGAAAGTAAGCCAAATAGCCCTGAAAAGTTCAAAGCTCAACAGGCACTACTCAGAGCTAAAGCGAGAGTTCAAGCAGTTAAATAGTAATTTGCTGTTTCAATCACAAAAAAAAGCACCTAAAGTTTAAAAACTTTAGGTGCTTTTTAAATAGATCCTTGAAATATCAGGCGGTACCGCAGAAGGTAACTTCAGGGAATTTCAATTTCGCTTCATCGAGACCCTTACCTTTTCCTTCCTCTTGCCAATAGTTAATAACTTCAGTGGCTTTATTGAGAATTTCAACTCGCTCATTTTCAGTGATCCAACTTTTTGCTTCCACCACACCTTTTAATGTTTCCCAAGCATCTTCTCGAGGCCAAAAGAAATAAGCCGTAAGCGGGCTTGGGCCGCCGCCAACGATTTGATCAACCGCCAACGCAACGTTATCTGGCAACCAAAGAATCTTTAGTAGAAAGCGACCTTCATCAGCCTTAGGGGTGTATCCGGAAGGAACCCCATCTGCATCAATGGTGGACTTAGCCAAAATAGCGTTGGCACTTTTCATGCCACTGGGCTTTTCAATAACCTCTTCTGGGGTTACTTCTGCCGTTACTTCAGCTATTTCAGGGGTGGCCTCCAAGCTGGCTTTTGTGGTGTCGGGTTCTGTCACGGTGGTGGTTTCTAGGCTCAAAAGTTGAGAGGCAACAAACCTGGCACTGCAGGTAATCAACTATTTTACCAGCCACTCTCCAAGCTCCCATCGCCACCACAGCCTTACTGCTATTCGACATCGATGGAGTGATCCGCGATGTGGGCGGTAGCTACCGCAAGGCTCTTGCTGAAACTGTGTACCACTACAGCGGATGGCGGCCAGACCCCCACTGCATCGATGCCCTTAAAAACGAAGGAATTTGGAATAATGATTGGGATGCCAGCTTGGAGTTAATACGCCGCCAGGGGGGTGCTCTACCAACACGTCAAGATTTAGTAACTGTTTTCAGTGATTTTTATTTCGGTGCCAGCCCAGATGCTGCCTCAACTCAATGGCAAGGCTTCATCTGCGGCGAAACTTTGCTGCTGGATGCTGCTTTTTTTAAAGAATTAACTGCCGCTGGGCTGGTGTGGGGGTTTGTTAGCGGAGCTGAACCACAATCCGCCCGTTATGTGCTCGAGCATCGCCTTGGCTTGCAAAATCCACCCTTAGTGGCGATGGGGGATGCCCCCGACAAACCAAACCCCGAGGGTTTAATCAAGTTGGCGAGCACCCTGATGGCACTGCACGGCCCCTGCCCCCTTGGCCCTGGAGCCCCACCTGTGGCCTACCTAGGCGACACCATTGCTGATGTGCGCACCGTGGTGAATGCAAGGGTTGCAATTCCAAAACAACGCTGGATCAGCTTGGCCGTAGCTCCACCACACCTGCATTCAGATGCAAATCAACAAGCTCGCAACAACTACGAAAACCTATTAATAAAAGCTGGAGCAGATCAAGTGCTCACTAAATCCAGTAGTTGCCTTGAGGTGATGCTTGAGCTCAGCCAGTCGTTTCCATATCAGCAGTTGCCTTGAGAGCAGCAGCGGAGAGCACTTCGCCGCCGCTTGCACTTACCGCCACGTCATCTTCGATGCGAATCCCAATACCTTTCCATCTCGCTTCGATTTGAGGTTGGCCATCGGGCACTGGTAAGCGGTCGCTCACATAAAGACCTGGCTCCACCGTGAGCACCATGCCCTCCTCAAGCGTTACGGGATGTTCCCCTGACCGGTAAGCCCCTACGTCGTGCACATCAAGGCCAAGCCAGTGGCCCGTGCGATGCATGTAAAGGTGCCGGTAGGCCCCTTGCTCAATCAAGCCATCCAGATCTCCCCGTAGCAAACCAAGGCTGCGCAGCCCTTCCACCAAAACCCGCACAGCGGTTTGATGAATATGTTCAGCGCTATTACCAGGCTTCACCTGCTGCAATGCCGCTAGCTGAGCCGCTAGAACCAAGTTGTAGAGCTCTCGCTGCTCTGGGCTGAAGCAGCCATTTATCGGAAAAGTACGGGTGATATCACCGTTGTAGTGATCCTGCAGGCTGCATCCAGCATCAATCAATAACAAATCTCCATCACGCAAGACCCCGTTATTGGCGGTGTAGTGAAGGATGCACGCGTTATCCCCCCCAGCCACAATCGACGGATAAGCGCAGCCGCGGCCACCACTGGCCACAAAATGTTGTTCCAAAAGGGCCCGCACCTGCATTTCATTCATGCCTGGTTGCACTGCTGCCCGCGCCAACTCATGGGCTTCAGCGCTGATTCGAGCCGCTTCCCGCAGCCTTATTAATTCCTCTGGTTCCTTGCGAAGGCGCATTTTGTGCAGGATTGAACATGGGGCCTCCAGCCGATTTGCCCCCTGTCCGCGCCTTGGGGCGCGATCTAATTGCTGGGCCCAACACTGCAACAGCAAAGTTTCAAGGGGGCCATGGCGACCAACCCGAAAACTCAAGCCTTCAGCCCCTTCCAGATAGCCAGGTAGCAACTCATCTAACTGCTCTAAAGGGTGGGCGAGATCGGCACCAAAATGAGTTACGGCCCCCTCCACCCCCCAGCGGAAACCGTCCCACACCTCTGCCAAGGGATCCTTGGCTGGCACAAACAAAACAAAGCGGTTTTCAGCCCTATGGGGCAAGAACAAAGCAACGGCACCCGGCTCATCAAATCCAGTGAGATACCAGAAATCACTGTCTTGCCGAAAGGGGAACTCCACATCGGCGTGGTGGCGTTGAGCTTGAGCAGCAGGTATTACAGCGGCGAGGCCCCCAAGGGCTGAAAGGAACTGCTCACGCCGCTTGGCGTATTTAATCGGCACAGTGAATCTCTCAGCCCTTGGGGCAGGCGGTTAAATGAGTGTGTCAGCTTGGCCTGCCCTCTGGGTTTCTGTGAGCGATTTTCTCGTTCTTGCTGGATTGGTAGTGGTAGTGGTGGGAGGTTCCGCCCTTTCTTCTGGCGTGGAAGCAGCGCTTTTAACGGTAAATCCCCTCAAGGTGCACGACATGGTGTCCAAGGGGATTCCTGGTGCCTTGCTGCTACAGAGGCTCAAAGGGCGCTTACCAAGGGTTTTAGCCGTATTGGTAATAGCCAATAATCTTTTTAATATCTTTGGCAGCCTCATGCTCGGCGGCTACGCCGCAGTGGTTTTCAAAAACAACAAATTAGGCGGTGAAGCCCTAACGATCTTTTCTTTTGCACTCACCTTTGTGGTGATCATGTTGGGAGAGATCCTGCCTAAGGCTTTAGGCACCCGCATGGCAGTGGGTATTTCGCTGTTAACAGCACCTGCCGTTGCGCTGATGGTGCGCCTTGGCACCCCATTAATCCTGTTGCTGGAAACTGTGATGCCAGCCCTCACAGCTGAAAGTGAACTAACAACCGATGAAGAAGAGATTCGTTTACTAGCAAGGCTTGGCTCTCAAAAAGGTTTGATCGAAGCCGATGAAGCCGCAATGATTGCCAAGGTATTTCAACTAAACGATCTAACAGCTAGAGATCTAATGCTGCCTCGGGTGTCTGCCCCAAGCCTCAACGGCCATTGCCGCATCGAAGAACTACGCGACATCCTGCTCAGCCAAGAATCACCTTGGTGGGTGATTTTAGGGGAAGAGGTAGATGAAGTACTCGGTGTTGCAAGCCGCAATGATTTGCTTACCGCCCTATTACAAGGCCGAGGCAATGCCACCGCCGCAAGCCTTTCAAAACCTGTGGAATTCGTGCCGGAGATGATCAGAGCAGACCGCCTTCTCACCAGCTTTCGCCGCCGCTCCGCCTTGATGTGGTCTAGCGATTCAGTGCGGGTGGTAGTGGATGAATTCGGTGCATTTGTAGGTTTAATTGGTGCTGATGCCGTTTTAGCTGTGCTGGCTGGCTGGTGGCGACCACGCAGTAATGAGGCAACAGCCAAGTGAGTGGCGATAGCCTTTCCGGTATTGCTGCCCCGTTGAACCGCTGGCGCGGCCAACTGCAGCTAAGTGGCCGCGAACAGGCATTGTTGGGGCCTGAATTACGCGGATTAGATAAACAACTGGAGCGCTTTAAAACTGGCACCCTGCGCCTAGCTGTTTTTGGCCGTGTAGGCGTAGGCAAAAGCAGCTTGCTAAATGCTCTTTTAGGTGAAGAGAAATTCCGCACTGATGTAGCCCACGGCTGCACAAGAAAACAAGCAACAGCCCCCTGGCCCCATCAAATTTCTGGTTTAGGGCCACTGCTGCTTGTGGATACCCCGGGCATTGATGAAATTGCAGCCCCCGCGCGCCAACGGCTAGCAACCAAGTTGGCAAGTGGTAGTGATTTGATCTTGCTTGTGCTCAACGCAGACCTGAGCAGCCCCGAGCTAGAGGCTTTAGAGGTATTGCGCCGCAGCGGTAAACCCTTGTTTTTGGTGGCAAATGGCGCAGACCGTTGGACCCCCCAGCAACGGGCCGAACTAGGGGATTCAATCCAACGCCGAGCGGGCAAGGAATTACAACTCATTTGGGTGGCGGCTGCCCCCCGCAGGGCGGAATTGTTAAGCGACGGCCGCGTACGCAGTAAAGCTCTGGCACCAGAAGTGGAACCGTTAAAAATTCAACTGCTGGAGTTACTACAAAGGCAAGGCCAGCTTCTATTAACGGTAAACAGCCTCCATCGCGCTGAAACTTTTAGTCGCCGTTTACTGGAACAACGGCTCCAGCAAAGACAACAAGCGGCCCAAGGGTTAATTGGTCGATTTGCCACCCTCAAAGCAGCTGGCGTAGCAATAAACCCCCTAGCAATGCTTGATCTAGCCGGTAGTGCCGCCGCTGATGGCGCCCTGGTGCTGCAGCTTTGTGAGCTTTATGGCCTGCGGCTCCACAGCCCGCAAACCAAGAAACTTTTGCAACACATCGGCCAAAACAGCGCCTTGCTGGGGGGCGTGCAATGGGGATTACAAGCTTTATTGGGGGTACTAAAACAATTTTTGCTGCTGGCTGCCCCTGCCAGCGCTGGCCTCAGCCTTGCCCCTGCAGCTCCGGTGGCCTTAGCTCAAGTGGCGCTTGCGGTGCACGGAACCCGTAGAACCGGCCGTGAAACCACCAAACAGTTGCTGTTGGCAGCTCATCGTGGCCCCAGTAGACCAGCAGCCCTATTGCGACGGCTGCGGCAACTTGAACCGAGTGCCAACAGTTGGTTAAGCCAGCAAGCTCCCTGGTCTCCCAGCCCACTTCCATGAGCGCGAATACTGCCAGCACAGCAACTGTTGCCCTTTTTGGCACAAGTGCCGATCCACCCACCGTGGGGCACCGGGCGGTTTTACAAGGGTTACTGGAGCTATATCCGCTGGTTTGCACCTGGGCCAGTGAAAATCCTTTTAAGCAACATGGAGCGCCGCTTCAAGTGCGGGCTGCTTTGCTTGGGGCTGTTGTTGATGAGCTAGCAGCTCTGCACGAGCCGGGCAGATTGCAACTGCGGCAAGATTTCAGCAGCAGTAGGGCCCTAAACAGCCTTAATGAGGTTAAAAAAGAATTTCCCCAACATCAAGCAGTGATGGTGGTAGGCAGCGACCTCCTAGCCCAAATACCCAGTTGGTATGCAGTGGAGCAGTGGTTACCCCACTGCCAACTGGCAGTGGTACCTCGTTGCGGCTGGCCAATACAAAAAAACGATTTGGAATTACTGGAAAAGCTTGGGGGCAAGCTCAGCCATTTGGCTCTCCTGATTCCAGAATCCGCCAGTTCCACTATTCGGCGCCATCCCAACCCAGAACTGGTGCCCGCCCCGCTGTTACCCCAACTGGTAGAGCAGAATCTCTATGGATTCACCGCTGCCGACCTCCCCTCTCCGTGCGGATTGCCCTGATTCAATGCAATCCCTTGATTGGGGATCTCGCCGGTAATCGCGCTGCATTGGTTGAACATTGCCTTGAGGCCATTGCTTCTGGGGCCAGCCTTGGCCTTGCCCCAGAGCTGGCGTTGTGGGGTTACCCCCCTCGAGATCTATTGCTGCAGCCTGCCCTAATGCGGCAACAGCACAAGCAACTCGATCTTTTGGCCAGCGCTTTACCGGCTGGTTTTAATTTGCTCGCTGGGGTGGTGGAACCAGCAGGCAAACATCTTTTTAATGGGATGGCCTTAATTCAGAAAAACACTTGGCAAGTGGTGGCGCGTAAACAGCTACTGCCCAGCTACGACGTTTTTGATGAGCAGCGTTACTTCTTACCTGGCGATCAACCTTGCTGGATAGATCTGGAGGAAACCCCTGGCCAGCAGCCATTGCGCCTTGGTTTAACCCTCTGCGAAGACCTTTGGGTGGGCGAACACTTAGCCAGTAACCAGCCAAATCCAATCGCTGCACTTGCCCCTTTTAAGCCCGAATTACTTATTAACCTCTCCGCTTCCCCCTATGGCCGAGGCAAGCAACAACAGCGGCAAATGCTGGCGGCAGCTGCTGCCCGTGAGTTGCAATGTGCAGTGGTTTATGTGAACCAGGTGGGGGGCAACGATGAGTTGATTTTTGATGGCAATAGTTTTGTGATGGCAGCCAACGGCAACTTATTGCTGCAACTTCCCTGCGCAAAAACCAAAGTGGAGTGCTGGGATAGCGATAGCAAAACGGCAACTTTGCAAACAAATGGTGATTATTTAGCAACAAATTTATCAACATCAGAACAAGAAGAAATTTGGCAAATATTGGTGCTTGGCCTGCACGACTACGCAAAAAAATGTGGCTTTAGCTCTGCCCTAATCGGCCTCAGTGGTGGCATTGATTCTGCATTGGTGGCCTGCCTTGCAGCGGCAGCCCTAGGGGCGGATCGGGTGCGTTGCGTTTTGATGCCCTCTCCTTACAGCTCCGCCGGTTCCCTTAGCGATGCCGAAGCCTTGGCCCAGCGGCTTTCGCTCCGGCATAGCCAAATATCAATTGCCCCCTTAATGGCTGAATTCAACCGAAGCCTTAACCCAGCTCTTGATGGCAATCCCGAGGGGATAAGCGCTGAAAATCTGCAATCGCGTATTCGTGGCACCTTGCTAATGGCTATTGCCAACCAGGAAGGCCAATTACTTTTGGCAACAGGAAATAAATCCGAACTTGCGGTGGGGTATTGCACCCTTTATGGCGATATGAATGGTGGGCTTGCGGTAATCGGGGATTTATTTAAAACCGATGTGTTTGCGTTAGCCGCCTGGCTTGATAGCCCCGCCAGCAAAAAACAACGAGAATTACATGGGCTCCCTTTAGAAGGGCCATTAATCGGAGCTGAAATTCGGGAAAAACCACCCAGCGCTGAATTGCGGCCAGATCAAAAAGATAGTGATTCACTGCCCCAATACCCTCTGCTGGATCCAATGCTGCGGGAACTATTGGAAAACAATGCCAGCACAGAAGAGTTGATTAGTGCTGGTTTTAATGAAGATCTACTCAAACGCGTGCAAAAGCTCGTGCGCCGCTCTGAATTCAAGCGCCGTCAAGCGGCACCAGTGCTGAAGGTGAGTGGTCGTTCTTTTGGTAGCGGCTGGCGAATGCCAATTGCTTCAGGGGGCTGAAATCAGCACTGGCAATTCAGGCGAAAATTAGCCAGGCTGCATAGAGAATTTATTTTCCATGATCTCAATTAGCAGCGTAGGCATCCCTCGCGAAATCAAACGCGATGAACAACGGGTGGCCCTCACCCCAGACGGGGTGAGGGAATTGGTATCAGTGGGTTTAGAAGTGCGGGTGGAGCACGGCGCCGGCGCCGGTGCCGGGATAAATGATGAAGCCTTTGCCCAAGCAGGTGCCCAACTGGTGGATTGCCAAGCGGCATGGGAAGCCCACTTAGTGGTGAAGGTGAAAGAACCTCAGGAGCTGGAATTTCAATATCTACGCCCCGATTTAGTACTTTTCACCTACTTACATCTTGCGGCGTATCCCAGTGTCGGGAAAGCACTACTGAGCAGTGGTTGCACGTCAATCGCCTACGAAACGGTGCAACTCGAAGATGGCAGCTTGCCCTTACTGGCACCAATGAGCGAAATTGCCGGGCGTTTAGCCACCCAGGCTGGGGCTTATCTGCTGGAAAGACCCCACGGCGGCAGGGGGGTGCTCCTCGGCGGCTGCACAGGGGTAAAACCTGCTCGGGTGGTGGTTTTAGGGGCCGGCACCGTGGGTTGGAATGCGGCCCGAATTGCTGCTGCTATGGACGCTGAGGTGTTGCTTTTGGATCGTTCACCCCAACGGCTGCGCAGCCTTGAAGCCGATCGCCGGGGCAGATTGGTGAGTTTGGTAAGCAGCCGCGGCCTAATCGAACGGGTGGTGCCAACTGCCGATCTTCTAATCGGTGCTGTTTTAACTCCCGGTGGTAGGGCCCCCACCCTGGTAGACGAACAATTAGTACAACAAATGAAACCGGGTTCGGTAATTGTGGATGTGGCAATCGATCAAGGTGGTTGTATTGCCACCAGCGAAGAAACAACACACACAGATCCGGTAATCGAAAAATTTGGTGTGCAGCATTACGCAGTTGGCAATATGCCAGGGGCAGTACCCTTTACATCTACTGAAGCATTAGTAAGCGTAACTTTGCCTTACATAGTTACAATCGCCGGCCGCGGCCTTACAGAAGCGGTAACAGAAAGACCGGAACTTTTATCAGGTTTAAACACAATCGAAGGTTCCGTGTGTCATCCAGGCGTTGCAAAAGCTCTCGGTCTTACACCGAGGCACCCTATGGCTTGCCTGCGATAGCAAGTGGCCTATGCAAACTTTTGGGGTTGATACCTTCCCGTAGCGCTAACACCATGCCGGCTGCTTCGCTGTAGCTACTGGCATGGAGCACGTTGTTTTTAGTTTCGTGATCAGCTTCTCCCCAACCCAGTGCCGCAGCTGATACCTGCAAAAGACTCTTATTACTTTCAACAGCAATAACAGGTATCTGCCGTTGCAAAGCTTGCAATACCGTTTCACCCCCCAGCGCCCCAGCCGGCGCAACCACTGCCCCCACCTGTTCAATCGCCAATTCATCTGGCTGCCAAGGATTAGTAGCAAGTTGAAAATTGGGGGCTTGGCTTAAACCAACCAATACACAAGGCAAAAATGTATGGCCTAATTCTTCTGCAGCAGCGCGTGGGTCTAATTCATTGATTGGAGCGAGAGGAGCTAAGGCCGGGGCATGGGCGCAAGGAATTCCAAGCTCTCGCACCAGTAGGTGGCTAATCAAAGCCTCAGCCCCCGCCAAAGCATCAACCCCAGCACCGCAGCGATAGGCCTGCAGCTGGCTGCTGTCCAATTCATCAGGGAAGCGTGCCACCACCGCAATAGCAGTGGCACCAGCAGCTTTGAGTTGCTCGCCGGCTTGAAGTAAACGGTGCGGATGTTCAAGCTCCCCCCAGCTACTACCACTAGCTCCTTGGCAAACACTTACGCCAATAGGCCCGTTGGTTACCAATACAGGGCCAATATCCAAACCAAGGGTGGCGCGAGCAGCATCAAGCACCTGTTGATGCCTTAACAAAAGAGTTGCTTCGATAGCAGCATCAAAAAGCACGCCGATTCGTTGTGCTCTACATGAACTCAAGCGCCAATAGCCTCGCGCAAATGCATCGAGGGCCCAGCCTTCTACGTAGTGAATGCGCCGATCACTCCAATAAAGGGATGCCCCATTAAGCACATTGGGGTGGCTAATTAAACAGCCGCTGGCAGCAGCAAGCAAACGGGCTACCGGCAGGGCATCGCCGGCAAATCCCCCCTGCTCACAAGCAATCCCAGTGGGGATAATTAAAATTGTTGGGAGGGGTTTGATCACACAATTAATACCGCCTCCAGCTGCAACCACTGCACTTCAGCCTGCACTTCAGCCGCGGTAATCGCCCAGCGCAAAGGTTCGCCACGGCTAAGCAACGCACGGCGACAACAATCAGCGGGATTACTACGCCATTCCGACAGGGGAACTTCCAATTCCAACTGAATAGATAACAATTTCAGCACTGTTTATTAGATAAGGGCTTCATTTTTGATACTTGCCAAATTGAGCTTCGTAGAGGGCATCCTCCTGGCCAGCTAACAATTGCAGATCACTACGCGGATAAGCAACACACATCAAGGCATATCCCTCATTTCTTAGTTCCTGCTTCACTCCCATGGCATCGGGTTGATAAACATTGCCCGATTCAATCCGAGCCGCACAGGTGGTGCACACACCGGCACAGCAGGAGCTTGGTAAAGCTATGCCGGCAGCTTCTGCTGCGCTGAGAAGAGTTTGATCAGCAGAGCAGCTAAAGGATTCAAATTGCTCCTTGATGCGAATGCGTATCGAAAAGGTAGCGGCCATAAAAAAGCTTTAAGGCATTAACAAGCCATCTTGCCGCAGTGGCACCCAAAGGCTGGGGTGTGGCGGCAGATATTCCGCTGTTGTAGGGCCCGGTGGAGCGGTAAGAACTAAATCAAAACTAATTGAAAATCTTGTGTTTTGGCTGAGATTTTCAAGCACGGCATGTTCAAGCTTGGCTGGAAACAACACCAATAAACCAGCCTGAGCTGCGATCTGATGTTGATGAACGTTTAAAACTGCGCTGGAATCAAAGGGCGCGTCAGCACCAACTGCCATTCCAGGAATTAATTCATTTAAGGGGCTGGGATTAAATAACTGCAAGGCACCGCACTTACCACTGCCATCACCATTTAAGTAATAAACGGCACTTAAATG
>NZ_JAGQEK010000036.1 GCF_024346075.1 Synechococcus sp. Cruz CV12-2-Slac-r
GTGGGGATCATCAATACACCGAACCAACCCACATAGAGGCGGTTGTCGGTGCTGGTGACCCACTCACAAAACTGCTGCCACGCAGAAGCGCTGGAGCGCTGCTGAATTGTGGTTTGCATGAGTTCGGGTGGGGAGTGTGGCCCGAAGGCCGATATAGATGCCGGTATTCCGACAAAGCAAATGTAACAGAACATTGCGGGAAAGTAAATGATCCGCTGCCCAGCTGAGCTTGTTAGGGTCGAAACAGCTGATGTTTCTAAGGTGCAGCGGGTTTTGCTGGTGCGTTTGCCCTGCAATCCGATTTTTCCGATCGGACCTATCTATTTGGCTGATCACCTCCACAAGCTTTTTCCAGCTTTGCCGCAACGGCTTTTGGATCTAGCAGCTGTGCCCGTTTTAGACGTGGAGCGGGTTTTGAAGGCCACCATCGATGCCTTTAAACCCACCCTGGTTGTGTTTTCTTGGCGGGATATTCAGATTTATGCCCCAGTGGATGGCAGAGGCGGCAATCCCCTCCAGCATTCATTCGAAGTTTTTTACGGCAAGGGCCTGTTGCGGCGCTTAAGGGGCGCCTTCGGTGGTTTGAAGTTAATGGCTTCGTTTTACGGAGATTTATGGCGCAATCTGCGCTTAGTGCGTAGTGGTTTGCGCTGGGCCCGCCGGTATCACTCAACTGCTCGCCTCGTGCTCGGCGGTGGTGCTGTGAGTGTGTTTTACGAGCAACTGGCTAAGCAACTACCCAAAGGCACCGTTGTTTCAGTGGGAGAAGGCGAGCCCCTGCTTGAAAAGCTGATTCGCGGTGAATCTTTAGAAACCGAACGTTGTTTTGTTGTGGGTGAAAACCCACGCCCTGGTTTGATCCATGAACAGCCGGCTGGAATGGATAAAAGCGCCTGCAATTACACATATATCGAATCGATCTGGCCCCAATTGAATTGGTATCTAGAAGCCGGTGATTTCTATGTGGGCGTACAAACCAAGCGGGGCTGCCCCCATAACTGTTGCTACTGCGTTTATACAGTTGTAGAAGGCAAAGCAGTGCGGGTGAACCCCGTAGATGAGGTGATTGCTGAGATGGCTCAGCTCTACAACCGCGGCGTGCGTAGTTTTTGGTTTACAGATGCGCAGTTCATTCCTGCCCGCAGATATATCGAAGATGCAAAACAGTTGCTGCGAGCGATTCAAGCGCAAGGCTGGAAAAATATTCGTTGGGCCGCCTACATTCGCGCCGATAATCTTGATGCGGAGCTGGCGGAACTAATGGTGGCAACCGGTATGGATTATTTCGAAATCGGGATTACCTCCGGCAGCCAAGAATTAGTGCGCAAAATGCGCATGGGTTACAACCTTCGCACTGTGCTGGAAAACTGCCGGCTACTGGCCCGGGCTGGGTTCAAAGAGCATGTTTCGGTGAATTATTCCTTCAACGTAATTGACGAAAGACCAGAAACTATCCGCCAAACTGTTGCATACCACAGAGAATTAGAACGTATTTTTGGCGCTGATAAAGTTGAACCGGCAATTTTCTTTATCGGTTTACAACCTCACACTCATTTAGAGCAATACGGGTTTGAGCAAGGCTTGATTAAACCGGGCTACAACCCGATGAGCATGATGCCCTGGACGGCGCGCCAGCTGCTTTGGAATCCAGAACCAATGGGTAGCAGTTTTGGCCGGGTTTGTTTAGAAGCATTTGCCACAAACCCTGAGGATTTTGGCCGCACGGTGATGGCATTACTTGAACGCGATTACGGCCTAGCTCCTCTGGATGAAGCACTCCATGCTCCTGTGGAAGGCCGTAAAGCTCTCGCAAAGGCAGTGCGCTAATTCACCACCAGCGTCGCCGCACCCAAATCAACAACAGCAGTGGAATCCAAGCCAGCCAGCTGCCGATTGGATTTCCTTCTTGCTGGCCAATTAAGCCTTGATTTAATACAAACCAGCCACCAACTAAGCCGCCATGGAGTGCAACTGCCCCCCAAATCAAGCCAGCATCGGCTCGTCTTTGTAAGCCCAAGGCCAAGCCCAGCAGGGTAAGGCCACCTAATAGCCCACAGAGGGAAGCCAGGGGCAGGTTGAATCTGGTATGGGCCAGGCTGAACACAAGCGCTTGTAGAACCAATGCAAGGCTCTTTCCCCAAGCCTTAGAAGCAAAGCGAAATTCCAGTTCCCCCAGTAGCCAACCCCTAAATAACAATTCTTCGGCAAAGCCAACCCCAACGCCAAGGGCAAAACCGTTCAGTAATAAACCAGCGCTAATTTGCGGCTGCCATTTGATTTGGCCAGCAAAAAACAGGCCAATTAAAAGTACTAATAAAAGCAGCACTGCCTTTATGAAGCCCCGTAGCAGCACCTTGAACACATCTTTTCGTGATGGCGCCACCACCCCCAAGCTGATCCAGGCTTGTTTTTCTTTCCATAGGTTCTTAACCCGTAGCGGCAGGCTCACCAATAAAGCCAGCAGTGCCGGCAACGCTGCCACCGCTGGCGCTGCCCCTAGGGCTTGAAAGCCCAGGAAAATGGCAACCAACACCGCTGGGTAGAGCAGGGTGTTAAGCCAAGCCATCACTCCTCTGGCTCGATGCTGCTTGTTAAACCTTTGCTCTTAAGAGTTTCGCAGTAAAACTCCGCCGGTTCTATGTCGCAAACAATCACCAGGCCAACGCCAGTGCTGTGGGCCTCCAGCATCACAGCGAGGGCATCTTGTTCACTGAGTGATGGCACCACCTGTCGCAACGTGGTAACCACATATTCCATGCTGTTAACCGGGTCGTTGTGGAGCAGCACTTTGTAGCGGGGCGACGGTTTTCGCACCCGTTCGGGGGCCTTTTCCAATACCGCAACACCACCTGGGTTGCCTTCTGGCGATTGGGAAGCCTTATGCAGATTGGTCATCTTGGCCAAGTCGCACTTAACAGCTTGAAAATCTAGGCAAGCGTTGGCCGCGATATGGGTTTATGGAGATATCAATAGCTTTTTTAGCCTTGCCATCGCTTCTTCCACATTTGCGCGGCTATTAAAAGCCGATAGGCGGAAATAGCCCTCACCAGCTGCACCAAAGCCACTGCCTGGTGTGCCCACCACATTTGCACCAGAAAGCAAGTTGTCGAAAAATCCCCAGGAATCCAAACCTTCAGGGGTTTTTATCCACACATAGGGTGCCTGTTCGCCGCCATACACCTGCAGCCCTGCGGCACTAAGGGCGTTTCTAATGATTGCGGCATTTTCCATATAAAAAGCCACCAGCGCTTTCACTTCAGCAGCTCCTTCTGAGCTGTAAACCGCTTCCGCGGCCCGTTGCACGATGTAGCTAACGCCGTTGAACTTGGTGCACTGGCGCCGGTTCCATAGCCCCCAAATTTCTACTTTTTCGCCATTTATTGCTCTACCCATCAAGCCGCGGGGCACCACAGTGAAGGCGCAGCGGGTGCCAGTGAAACCAGCATTTTTTGAAAATGAACGAAATTCAATAGCGCATTCGCGGGCGCCTTCAATTTCATAAATCGAATGGGGTAATTCGGGATCTTGAATAAAAGCTTCGTAGGCGGCATCAAATAAAATCAAGGCTTCATTAGCGCGTGCGTAATCAACCCAGGCTTTTAGTTGAGCTTTGCTAGCTACAGCACCGGTGGGGTTATTTGGGAAGCAGAGATAGATCAGATCTACCTTTTCAGTTGGTATTTCCGCTGTGAAGCCATTAGCAGCAGTGATTGGCAAATATGAAAGACCGCCATAGCGACCCAGCTCATCGGCCTCCCCTGTGCGGCCCGCCATCACATTGCTATCTACATAAACCGGGTAAACCGGATCCGTAACAGCAATGCGATTTTCAGGGCCGAGGATATCGAGGATATTGCTGCTATCACATTTGGATCCATCGGATACAAAGATTTCTTCTGCGCTGATCTGGCAGCCGCGAGCTTGAAAATCATTGCTGGCAATCTTTTCTCGCAGCCATTGATATCCCTGTTCGGGGCCGTAGCCCCTAAACCCATCCCGGGTGCCCATTTCATCAATGGCTATTTTCATCGCAGCACGACACGCCTGCGGCAGAGGTTCTGTTACGTCGCCAATGCCGAGGCGGATTAGCGCAGCGCTGGGATTGGCGTCACTGAAAGCTCTAACCCGCCGTGCAATTTCGGGGAACAGATAGCCTGCTTTGAGCTTGAGATAGTTGCCGTTTACTTGAACCAATGCACTCTCTAATACTTCATTAATTCTCCTATGGCGGCGCTCCTTCCTGCCAACGTGCCATCAATTCCCTTCGCTTCTTTAGTTAATACGGGAATTTCCAAACCCGGCCGCTATTTGGGCAACGAAAGGGGGGTGATACCTCGTGATTGGGATCAAGCAGCGGTGCGCTGGGCACTTACATACCCAGAAGTTTATGAAGTGGGCGCCAGCAACCTTGGCCACATCATTCTTTATTCAATCCTTAATGCTCAACCGCGGCAGCTTTGCGATCGTGCTTACCTGCCGGCGCCCGATTTAGCGGCAAGGCTCAGAGCTGTTGGGGCGCCTCTGTTTGCTGTGGAAAGCAAACGCCCGCTCGCCAGTTTTCACATCCTTGGTTTCAGCCTTAGCTACGAACTGGGCGCCACCAATGTGCTGGAAATGCTGGATTTAGCTGGTATCCCCCTGCGCACTATTCAGCGTGGCGATCTCCCCCTGGATCACCCTGAAGCACCTCCCTTGATCTTTGCTGGCGGTCAAACCGCTACCAGTAATCCGGAGCCCTATGCACCTTTCTTTGATTTCATTGCCCTCGGCGATGGGGAGGAATTACTTGCCGAAATTGGCTTGGTTTTAGAGGAAGCGATTGGGGTTGGCTTAACAAGACGCGCGGTTTTAGAAGATCTAGCGGAAATCCCCGGTGTGTATGTGCCCTGCATCGGAAAACGCAGGGTTTTTAGACGCACCGCTACGCCCATGCCGCACTACGCCATGGCGTTAGTACCAAATGTAGAAACTGTTCACGATCGCCTCACAGTGGAAATCCGCCGCGGTTGCACCCGTGGTTGTCGCTTTTGCCAGCCCGGCATGCTCACGCGCCCCGCCAGGGATGTGGATCCCAAAGAGGTGGTGGAAGCGGTGGAAACCGGCATGATTAAAACCGGGTATAGCGATTTTTCGCTCCTCTCACTTAGCTGCAGCGATTATTTAGCCCTGCCTGCGGTGGGGGTGGAATTGCGTAATCGATTGCAAGAACACAACGTGAGCTTGGCTTTGCCGAGCCAGCGCATCGACCGCTTTGATAGCAATATTGCCCATATCCTTGGCGGCACAAAGCAGGGCAGCCTCACCTTTGCACCAGAGGCCGGCACCCAAAGACTCCGAGACATCATTAATAAAGGCCTCACTGATAAAGATTTGATCGATGGGGTGCGCACTGCGATGCAGCACGGCTGGCGCAAGCTGAAGCTCTATTTCATGATTGGTTTGCCCGGTGAAACCGATTCCGATGTGCATGGCATAGCCGATACCGTTGAGATGTTGCGCGCTGAAATGAGCGATATCGGCAGGTTGGAGCTCAACCTCACCATCAGTAATTTCACACCAAAACCGCATACGCCATTTCAGTGGCACAGCGTGTCGTCTTTGGAATTTCAACGCCGCCAACAATTGCTGAAGCAGCGTTTTGCCCAATTTCGTGCGTTGAAGGTGAATTTCACCGATGTGCGGCTTTCAGCGATGGAGGATTTCATCGGTCGCGGCGATCAAAGTGTTGCGCCAGTGATTGAAGCCGCCTGGCGAGCAGGCGCCGGCATGGATGCCTGGTTTGAGAACACTGATCGCACTTACGGCGCTTGGATTGGGGCGATTGAGGCGGCAGGATTAGGGGGGCGCTATCGGGCTCTGGAACTGGGTACTTGGGCTGAGCTTCAGGCCCTTAGCCCTGAACAACGCCAAGAGCGTTGCCGTGAACCGCTGCCCTGGGATCACATTGATTCAGGCGTAAGTAAGCAATGGCTTCAGGAGGATCTTGAGCGAGCCTTAATGGCTCAACAATTGCCTGATTGCTCCTTTGAAAGTTGCAGTAATTGCGGAGTATGCGGTGAGAATTTAGGGCACAACGTAGTGGTGCCAGCCCTTCCAATACCCCCAATCGCTAAACCGCGCAAGCCTCCTGATGAGCAGGTGGCCAGGTTGCGGGTTTGTTTTGCAAAAACTGCCGAGATGGCTTTGTTGAGCCATCTTGATTTAGTGAGAATTTTTGATCGCGCCTTGCGGCGATCACGAATGCCGGTGAGTTTTAGCGGTGGCTTCCACCCTTTGCCGCGGTTGCAGCTTGCCCTTGCCTTGCCCCTTGGGGCTGAGGCCCATGCTGATTGGTTCGATCTCAGCTTTTGCGCTGAAATTACAGCTGAAAAATTTCTAGAACTTTTGCAGCCTCAACTACCGCCAGGGCTGCAACTAATAAGTGCCCACGGAATTGCAGTGCATGCGCCCGCCTTATCCCAGGCGATCGTTTCCGCCAGTTGGCGACTCAACATCGAGGTGCAGCCAGGGTTTGAATGCCCTGAAGCGGAAGTTTGGCAAGGCGCCCTTGGCGAGCTGCTGGCAGCAGAACGATTGCCGTTAATTTGCAAAGATCGATTGGGCCGCCTAAAGGAAAAAGATTTAAAAGTATATTTGCTTGATTTGCATTGGTATCAATGGAAATCCACTGGAGTGGAAATCGGTTTAGATAGTTGGGTGGAAAACAGTGGCCGCTCACTTAAACCAAATCAAATGCTGCAACTATTGGAGCAACGCTTGGCTACGCCCCTGCTGTTAGTGCATCAGATTCGCGAATCCTTGAATCTGGCGTGCTAAATTATTAATGAGGCGGAGATACCGCCCGAAGAATCGCCCTCAAACCAGGCTGCGTTTATCGCTCCCGGCAGTGAATGCGTCCAAGGGTTCTAGGTAGCTGTCTGATTCCTGCACACGCAGCATGTCTTTTGATATGCATTGTTGAAATACGTCTAATTGGTTTGATCTTTGCTTCAGTTCCCAACAACTGAAAGCACAAAAGCATTTTTTATTTCCCCATCCACCCTTATTGGTGATCCCGCAAGGGGTTGCCTCAGCCCATGCCACAGCAGATCGTTATCGCTGAGCAATTACGGATCGCAGCCGTACTCAACGAAGAACGGGTTGATGAATTAATCGTTGCCCAAGGCCGCCATCAAATTGGTGATGTTTATTTAGGTACTGTTGAAAATGTTTTACCGGGTATTGATGCCGCATTTGTAAATATTGGCGAAAGTGAAAAGAATGGATTTATTCACCTTTCTGATCTTGGCCCCCTGCGTTTAAAAAAAGGTGGGGCAGCTATCACCGAATTACTTGAACCTCGCCAAAAGGTGTTGGTGCAGGTAATGAAGGAGCCCACAGGCACTAAGGGCCCCCGCTTAACGGGAAATCTTTCTTTGCCAGGGCGGTTTTTAGTGCTGCAGCCCCATGGCCAAGGGGTAAATATCTCTCGCCGCATTGCAGCTGAATCGGAACGTAATCGTTTGCGGGCCCTATCGGTATTAATCAAACCACCGGGCACCGGTTTGCTGGTGCGCACTGAGGCTGAGGGTATTAGCGAAGAGCAAATTATCGATGATCTTGAATCTTTATTGCGTCAATTAGAAGCAATCCAACAAGCGGCCGAAACCGCCCAGCCTCCTATTTTATTAAATCGCGACGAAGATTTTATTCATCGTGTATTGCGTGATCTCTACAGCCCAGAAGTGTTGAAGGTTGTGGTGGATTCTCAAGAAGCCGTCGCCCGCGTTAATGCGTTTCTTGGCCAAGATCAAGCAAATCTTGTGGTGGAATTTCATGATGAATCCACTGAAATTCTCGAACATTACAAAGTGCATGCGGCTATTCGTGATGCATTAAAACCAAGGGTTGATTTGCCATCGGGTGGTTATGTAATTATCGAACCCACTGAAGCTCTCACAGTAGTTGATGTGAACTCCGGTTCATTTACCCGATCGGCTAATTCAAGGGAGACAGTTCTTTGGACAAATTGTGAATCTGCCACTGAGATTGCCCGGCAGCTGAAGTTACGCAATATCGGTGGAGTTGTGATTATTGATTTCATTGATATGGAATCCCGCCGCGATCAATTAATGCTGCTTGAGCATTTCACCCAAGCAATGCGGGATGATCAAGCCCGCCCTCAAATCGCCCAAATTACTGAATTGGGGCTGGTGGAGCTCACCCGCAAGCGTCAGGGACAAAATATATATGAATTATTTGGTAGGGCCTGCCCCAGTTGTGGTGGCTTGGGCCATGTGGTTACTCTGCCCGGAAAAGACAGCCTGCAACCATTGGCGGCACTGCCTGGTTTAGTGCGTTCGGTGGCTTCTGCCAGGGCTGAAGTATCGAGTCCGAGCGGAATTGATGCCGGTGGCCGTCGCCGTGGTGGTAGGGGCGGAACGCGCAGTTTTGATACGGAACCAGCAGCTGCCAGCAATGGCGTGCCCGCTTTAGCAACAGCAACAGCCACTGCTGCTTCAGAGCCAAGGCGCAACGATCCTGAACTGCTTGCGGTTTCCATGGACGACAGCCAGGAGTTGGTTTTTGGTTGGATGGGCCTAAACCCTGCGTTACTGCTAGATCCCGCCCCCGAGGAGCTGGAAAATGTAGTGGTAAAAGTTGTGCGCCCCGGCGAAGATGCTGCCGAAGTATTGGAGTTGGCCCGCACCGAACTCGCGGCGCAAGGCGGCAGGCGTCGTCGCGGTGGCCGTGGTGCCGGCAGGTCTTCCATGGTTGAAATCACCCCAGCGGACGGGGATGGTTTCAATAATTCAGATCACGAACAAGAAGAGCTTTTTACGATTGCACCACTCCTAACAATAGAACCAGAATTTGATGAACCATTTGAATTAGAGGAAACAAATGAATTAGAGGAAACAAATGAATTAGAGGAAACAAATGAATCAGATGAAAATAATGAAATAGCAATAAATAAAGAAGCTGAAGTTGCAATCGAAACAGAGCTTGATCCAGCCGATGAAGGTCGCCGTAGGCGCAGGCGTTCTTCAGCAAGCTGATTCTGGAAATACCACTGGAGCTAAGCCTTGCCTCAAAACAACAACTTGGCCTTAATAGTTTTGCCGGGGTTGATGAAGTGGGCCGGGGTTGTTTATTCGGCCCCGTGTGGGCTGCTGCAGTTTGCTTAGATGCAGAAGCTTTTGATTATTTACCTCAATTAGGGGTAACAGATAGCAAAGCTTTATCACCTAAACGGCGCGCTGCTCTGATTCCTCTTATCTCCCCTTTTTTAGCAAGCTTTGGTTATGGCCAAGCATCGGCAGCTGAAATTGATCGTATTGGGATTCGAGCCGCCACCGAACTTGCAATGTTGCGTGCCCTGCAAAGGTTGCAGGTGGTGCCGGAATTATTGCTGGTGGATGGCTCCTTAACACTTAGGCCCTGGAAGGCAGCGCAAAAAACAGTTGTGCGGGGCGACAGCAGCTGCCTCACCATCGCTTGCGCCAGCATTTTGGCAAAAGAACAACGTGATCAACTTTTGGAACGCTTGGCTTTGGTTTGGCCTGGGTATGGCCTAGAGCAACATCACGGCTATGGCACCTTGCAGCACCGCAAGGCATTACAAAAACTTGGCCCAAGCCCCCTGCATCGCCTCAGCTTTGCACTTGGCACCAACTCTGGAAATCACGCACCACTTGCTTCCCAACCCGCCCTTTGATGGTGAGCAGGATGCCATTCAGCAGCGATTCACCGGTGGCCTCCAGTATCCGCGCAGGGATCAGGCGCAATATCGCGGGATGATCCACTTCAACACTTAATTCCGCTTCACCTACCAAGCCATTTGGTTCAGCTTCAAGCCAAGAACGCAAGCTCAATTGAAAGTTGTCTGTGATGCCGGGTACACCCTCTAGATCGCATTTCACAGAATCGAGTTCAAGCCGTCCTGGAAATTGCTGTGCTTTTAGTTCCACCACTGGTTTTATCCGCAATTGGAACAACTGCAATGGATTTACCGCGTAGCGATAACTGCCAGCCGCAAGGCAAGTGAGTTGTTCGGAGCTTAAAAGTGCTCCCACCACTCGCCTTTCTTCGCGCAAATAATCGGGCAACCTGCCTGGCTGGTCCAAAACTGGAAGATCTAGTTTCTGGACAGCTCTGAAGGCCAAAACCATGGCCGAACCCCTAATCGTGCAGGATCCTATCGGTGTGTGCCCTTTTTGCTCCGTTGTTAGTGCCCATTTCTGCCATTGCTTACCTGGGTCCGGTTGGAACCTACGGAGAACAGGCCGCTTTACGCCTTGCAAATTTGGCAAATGCGCCTGAGGCCCTGTTACTACCGCAGATCACAATTCGCAATGTGATGGAAGCGCTGGGCTCTGGCCTGGTGGATGCAGCGGTAGTGCCGGTTGAGAATTCTGTGGAAGGAGGTGTTACCACCTGTTTGGATACGCTTTGGGAATCGGGTGCATTTCAAAAAACCCCATTAAGCATCGAAAGGGCGTTGGTGTTGCCGATTCGCCATGCCTTACTTGGCGATGGATCTTTAGATGGCATCACCGAGGTTTTGTCTCATCCCCAGGCCCTTGGTCAATGCAGCAGCTGGTTGCAAAAGCATCTTCCTCAAGCACTGCAGTTGCCCACCAATTCCACAGCAGAAGCGGCTCGAATGGTGAAGGGTTCACGATTTAGAGCAGCGATTGCATCACAATCGGCCGCCCTAAAACATGGCCTAGCGGAATTGGCTTATCCGATCAATGATCAGCAGGGCAATTGCACAAGATTTTTGTTATTACGTGGTGCATTAAAAGCTCAAATCGAGGCTGCTAGTTGCACTAGTTTGGCCTTCTCGTTGCATGCCAATTCCCCTGGTGGCTTGGTGGAAGCTTTGCAAGTATTTGCTAAACGGCAATTAAATATGAGCCGGATTGAATCAAGGCCATCAAAACGAGAGCTGGGGGAATATGTATTTTTTGTAGATCTTAATTGGCCCTCAGAGGTAATCACTCAGCAGCAACAACAGCAACAATTAATAGAAACTTTGCAGGAATTAAAACCTTTATGTGAACGCTTGATTGAGTTTGGTACCTACCCGATTACCGACGACGCCGTTCTGCCTTAAATAAGCCAAATTGCATTAAGCCATTTGAAAAAGCCCAATGCATCAATAACAACGTTGGTATTTCTCTGCAGGCTTTGATGAAAGCATTAGGGCCAAGGCTTAAAACTGCGCCTGGGCGTTTTATACCTTCTGTTATTGAGGCAATCCAGGAGGGCAGAGTTTCAATGCTCCAGTTGCCAGTTTGGGCTGGGTGATCTAGGGCACCAGTGGCGTTTAGATTTTCAGAAAAGGAATTAATGCTAGAAAAAGCGGGATGGGCCCATTGCACCCGCAGCTGTTCCAATACCCAGCTCTCAAGGCCGCTGAAGGGGGTAACGCTGTGATCCCGTTGATTCCAATCAGCTGCCACTAATAAACCACCGGGTTTAAGTACCCGCATTAATTCATCAGCAAAGCCCTGTTTGTTTGCGATGTGTGGGGCGCATTCCACCGTCCATACCGCATCAAATTCAGCGGCATCAAATTTGAGATTTAGGGCATCCATAACGGCAAAACTACAGCTCAGTTTTGCGGGTGTGAGTTGCCTAGCTCGTTCCACTTGGGCGGGGCTGATGCTTACCCCAACCACTTCAAAGCCATAAAGGCTCGCTAATAAACGGCTGCTGCCACCGATGCCGCAACCCACATCAAGGATGCGCGAACCGGGCGGCAATTTATCCAAACCACCCCAGTGGGCTAGGGCGCTAACAAAATCTGCTTTAGCCTGGCGAAAATCGCGCCGTTTGGTTGGTTTGCCGTAGTAGCCGAGGTGGATATGTTCGCCCCAAAGACGTTCCAGCAATTGATCTTGGGTCCAACGATCGTAAGCATTAGCAACGCTTTGTTCACCACTAAAACGCCGCGGTAAGAAATACCACGCAACAAAAGCAAAAGTAAGCGTTAGCAGTAAAAATAATAACAACAGGCAGATAATCAGCCCAGTTGTCATTTCTCTAAATCCTTGAGGGTGTCTTTAAGAACTGTGCGGGCCGCCAGTTGCCGGCGGGTGTGATCGAGAAGATCAAGTTCCCGTTGCAAACGATCTGCGGTAGATGTCATCTCCAGCAACTCCTGTTGATGATCAGCTACCGCTCCACCAAGGTGACCGCCAACCCAGAAAGATAATTCGCGGGGCAGTATTGGAAGGTCGTCTGGTAATACGGTTTGGTGGCCGAGCAATTTGCCGGATAGATCCACAACATCACGTAGGGCTTGGCGCACATCATTAGCGAGCGGTTGCAGATCAACCTCAACGGGTTCATCCTCTAACCAGCACACCAAACCCACCATGAAGGGGGCTTCTCGCACCACATTTAAAAGGCGAAAACGTTGCTGCCCAAGAGTAACGAGATTGCTGCGTTCATCAGCTTGGGTTTGACATTGCAAGATTTCAGCGCAACAACCGATAGCAGCCATTGCCTTTTGATCAGGATCCCAACGCACCACCCCAAAACGACGATCGCTATCTAGAACACTTTTGAGCATTAAGCGATAGCGCTGCTCAAAAATATGGAGAGGCAACACCTCCTGGGGGAAGAGCACCACATCTGGAAGGGGAAAGAGCGGTAGCTCCCGAACGGATAGGTCCGCCATAACAACGGGAGAATAAGTCTAATTCTAGGCAGTTGAAGCAGGGATCAGAGCTTTACTTCAATATCAACGCCACTAGGTAAATCAAGCTTCATCAAAGCATCGATTGTTTTAGCTGATGGGTTGTAGATGTCGATTAAACGACGATGGGTACGGGTTTCAAAATGCTCGCGGGAATCCTTGTCCACGTGAGGCGAACGCAAAACACAATAAATTTTGCGTTTTGTTGGCAAGGGGATCGGTCCGATCGCTGTTGCAGCGGTGTGATCGGCGGTTTCAATGATTTTGTCGCAAGAAAGATCCAGCATGCGGCGATCAAACGCTTTTAGGCGGATGCGGATTTTTTGCTGGACGATAGCGTTAGTCATAAGGCTCGGAGGCGGTTAGAGAAAAATTCAGTTGTCGAGGTGCGTAAACAGAAGTTGGTTGTTAGCCCAAAGTTCGAGCTAACAACCAGCTTGGGCTAGATCACTCGAGGATCTTAGAAACAACGCCAGCACCAATGGTGCGGCCGCCTTCGCGGATAGCAAAGCGCATGCCCTGTTCCATAGCTACGCCACAGATCAGTTGGCCGGTCATCTTGATCCTGTCACCAGGCATAACCATTTCAACCTGGGTGCCGTCGTCTGCGGTGAACTGGGTGATTTGCCCAGTTACATCGGTGGTACGGATATAAAACTGTGGACGATAGCCAGCGAAGAAAGGGGTATGACGACCACCTTCTTCTTTGGTGAGCACGTAAACCTCACCTTCAAATTTTGTATGTGGCTTGATGGAACCTGGCTTCACCAGCACCATGCCCCTTTCGATATCTTCTTTTTGGATACCGCGTAAGAGCAAACCAGCGTTATCGCCAGCCATGCCTTCTTCTAGTTGTTTGCGGAACATTTCCACGCCGGTAACGGTGGTAGTGCGGGTTTCGCGAATACCAACAATCTCAACGGTTTCCCCAACTTTTACCTTGCCTCTCTCGATCCGGCCGGTGGCAACGGTGCCACGACCTGTGATCGAGAACACGTCTTCGATAGCCATCAAGAAGGGCTTATCAATTTCGCGCTCGGGCTCGGGTATGGAGGCATCTACAGCGTCCATGAGATCAAGGATCTTGTCTACCCACTCGTTTTCACCACGAGCACCTTTGCCGCCGCCTTGGATGTGCTCTAGGGCTTTAAGAGCAGATCCAGATATCACGGGGATATCGTCGCCGGGGAAATCGTATTTATCGAGAAGTTCCCGCATTTCGAGTTCAACGAGCTCTAGGAGCTCCTCGTCGTCAACCATGTCCTTCTTGTTGAGGAACACCACAAGGGCGGGTACGCCAACCTGCTTAGCAAGCAAGATGTGTTCCCGGGTTTGGGCCATAGGCCCGTCTGTGGCTGCTACCACAAGAATCCCACCGTCCATTTGGGCGGCGCCTGTGATCATGTTCTTCACATAATCAGCGTGTCCAGGGCAGTCCACGTGGGCGTAGTGACGACCAACGGTTTCGTACTCCACGTGGGCGGTGTTGATGGTGATGCCGCGCTCTTTCTCTTCAGGGGCGCCATCGATTTCATCGTAAGCCTGGGCTTTGGCCTGACCGAGTGAAGCGAGCACGTTAG
>NZ_JAGQEK010000037.1 GCF_024346075.1 Synechococcus sp. Cruz CV12-2-Slac-r
AGGCGCAGGATAAAGATAAATAAGTTGATAAAGGTGAGATACATGCCAAGGGCGCCAGCCAAATATTGGTCGTCGTTATAGGTGCGGGGCATTGTGTAGAAATCTACAAATGCCATACCAACAAATAAGACTGTGCCAAAGCCGGCAATTAAAAGGTTGGTTCCAGCAAAGATGCTTGGACCTACGAAAATACTGGCAATAAAAACCCCAACCATTGCAATCAAAAGACCAAACATCCCGAGACCAACTACAGCGCTGAGCGCTTGGCCGACGCTTTCGCTCATGCGTCTTCCAAATATGGACGCCAAAACAAAAGTAATCCCAGTTGCTAGGGCAGCAATTCCAATTGATGCGGCCCCAGCAACTGCAACTGCCTGAAGAATTAGTCCAGTTAACGTAAAACCTGTAAGTAAACTAAAAGTTGCCAGTAGCGGCAAAGCCGTGCTGTTATTTGCCTTATTTGCAGCATTTTGAGCAACAAAAAATAAAATAAGCCATGGAATTATTGCCACCAGAGATAGGCCTTGAAAGGCCGCCGCTCCAAGTGTGCCAAGGCTTGCAATACCGCCAAGCACTCCAACGGAGGTGAGCACCATGCCGCCGCCCACATAGGGCAAGGCGCGATTTACAACATTGGGACCCACAAGGGCGCTGCTTTGAGCATCCCGGATCGCTTCTCTGAAATTACTGCTGGCCGGCATGGCACTTCCTGATTAATTACCTTTATATGCTGCCAGCCTTAAGGGGCTTTTGACACCTATTGGTGTGCGGATCACCGCCGCTTATTGGCGTATACCTCCACTATTTCCAGCACCAAAGGGTGGCGCACCACATCTGCTGCAGTAAGGGTGCAAATTGCAATTCCTTCTTGGTTTTCCAGTAGTTTTGCCGCTTCCACAAGGCCACTATCTTGGCCATGGGGAAGATCTACTTGGCTTGGATCACCAGCCACCACCATGCGTGAATTTTCACCAAGGCGGGTGAGCAGCATTTGCATCTGGGCGCAGGTGGTGTTTTGGGCTTCATCAAGGATGATGAATGCATCAGCCAGTGTGCGCCCTTGCATGTAGGCCAAAGGAGCCACCTCAATAACACCTTTATCTATTAATGCAGTGGTGCGTTCTGGGCTGAGCAAACTATGAAATGCGTCGTAGAGAGGTCGCAGGTGGGGATCTACTGCTGTTTCTACAGCTGGCCTTGTAAGCACTATGCGCTCCACTCTTCTTTCCTGCAGGCAGCGCACCGCCTGCACTACCGCTAAAAAAGTTTTACCAGTGCCTGCAGGGCCAAGCGCCAAGGTGAGTTCATGGTTTTGCATCGCCTCCACATAATTGCGCTGCCGCAAAGTGCGTGGTCTTAGTAATTTGCCACTTTGGCTGCGGGCTAATACCTGCTGGCTTAATTGGCGTTGTTCAGCTCCTCTACCGCTTGCTAGAGCCTGAAGATTGGTATTTAAATCGGCGGCGCTAATGAATTCACCTTCAATCCATTGGGGCCTAAGCAATTCAACTACTGCAGCTGCCTGCTCAAGTTGTTGCGCCTTGCCATCTATGTGGAGCTGCAAACCCCTTAGTACCAATTGGGCACCGGTTAATTCGCTGATGCGACGCAGATTTGCTTCTGCTTCGCCGGCAAGGGATAAAGCAGCTGCTTGATTTGGTAGATCAATCGCGAAGCGTTTGCGCTCCTGCCCTTCCATGGGAGAAGGTGTCAGGCTTCTTCTGGAGCAGCTTCTGCTGATGTTTCTGATTCTGCGGCTTCTGCGGCGGCAGCTTCTGCTTTTGCGGCTTCTGCGGCGGCAAGTTCAGCCGCTTTTGCTTCTGCTGCTGCTTTCGCTGCTGCCTTTAGCTCTGCTTCACGGGCAGCAGCTTGTTTTGCTTTACCAACGGTTTCAGCAGCGCGAATAGTTTTTGTAATCATTCCGCCTTTTTCCAGCAGTCCCCTTACGGTGTCTGATGGTTGGGCGCCTTGATCTAAGCGGCGACGCAAGCCCTCTGTATCAAGGCGGGTTTCATTGGTGCGCGGATTGTAAAAACCCAGTTCCTCGAGCGGACGTCCGTCTCGGCGGCTGGTGCTATTGCAAGCCACGATCCGGAAGCTCGTTTCCCTCTTTTTACCGAAACGCTTCAGGCGGAGCTTGATCATCGTGACTAAGTGGGCGTAAACATGGATCATCCACCATAACTGGTGGAGGTTAGAGCTGGCCGAAGCCTTTGCGTTTTTTTTCTGGTTTATAGGCCTTTACTGGTTTCCCTGGTGCTTTTTGCCCTCCCATATTTGGCATACCGGGCATAGCGGGCATTCCCGGCATTCCGGGCATTCCGGGCATTCCGCCGCCTCGGCTCATCTGTTGCATGAAGCCCCTCATCTTTTGGAAATCGGCAAGCACCTTATCCATCTCTGCGGGTTTATGGCCGCTACCCACCGCGATGCGCTTGCGACGAGAGGGTTGAGAGGCTAAAAGATCGGGATTTTCTCTTTCTTGTTGCGTCATCGAGCCGATCATTGCTTCGATTCGTTTGAGCTGGGCTTCCCCTTGCTTGAGCATGCCATCGTCGATTTTGTTCATGCCTGGAATCATTTTCATCAACCCCCCTAGGGAGCCCATGCGTTTGATTAAGCGCATTTGTTGAACGAAATCGGAAAAATCAAATGAGGCTTCTTGCAGCTTGCGCTGCATCTTTTCCACATCGGCAATTTCCACTTCCTTTTGCGCCCTTTCCACCAAGGTGAGAACGTCGCCCATGCCAAGGATGCGGCTAGCCATCCGCTCTGGATGGAAAGGTTGTAGAGCTTCTACTTTTTCACCGGTGCCGATGAATTTGATCGGTGCACCACTCACCTTGCGAATCGATAAAGCGGCGCCACCGCGGCTATCGCCATCCAGTTTTGTGAGCACAGCACCAGTAAGACCCACCTGGTTATGGAAAGCGCGTGTGAGTTCAGCCGCCTCTTGGCCGATCATTGAATCCACCACCAGCAACACTTCATCCGGTGTTACGGCAGTGCGGATCCGCACCATCTCAGCCATCATCGCCGTATCGATTTGGAGCCTGCCGGCGGTATCTACAACAACCGTGTCAAAACCCTGCTCGCGGCCATAGGCAACCCCTGCAGCAGCAATATCTTCTGGTTTTTGATCAGCCCCAAGGCTGAATACCTCCACATCGATTTGCCGCCCCAAGGTTTGTAACTGCTCGATGGCGGCAGCCCTGTACACATCGGCCGCCACCAGCAATGCCTTACGGCCCTGTTCTTTTAGATGTAGCCCCAATTTCGCTGTAGCTGTTGTTTTACCTGCCCCCTGCAGGCCTGCCATTAAAACAACTGTTGGTTTTGTTGCTGCTTGAGCCAGAGGCGCATTCGCACCCCCCATCACCTCTACTAATTCGTTGTGCACCAACTTGATAAATTGTTGGTCGGGGCTGATACCGCGCACCACCTCAGCGCCAAGGGCTTTGCTGCGCACATCAGCAACAAAATCCTGCACCACCTGCAGGCTCACATCAGCTTCAATCAGTGCACGCCTAACGCTTTTTAGTGCGGCATCTACGTTGTTTTCGCTGATGGCCCCTTGGCCGCGCAAACCGCGAACGGCATCTTCAAAGCGCTGGGAAAGTTCTTCAAACATCAATTAGCTCCTCAATTACTAGAACGAAAATCCGCCAGCTGCCACGCCTGCTTCGGATCTGGGCGAACAAACACGTAGGTGTTATTTAGGGTAATGGCGGCATCTTGTTTTAAAGCCTTGCCCTTTGCGTCAAGCAAATCTTCTGAGTACAGAATCTCAACTTGCGCTTCGAGGCGAATTGGGCTGTTACTTACAACATTGAATTTTTCAATTTTGGCGGATACCCGTTGGCTAAGGCCCTGGCTTGCATCGGCAGCACGATTATCAACAACATTATTAACGAGTTTGGCGGAAGCTAGTTTGCTTAAGGTTGCTTGATCATTGCCACCTGCTAGCAGATCAGCTTTTGCCTTTAGCCATTGCTCAAGCACCTCACGGGTTGCTTGTTCTGGGTTTGGTGATTCTTCCGTGTTTGGCAACTTTTCCGGGTTTGGCAATTGTTCTGCGCTTGGCAAGACAGCAACCGGTGGCGGTGGCAGAAGCAGAGCTTCTTGCGGAATAACTGGAGCTTGCTCTTGTTTGCGTCCGAGGTTTAAACCGATTGCGCTTGTGGCAACCATGGCAAGGCCAATGGCTAACCAGCGTTGATTGCGGCTCCAGCGGCGAGTTTCCCACCAGGTTTTGGCCTGCTGCACACGTTCCTGAAGATTTAGTTGGGGTAATTGTTGAATTTCAGCGGCGGGATTATCTAAGAGTTCTTCCAGTTCATCAGCACTGGGGGTTGGTATGAATTCAAAATTAGTGATGGGCTCATGTTGCGGCTCAAGGCCATGCAGGCGACGGCGATCGCTGCGCTCCACATAGGCCTGCACATCGCGATCAGCGAAATATGCTTCAAGGTCAGGATCTGCTTCTAGGTCGCGGTAGCAAGCCAAAACCTGCCGCTCCAGCCAATCGCGGCAATAAGCGCAAACACCAGCTAAGGGATCATCACCTTGTTCCTTAGCCCAATGTTCCAATTCAGGGTCGCTACCGCGTTGGAAATGCAATTCCGCTGCTTTTGTATTACCAAGAAGCAATTGCAAACAGGCAATTTCTGGCTCCACCCCCACTTCATGGAGGGTTTTTAATCGTTCTAAAGCCGCTTCAATCCGTTCTGGTTTGCGTTGCGCAAATCCAGAGGCGGTGAGGGCATAGGCACTAAGAAAATCAGCTGTAACCGAACCGGCTTCAGCCATTTTTAAGAACAAATCAATCTGTTCTTGAACAGTTAGAAAATTACGTATTTGTTGGAAAAAAGCCTGGAAAGCTTCCTGGGAGAAACTGGGATCCAATTCACCATCAAGCCCACCGCGGCGATTGATCAATTCCTGCAACAACTCCAAACCCAGCTCCCGCTGGAGGCTTTCCGTGAGGGGTCTACTCAATAGATCGAGCACCCGATAGGGCAGTAAGGCTTGAAGATCCGCTTCAAGCGCTAAACGCCGTTCAAGTTGCTGCCCCATGCGTTGCAGTAACTGGATTCCTTGTTGCAGCAACAGAGCTGCTGTTTCGTAATGGCGTTCGTGTTTCCGTTCACTGCCCCCCTGCTGGCAAGCCAAGGCGGCAAGTAGCGAGAGATCTAGTTCCCTGCTGCTGCCGAGCGCTGGTGCCTGAGGCGGCTGCAGGGCCTTGCGGGCCCCTTCAAAAGCTTCAATTGCTTGGCCTGATTCCATTAATAGAATTAAGCCGCCCACCTCCAAATTGGAGGGAATATCAAGAGCTGGAAAAATGCCGGCGCTTTCGTTTGTTTGTTCGGTAACTAAGCGTTCATAGTTTTGACGCCGAACTTCATCCGCTAAAAGATTTGCACTTAGTTCCAATAACTCAGCGCGAGCAGTAAGGCCCTCTTGGCTAAAGCCTGGGCCAGGGGGGCGATCTAAGCGTTGTTGCAGGGTGCGCAATACGCCATCACTGGCAACTACGGGGCTTACTCCCAGCAAACGAAAATGGTCTAGGAGTAGCTCCAAGTGCTGGATGCTTTAAGAGGCTCGAAGTTTACGTTGGTTCAACGGTAAAGTTTGTTTTTTAATGGGGCCAGGGTGCCATGACCAGCGAAACCGCTGCCGCCGCAGGCTCCACCCCAACGGCGCTCGGTGCAGAGCTGAAGCGGGAAGAGGGTTTGATGCTCTACCGCGATATGGTGCTGGGCCGCAGATTTGAAGATAAATGCGCGGAAATGTATTACCGCGGCAAGATGTTTGGTTTTGTGCACTTATATAACGGCCAAGAAGCGATTGCAACCGGCGTAATTAAGGCGATGAAAAAGCAGCACGACTGGTTTTGTAGCACCTATCGCGATCACGTTCATGCCCTCAGCGCAGGGGTGCCTGCTCGGGAGGTGATGAGTGAATTATTTGGTAAAGAAACCGGTTGCAGCAAAGGTAGAGGTGGATCAATGCACCTTTTTTCAAAGGAACACCACCTTCTTGGTGGCTATGCCTTTATTGGTGAAGGCATTCCGGTAGCCCTTGGCGCTGCCTTCACAAGTAGGTATAAGCGCGATGCTTTAGGTGATAGCACTAGCAATGCTGTTACGGCTGCTTTTTTTGGTGATGGCACCTGCAATATCGGTCAATTTTATGAATGCCTAAATATGGCTTCTTTGTGGAAATTACCGATCTTATTTGTGGTGGAAAACAACAAATGGGCAATCGGAATGGCCCATCATCGTGCCACTAGTGATACCGAGATTTGGCGTAAAGCCAGTGCATTTGGCATGGCCGGAGAAGAGGTGGATGGTATGGACGTATTGGCTGTGCGCGCTGCAACGCAAAGGGCGCTTGAGCGTGCCCGGGCTGGAGAGGGTCCCACTTTGTTGGAATGCCTCACATATCGTTTCCGCGGCCATTCCTTGGCGGATCCAGATGAATTGCGGGATCCAGAAGAAAAGGCGTTTTGGACTAATCGAGATCCGATTAAGCAATTTTCAGCCTTTATGCAGCAGCAAGGCCTAGCCAGTGCCGCTGATTTAGCAGATATCGATCAAGAAATTGATAACGAGGTAAGAGATGCCGTGGAATTTGCTCTAGCCGCTCCAGAGCCCGATCCAAATGAACTAACGCGTTATATCTGGGCAGAAGATTAAGTATTAATCAGCCTATCAATTTAAAGCTGAGATGGCACTTTGCGGGTGAGATTGCGAAGTTTACGCAAGGCTTTTAATTCCACCTGACGCACTCTTTCTCTAGATACTTCCAGCAGCCTGCCGATTTCAGCAAGGGTGTGCCTTTGTTCGCCGGATAGGCCAAAACGCAACTCCAATACCTGCCTTTCCTGATCGGTGAGGTAGTTGAGCCAACGACCCAACTGTTCGTGATGCATGCGCCTTTCCACCGCATCGAGGGGTTCTTCTTGGCGGGTATCAGCTATTAAATCGCCAAGAAAACTACGGCCTTCATCACCGCTAATGGGGGCATCCAGGCTGGAGGTGGTAAGGGATTGACGCAGCAAGCCGTCTAGCTCCTCCACTTCAATCTGCATCTCTTCTGCAATCTCTCTGCGGTTAGGCATTGCACCTAATTTATGGGCTAGATCCATCGTTACTCTGCGCACAATTGCAAGTCTTTCGCTGAGATGCACCGGCAGCCGGATGGTGCGGGATTGACAAGCGATGGCGCGGGTCATGCTTTGGCGAATCCACCAAAACGCATAGGTGGAAAATTTGTAGCCGCGGGTGGGATCAAATTTCTCAACCGCTCTTTCAAGGCCTAAAGAACCCTCCTGGATTAGATCCAGCAACTCCATGCCTTTGCCTTGATATTTTTTGGCAACACTCACCACCAAACGCAGGTTTGCCTTCATCATCCGCTCTTTTGAACGGCGACCCACCCGCACAAGCTTTTTTTCGTGGATGGTGAAGTTTTCTTCTCCCTTTTCGAGCAGCAGCATCATGGTTTGCACCTGATTGCCCAACTCAATTTCTTCCGCAGGTGTAAGTAGTGGAACCCTGCCGATGCTTGCCAGATACCAGCTGATGGGGTCGTTGCCCCTTTTGCGGCTGCTCTCTGCAACTGAGAGCGAGGTGGCAGTCATTGAGAAGTTCCTTGGTTGGCAGCAAGACTCCTACGCTTTTTTGGTTTAAGGAGGTGTTTTCAGTAACCTTTTAGATTTGCAAGGGAAAATCAACACAAATGGGCTTTTCAGCTGCATGACAGCTTCATCACCCAGCACTTTTGTTGCTCCTTTTGCAACTCCATCGCCTGCTGTGGTGGCAGCACTTGAGCGTTTGCGTAGCTTTCCTGGTGAAAAAGCGATTGCCGTTGGCCTTTCAGGTGGTGTTGATAGTTCCCTCACCGCTGCGCTGTTGCAGGCGGCCGGCTGGCGGGTGGAAGGCCTCACCCTGTGGCTTATGAGTGGCAAAGGTGCCTGCTGCGCTGAGGGGTTAGTTGATGCTGCAGCCCTTTGTGAATCCCTTGCGGTTCCCCATCACGTGGTGGATTCACGCGAAGTTTTTAAAAAGGAAATAGTTGAATTTTTACTGGAAAACTATGTTGCAGGGCTTACGCCATTGCCTTGTTCCCGTTGTAATCGTGCGGTGAAATTTGGCCCGATGCTCGCTTGGGCTGAAAAAGAACGGGGGCTTAAGCGCTTAGCTACCGGTCATTACGCCCGCTTGCGTTATTGCAGCAACGGCCGCACCCAGTTACTTAGAGGCTTAGATAGCCATAAAGATCAAAGTTATTTTTTATACGATCTACCGCAAGCAATCCTTTCAAGTTTGGTTTTCCCCCTTGGCGAACTCACCAAAATAGATACAAGGCAGGAGGCCAGCCGTTTGGGCTTACGCACTGCTACAAAAGCTGAAAGCCAGGATTTATGCCTAGCTGATCACCACGGCTCGATGAAAGCTTTTCTTGATGCCTACCTGCCAGAGCGGCCGGGTCAAATCGTGCTTGCTGATGGCACGGTGGTGGGTAAACACGATGGCATTGAGCATTTCACAATCGGCCAACGCAAGGGCCTGGGGGTGGCATGGAGCGAGCCGTTGCATGTAGTGCGGCTTGATGCTGCGATGAATCAGGTGGTGGTGGCCTGCCGTAAAGATGCGGGCCGTAGTTTTTGCACGGTGGCGGCGCTTAATTGGGTTTCGATTGCTGCGCCATTAGAAGCTTTTGAAGTTGAAGTGCAAGTGCGTTATCGCAGTGCGCCTGAATTAGCGATACTCACCCCGCTATCTGATAGCTCTTGCCAATTGCAATTTAAGGAGGAGCAATTTTCAATTACCCCTGGCCAGGCGGCGGTGTTTTACGCCGGGGAAGTGTTATTGGGGGGAGGCTTAATTCAATTGGAAACTGGCATTTGAAGTAGCTAATTATGAATTTACCAATGGGGATCATTAGCGAATTCTACCTGCAGGCAGTTGCTGCTATCAATGGCAACTGAGCTGATGCAAGCCCTGATCACCTTTCCATTAACTTCTATTTCACAGGCCCCGCAGCTGCCGCCAAGACACCCTGTGGGGATTGGGTTTTTAGCTGCTCTTGCCAATACCAACCAATCGTCTCCCGGCTTTGCTTGGCTTATCAAGCCGTTGGGCCATCGGATTGTGATTGCAATCTTTTTATTTGGAATAGCAGTCATTTAAGGCCTAAGTAAAGGTTCAATATTTACATGGGCTTCAAAGGCATCAGCAAGGCGATCAAGCAATTGGTCTCGTTGCTTGCGGTGGTGCGCTTGTTGTTCACTTAATAAAGCCAAGCCTTTACGTTTGCGTAGTTGATTTAACCAGCAACGCCGCCAAATTCCATTTTCAAATATTCCATGCAAATAGGTGCCTGCTACCACACCGCCAAAGCTGCCATAGGGCAACCAATAGCCCAAATCTGGATCGCTTGCTATCGGGAATATCGGCTCAGCTTCTGTGCAAATAGAACTGCTGCTGCCGCGATGAAGTTCAAAACCTTCAATCTGTATTCCCCCCCTCGGCCATAGGGCATTACTGCAACGTTGTTGCAATGCTTTAATGCAGCCGTAATCAGTGTTAAGCGGCAGTAAATCCAGGCCACCCTGGGATGAATTATTAATATCTTTACCTTCTAAAGCATCAGGATCATTCAAGCGCTTCCCCAGCATTTGCATGCCACCACAAATACCAAATATATGGCCGCCATTATTTACATAATTACGTAATTCAGCTGCAATATTACTTTTTTGCAGTTGCTTTAAATCAGTCATGGTTTGTTTGCTGCCGGGCAAGATAACAGCTGCTGGATTTCCTAACGGTTCACCCGGCGTAAGCCATCGCAGCTGCACGCTTGGTTCAGCTTCTAAAGGATCCAGATCAGAAAAATTACTAAGCGACGGCAACTTAATCACCACAATTTCAATTTCGGCGCTTGCTTTGCGTTTACCTCGCTCTAGGAGATCAAGTGAATCTTCTGGCGGAAATAGTTCATCAAGCCAAGGCATCACCCCTAATACAGGAATCCCGGTGTTTTGCTCAAGCCAGCGGCGGCCTTCATCAAAAAGTTCGCGGCGGCCGCGAAAACGGTTGATCAGTAGCCCACGAATCAGTGGCCGCTCCACCGTTCGTAATAAGCCCAAGGTGCCAACCAACTGAGCAAATACTCCACCCCGTTCAATATCTGCCACCAAGATGCAACGGGCCCGTAGAAATTGGGCCAAGCGCAAATTTGTTAGATCACGGGATTGCAGATTTACTTCCACAGGGCTGCCAGCCCCCTCCAGCACCAGCCTGCCGCTTGGCAATGCGGTTTCCAGATGGCTAAGGCCGCTGCGAATTGCAGCCCAGCCCGGTTTAAACCAATCGCGGTAATAGTGCTCGGCGCGGGCTAGCCCCACCGATTGCCCCATATGGATTAATTCACTGGTGCTGTCGCCTTGTGGTTTTAGCAGCACTGGATTCATGCTGTGATGAGGCTCTAAACCTGCAGCCCAGGCTTGCAATGCCTGGGAATAGGCCATCTCGCCTCCGCTTTGATCTACCCAAGCGTTATTGCTCATGTTTTGCCCCTTAAAGGGCACTGGCTGTTCGCCAGCACGCTGCAAGAGCCGGCAAAGGGCAGTGGTCATTAATGATTTTCCAGCCCCACTACTGGTGCCAAGCACCATCAAGGGGGCGAATTTATTAACGGTTTTCATTACTTAGCAACGCTGCTGGCAATAAACCAGGCCTCTAATTCAGGCCAATCCAGCAATCCTCCAGCCAATTGCTGAATTTTTAGAACTACTGCTGCATTGGAAGCTTTAAAAGCAAAGCCGTTGAGGCCAAGAAACACAACTGCAACCAAAAAACCGGTTCTTTTGTTGCCATCGCTAAATGGATGCCCCGCAACAATCGCTTCTGCATAGGCAGCTGCAATTAGGGGGATTGAAGCTAATTCTCCAAAACTCCAACGCTGCTTTGGGCGGGCTAGGGCTGAACACAAGGCTGAATCTGAGCGCATTCCTTGCAGCCCCCCGTGCTCCAGAATTTGTTGATGATGAATTGCAATCACAGCTGCTTCAGGTACCCAACGGGGCTCTGAAGGCAGGTTCATTGAGCTAATTGGCGAAGGGCTGGTTGATATGAACGAGCCGCTTCTGAGGCGAGGGCCAGTGCCTCTTGCAGGGTTGGATTGAAAGGCGAGAGTAAAATTCCTTGCTCGGTTTCAATGGCTTCGATTCGATCTCCTGGAGCGAGATGAAATCTACGTGCCATTTCACTTGGGATGGTTGCGCTCACAGATCCACCAGATCTACGCAGGGTAACTTCCATTGTTATTGCGCCCATGGGAGTAGCACATTAATGCTACAGGCTGAACTGCTCAAAGCCGCGGCCAATGGCGCCTAACCCAATGGCGTAAGCGGCGTAATTTTGTTGCTGAGGGAATTTCAGCTGGCCACTGGTTAAGTAATTGGGTACCCATAGGGGTTAAGCGCACCCGATGGGTAAGCCCCTGACCATCCACTTCTCGCCGTAATACGCCAAGTTTAATTAGCCAGCAAAAGATATCTTCTGCGGCATCAGTTGTAAGTGGATTTTGGTAACAGCTGGCATTTGCGCACACCTGCTGGCTGCTTAGCGGTTCAGCCGCAGCGAGTTCATAAAAAAAACGCCGTAAAGGTAGGCAGCGCAATGCTTCTGCCGCACGCGCTAAGGAATGGGAGCTACAGCTGGAATTAGAACTGCTTTGCATAAATCAACCCTAAACAATCCTGTTGATGGAACTGCTACTCGCATCTGCGTCCCCCTCCCGCCGTCGGCTGCTGGAGCAGGCTGCAATACCGCATCGCGTTCAAGTAAGCGGGGTGGATGAAGATGCGATCCAAAATCCAAACCCTCTGCAATTGGTGCAAGAACTCGCAGCAGCAAAAGCCAAAGCAGTGCAACAAATTCTGTTAAATGAAAAACTGTTAAATGAAAACCCGCTAAATTTCCCTGGCCTTGGTATTTTGGCCTGCGATTCAATGTTTGAATTTAAAGGGGAGATATTTGGTAAACCAAAAGATGCAGCTGATGCCATTCAGCGTTGGCGTTGCATGGCCGGTGGCTGGGGGATGTTGCATACGGGCCATTGTTGGCTGCCGAATGGCGGCGGAGAACAGAGGGCAATTGTTAGCACTAAGGTGCAATTTTCAGCAGTAACAGAAGCTGAAATTATTGCCTATGTAGCAACTGGTGAACCGTTGCAATGCGCTGGCTGTTTTGCTATGGAAGGTCGCGGCGGATTAATGATTGAACGTATAGAAGGCTGTATTAGTAATGTAATTGGCCTCAGTTTACCGCTGCTTCGCAGCTGGTTGAATTTAGCATCATTCAATCAATAGCTAATAAAAACCTGAGCTAATAAAAAACCCCTGTAAAACAGGGGTTAATTAGTACTAATTTAGATTTAATAAATCAGATTTAATAAATCAGATTAACTAAATTAATCAAGATCAGGCATTGCCAAAGTTGGCTCTGCCTTGCGATCAATTCCCTTCTCAAATCCAGCAGCTGCAGCTCTAGAGCGGCCAGCATGCCAAAGATGGCCAACAAGGAAGAAGAAAGCCAGTATGAATTGTACGGATGCAAGCCACTGACGGATGTTAACGAAATTTACCGAGTTTGGTTCGGTAATAATCCCGCCAACTGAATTCAATGACGCATTTGGTGCATGGGTCATATATTCAGCTGCCCGGCGAACTTGCCAGGGTTGAATATCATTTTGCAACTTATCTAGGCTCAGGCCATTAGGGCCCCGTAGGGGCTCGAGCCAAGGGCCGCGGAAATCCCAGAAACGCATAGTTTCGCCACCAAAGATGATCTCTCCGGTTGGTGAGCGCATCAAATACTTACCCAAACCAGTGGGACCCATGGCAGAGCCAATGTTTGCGCCGAGGCGTTGGTCACGCACCAGGAAGGTGAAGCTTTGTGCTTGGGAAGATTCCGCGTTGGTGGGGCCGTAGAACTCAGATGGGTAGGCGGTGTTGTTAAACCAGATGTAAGCAGAAGCGATAAAGCTCATGAAGCTCAATGCGCCGAGGCTATAGCTGAGGTAAGCCTCACCATTCCAAATGAAGGCACGACGCACCCAACCGAAAGGCTTGGTGATCACATGCCAAATCCCACCAAAGATGCAAATAAGACCGATCCAGATGTGGCCACCGATGATGTCTTCCATGGAATTAACACCGATGATCCAACCTTCACCGCCAAATGGTGCTCTGGTTAGGTAGCCAAAGATCACTCCAGGGCTAAGGGTTGGATTTGTAATTAGACGCACATCACCACCACCTGGTGCCCAGGTGTCGTAGACGCCGCCAAAGAACATTGCCTTAAACACCAATAGCAATGCACCAACTCCCAAAAGAATTAGGTGATAACCAATGATGTTTGTCATTTGGTTCTTATCGCGCCAATCTTGAGAAAAGAAGGCGGAATAATTTTCTAAAACTTCAGGGCCGCGAATTGCGTGATACAAACCACCCAAACCGAGCACCGCAGAGCTGATTAAATGCAATACCCCAACAACAAAGAAGGGATAAAGATTGGTTACTTCACCACCAGGACCCACGCCATAACCGAGGGTTGCCACATGGGGAAAGAGGATCAAACCCTGTTCATACATTGGCTTATCGAAGGTGAAATGACTCACCTCGAAAAGCATCATTGCGCCAGCCCAGAACACCATTAAACCGGCGTGAGCTACGTGGGCGCCAAGGAGGCGCCCAGAAAGATTGATCAGCCGGGCATTTCCAGACCACCAGGCATAGCCGGTTGATGGTTGGTCATTACCGCCGGAGACCAGCGAAGAATCAAAGGGCGTTTCCACGTGGCAGAACCTCTTCTGGGAAGATGAAATTTTCATGGGGCTGGTCGGCTGGTGCCATCCAGGCTCTTAAACCTTCATTCAAAAGAATATTCTTTGTGTAGAAGGTTTCAAATTCAGGGTCTTCAGCGGCCCTGATCTC
>NZ_JAGQEK010000038.1 GCF_024346075.1 Synechococcus sp. Cruz CV12-2-Slac-r
AAAGGCGGCACCCAGATTCGAACTGGGGATAAAGGATTTGCAATCCTCTGCCTTACCACTTGGCCATGCCGCCGATCCGGGAGTAAAACTCCCAAGATCGGATCGTACCAGTCGCCCCCATGACAACTCGCCTGCTGCTGCTCAGCAATGGCCATGGGGAAGACCTAATCGCGATGCGGATTATTGAAGCGCTTCAGCTGCAAGCGCGCGAGCTCGGAATTAGTGAACTGGAGATAAGTGTTCTTGCTCTTGTGGGGGAGGGCAAAAGCTTTGCCAAATTAAACAATGTGCAGTGCCTTGGGCCTCTTCAGCGATTGCCCAGTGGTGGTTTTAGCAACCAAAGCTTTTGGGCGTTGTTAAAGGATTTATGGGCTGGTCTGGGGCCCTTGAGCTTGGCCCAAATTCGCAGCATCCGGCGCTGGTGCAAGCAAGGCGATGGGGCTGTATTGGCAGTGGGCGATCTTCTGCCTTTAATCCTGGCCTGGGGCAGCGGCAGGTCTTATGGCTTTATCGGCACCCCAAAAAGCGACTACACCTGGAGCAGTGGCCCCGGCCGCAATCCCCTAGCCGATGCCTATCACCGGCTGAAGGGCAGTGAATGGGATCCCTGGGAGTGGGCCTTGATGGCAAGGCCAAACTGCCGCTTGGTGGTGTGCCGTGATCCGCTCACCGCACGGGGCTTAAGGCGCCATGGAGTGGCAGCACTTGCCCCTGGCAATCCAATGCTGGATGGATTTGAGATACAACCAGTTCCTCTGGCCCTCAGCGAAATGCAGCGGGTTTTGCTGCTTCCTGGTTCCCGTTGCCCAGAGGCATTAGAAAATTTAAAAAGACTATTAATTTCCTTAGCCCAGCCTGTGGCGCCAACATCACGGGTTTTACTACTGGCCTGTGGTGCAACCCCCGCAGCTGCTGAATTGGAACCCCTCTTCGCCGCATTGGGTTATCACAGCACTGTTATTCCCCTTGGCAGCAAAGCCCAAGGGGCCTGGCAGGGGCCCGCCGGTTTACTGCTTTTAGGCACTCGCTTATTTCCCACCTGGGCACCTTGGGCCCAGGTGGGGGTGGCCTGCGCCGGTACCGCCACAGAGCAACTGGTGGGTATTGGTTGTGCTGTGCTGTCTTTAGCAGGGCCAGGGCCCCAATTCACCCTCGGTTTTGCCAAACGTCAGAGCCGTTTATTGGGAGGTGCCGTGCGGGTTTGCCGCAAAGGCCCAGAACTGCAAAGAGCGCTGGAATTACTACTGAAATCTCCAGCTCTGCAACTAGAACTTGGCCGGATTGGGCGGCAGCGGATGGGGCCCCCCGGTGGCAGTGCAGCAATAGCCACCTTGATCAAGGAGCAGCTGCTCACTAACTGCGATGTTCAAATATCGAACCGAAATGCAAACGATCCAGCTCTGAAAACACCGGAATGCATTTAAAACACTGCAAAGCAAGCTCAAGCCGCTCCTCCCGCTCGAGCATGCGATGCAGTTGCTGCCGTGCTGGCAACAGATAACGCACATCGTTGGCGGCATAGGCCAATTGCTGATCTGTTAACTCATCAACCCTGCCCCAGTCACTACTTTGGGCCTGTTTATCCAGCTCAACCCCCACCAGCTCCTGCACCACCTCTTTGAGGCCATGGCGGGGGCTATAGGTGCGCCCAAGGCGACTTGCCACCTTGGTGCAAAAGATTGGATTCACCTTGATCGCCAAACCAGAGGCCAATGCCGCCACATCAAAACGGGCGAAATGAAATACCTTTTCAATTGCAACGGCTTCCATTAACTGCTGCAGTTTTGGTGCATTCGTTTGCCCCCGGCTGATCCGGATGCAGCTCACGCGATCCTGATCGTCGCAAATTTGCACAAGGCACAAACGGTCGCGGCCATGCACCAACCCCATCGCTTCTGTATCTACCGCCAATGCAGTGCAGCCGCGATATTTTTCAAACCACTCGCTACTTAAATCGGAATTAAATACAGCGAATTCCTTTGCTGGTGGCAGTGCTTCTGGAGCCATAGCAGGGGAGAACAGGCGGATTCAACTTAGTAGGGGGAATCGATCACAGTGAATAACCTTTACCTTCAAGCCGCTGCGTTAGCCCGTTAATTAATTCGATGGACCAGGTTCTCTCCTCCACCTTGCTGCTCACCCTATTGATGGGGATCGGGCTGGTGTTCTTTTTAAGGGCCGCCAGTAAAGACCGCACCACAATTGTGGAAGTGAATAGCTCTCGGCCTCCTTTAGAGGTGCTCGAGGGCCTAGATCAATGGCTGCAGCAGCGGGGCTGGCAAGCTATCGCCGGAGATCCAGAACAACAGCTTTTGCGCTTTGAAGGCCAGGTGGAGGCCAGTATTCCGTTGGCTGTATTGCTCAGCGTTTTAGGTGCTTCCGGCGCAACTGCTCTTGGGCTGGTTGTGCGTCAATTACTGCCCTCCTATGGCTACTGGCCGTTGCTGCTTGCCTTGGTGGGTCCGTTAGCGGGGCGCATTTACTTAACTAAGGCACGCCGCCAAGAAACATTGGAGCTAAAGCTCTTACCGCCCCAAGGCTTCATACCCACAACTTTGAAATTGCGGGCCCATCGGGATGAATTAATTGCCCTTGAGCGCAGCTTGGGCCGATCATTAAATCTGCATAGCGACGGAAAGCTGCTCAGTTCACCGCTCTGATCCCGCCCTAATGGGGAAACTAATTTTTTTGTTGGCCACATTTTTAATATCAGCAACTCCAACACCAGCTGGAGCAGCTGATGCCAGAAAAGGTTTGCTTGAACTACTAGAAAACCTGCAGGAGGGGCCCCCAACCCTGCAGCTACAAGACTTCTCCTTACCGGTTCCAACCGGCCGCACAAAAAATTGGCGCGGCACCAGAAACCACCCACGGGAATTGGCAATCCTTGTTTTGGCAGGCCACGCTGATTCCCAACGCCTAGGAGGATCTGGCACCCCTGGAGAAGCGGTGGGAATAAAGGGCGCAACACCGATGGATCCAACCATCACAGACGAGCTCTACTGGAATCTGCTAACAGCCCAACGGATAGTAAAAATTGGTAGCGAGCGAGGCTTGAATATTCGTTATTACGACCCCGGCCTACGCACGATTCGCAATACAAATAACCCTCTCTCAAATTGGAGTGTTGGCTCTGCCCACGCAGATTTAGGGGGATATGTGCTCGAGATTCACTACGACGCTTACAGCCCCCATGGCAGCGGTGCAGGAATAATTCCAGCTGTGCGCTATGAATTTTCTCGCCTAGATGAGGCTTTAGCTGAGGTATTTGGTGGCTACCCCTACAACTATCGCGGCATGCTTGGCGCGCCGCGGCGGGGCATCTCGATGCTTGAAATCGATCGTTTGGAAGGGGTTTTGGAACGCAACCTGCGCGATCCCCTCAGTAGAGATGCCAGCCTCAACGCCATCGCAGAACGGGTGGTTCAAGCCCTGCAGAATGGATTAGCCGATGGCGCCAGTGGGGGCGCAACGCGCAATTAATGAGTTATCTCCAAGCCAATCTTGGGGTTTGGTGAATATATCTGTAAGCAACGCTTCCCTGCTACCCGGCTCTACTTGATAGCCATATTCCCACCGCACCAAAGGCGGTAAAGACATCAAGATTGATTCAGTGCGGCCATTTGTTTGTAAACCAAAAATTGTGCCGCGATCAAATACCAAATTGAACTCCACATAACGGCCGCGCCTATAAAGCTGAAACTGGCGTTCTCTTTCCCCATAGGCAAGCCCATTGCGCTTTTCCACAATTGGGATGTAGCTCCCTAAAAATGCATTTCCGCAGGCGGAAGCCAATTTAAATAAATCTTCCCAGCTGCGATCTGGAATATTTCCAGCCGCACATTTAGCTGCCGCCCCATCCGGATTTGAGCCGCGATAAATCGCCCCGCCCGGCTCTTGATAGTCGTAAAAGATTCCACCAATACCCCTGGTTTCAGCTCGATGTTTGAGATAAAAATATTCATCACACCAGGGTTTAAAAATCGGAAAATAAGCTTTATTTACACTGTCGCAGGCAGTTTTTAGGCTGCGATGGAAATGCTTTGCGTCTTCAAGAAATGGGTAGTAAGGAGTGAGATCAGCGCCGCCGCCAAACCACCACACAGGCCCAGCTTCGAAATAGCGGTAGTTGAGATGCACTGTTGGCACATAGGGGTTCCGCGGGTGCAACACCATTGATGTGCCTGTGGCAAACCACGGTTCCCCCTCAGCATCAGGCCGTTGGCTAAGGATTGATGGGGGCAAATTATTGCCTTCCACTTCCGAAAAATTAACGCCGCCCTGTTCAAAAATCCGCCCCTCCTTCATTACCCGCGAACGTCCGCCGCCCCCTTCAGGGCGAAGCCAACTTTCCTCAGCAAAACAACCCCCACCATCCAGCTGCTCCAAGCCAGCACAAATACTGTCTTGCAAGCCCATAAGTAGGGCCTTCATGCGTTCGCGTGAATCAGTGGGAGGAGCAGGATTTATCAAATCAAAACAGCGCACAACAACGCCAATACCTTTTCATGGATGCCCCAACCAGAGCAAGGGCCCTTAACAGGGCTCCCTAGGATCCAAATCAAGAGGCGGGGCAGCTATGGCGACCAGAGAAGAAGCTCTCAAAGCCTTAGCAGGCATAAAAGATGCTGGCAGCGGTAAATCCTTGCTCGAATTGGGCTGGATCAGCCAGTTGCGGCTTCAGCAGGAGCGAGCGGTATTTCAACTCTCTCTGCCTGGTTTTGCCCAAACCCAAAGGGATCGCATCGCAACTGAGGCCCGCGAGAAACTTGAGCAGCTCGAAGGCATTAGTGAGGTGCAAATTGAACTTGCTACGGCCCCCGAAACCCCAGCCATTGGCGCTGCGGGTCATGGTCAGTTGCAACCCAAGCAAGCCATTCCTGGTGTTGCCCAGGTGATTGCTGTTAGTAGCGGCAAGGGAGGGGTTGGCAAAAGTACGGTTGCAGTGAATCTGGCCTGCGCGTTAGCGAGGCAAGGGTTGCGGGTGGGTTTGCTTGATGCCGATATCTATGGCCCAAATGCCCCCACCATGCTTGGCGTAAGGGATCAAACCCCTGGGGTGCAAGGAGAAGGCGAAAACCAAAGGCTCACCCCCATCGCCAGTTGTGGATTGGTGATGGTTTCTATGGGGTTATTAATAAAGGCCGAGCAAGCGGTGGTTTGGAGAGGGCCAATGCTCAACGGCATCATCCGCCAATTTTTGTATCAGGTGGATTGGGGCACTTTGGATTTTTTAGTGGTTGATCTCCCCCCGGGCACTGGCGATGCTCAACTCAGCCTGGCCCAAGCCGTACCGATAGCTGGTGTGGTGGTAGTTACAACGCCTCAACAGGTAGCGCTGCAAGACGCCCGCCGCGGCTTAGAGATGTTTCGTCAAATGGGAATAACAATTTTAGGAATCGTTGAAAATATGAGTTGGTTTATCCCGCCCGATCAACCGGAACGCAAGTATCCAATCTTTGGCAGTGGTGGAGGCAGCAACCTAGCCGCTGCAGCCCAAGTGCCTTTACTTGCACAAATCCCTTTGGAATTACCGGTTCAACAAGGCGGTGATCAAGGGCGACCCATCACTATTGCCAACCCGGAAAGTGCTGCCGCTATGGCCTTTATAGATTTAGCAACGCAAGTGCAGCAGCTTTGCGTGCCTAAGCAGCCATGAAGCTGGGGGTGAAAGCAAGCCGTAAATGGCCTTGGCGAAATATTGATCCATTGCTTTGGGGTATACCCATCGCAATGACTATTTTGGCTGGTTTGTTAATCGCCAGCACTCAAAGGGAAGCGCCCCTTGCCGATTGGAAAAACCATTGGATTACAGGAGCAATTGGCCTAGCAATAGCGGCCCTGCTTGCAAAGATCGATCTCGACAAATTAAAACCGCTGCTGCTTCCTATTTATCTACTCACCCTAACCAGCCTGTTTGGTGTGAAATTAATGGGCACCAGCGCCCTTGGGGCCCAACGCTGGATATCGATCGCAGGGTTGCATGTGCAGCCTTCTGAATTCGCAAAGTTGGCGGCAATTTTGTTATTGGCTGGAATTCTTGCAAAACATCCCATTGAAAGACCGGTTGATTTAATTCGCCCCCTTGCGGTGATCTCATTGCCGTGGGCGCTGGTATTTCTGCAACCCGATCTAGGCACCTCCTTGGTTTATGGCGCAATCGTTTTAGCAATGCTTTTTTGGGCTGGGCTGCCCTTGCCATGGCTGCTGTTGCTGCTGTCACCATTGGCTACTGCCATTATTGCGGGCGCATTTCCAATAGCGCTTCTGCCTTGGTTTGGCCTCTTGGCATTGATGAGCTGGCGCAGCCTGCCTTGGAAACGTATTGGCTCTGCAATTGCTTTAACGCTGAATTCAATATTTGCCCTTCTTACCCCATTTCTCTGGACCCATGGATTAAAAGATTATCAAAAAGATCGTTTAATTCTTTTTTTAGACCCCTCTAAAGATCCCCTCGGTGGTGGTTATCACTTAATCCAAAGCCAAATCGGTATTGGTTCTGGCCAATTATTTGGCACCGGATTAATGCAGGGTAACCTCACAAAATTACAATTTATTCCCGAACAACATACCGATTTCATCTTCAGTGCTCTGGGGGAGGAACTGGGTTTTATTGGCGCACTTTTGCTGTTGTTGGCCTACGGCCTATTTAGCTGGAAATTACTGCAGGTGGCCGGCATCGCCGGTAACGATTTCGAATCTTTGGTGGTAATTGGCATACTCTCAATGGTGATGTTTCAAGTGGTGATTAATATTTCAATGACAATTGGCCTCGGCCCGGTAACCGGAATCCCTCTGCCTTGGATGAGTTATGGCCGTTTTGCCATGTTTGTGAATTTCATAAGTGTTGGTTTAGTGGCATCGGTGCAGCGGCGAGCAAAAAAAAGTGGCCTCAAATTGCGGTGAGCAAAATCCCTTTATTGGTTGAGCTGCGCCAAGAATTAGCAGCAGCAGTTCCAATTGGCGGCGCTGATGAAGTGGGGGTTCGGCGGCAATGGTGGGCCGCTCTAGCGGTATTGCAAGAAATGTTGGTGGAGCTACCAAGCCCCCATGGGCTTTGGTTAGCAGCACCCCTGCCTGCTTTATACGAACCATCTTTGTTGCAACGCTTTCATGGCTGGGTATGGACCCCAGCAAATCCAGCTAACCAGCGCCCTGAACTGCCAGGAAGCAGCCCCCAGCAACAAAAGTTGGGGCCAAAAATCTGGCAACTGTTGTTAAACGAATCAGACGGCACAGATCCATTGCTGGTGCTGATCACAGCCAAATTGCAGGTAGCCCTAGCGCTAAATGGGGAACCGCAACGGCGTCAGTTGCTGGTGAGCTTTGATCAGCAACTTTTAGCTCGCCTATTGCAGGGTTTAGGAGCTCGCCTTTCAGCCGACAATCCAATCGCGGCTGTTGATCTGCAGCAAAAGCTAGAAAAGCTGGGGCCTTTGCATAGTTCGTTAAAGGCTGCCGAACTGTTTTGGCCACGGGTGGCAGAACGTTTAGCTGCAGCAGCCCCGAGCCTCACTCTGATGAGTGCCCCAAAGGAATCGCACAACGCTTCAGGTGCAAATGATCAACTCGGTTTACTAGAGGCGCTTGCCCATGAAGTGCGGACGCCCCTTGCCACAATTCGCACCCTGATTCGCTCATTACTGCGGCGCCAAGATTTGCCCAGCGTTGCGCAAACCCGCTTGCGCCAGATCGATTCGGAATGCAGTGAGCAAATCGATCGATTCGGCTTGATCTTTTATGCCGCGGAAGCGCAGCGGCAGCCCAAGGGGGAAAGGCTGCTGGCTCGCACCAACCTTGCGGCACTCCTGCTAGAGCTCCAACCAAGTTGGGAAAATCAGTTGCAGCGCCGCGAACTGCAGCTGGATTTAAAAATTGGCGTGGATCTGCCTGCAGTAATGAGTGATCCGGCCCTGCTCGAAAAAATGCTTGCGGGGCTAATGGATCGTTTTAGCCGCACCTTGCGACGCGGCGCGAAGGTAAAGGTGGAACTTCAAGCGGCAGGCGACAACTTGAAATTACGTTTTAGCGGCAATCTAAATAACAATCTAGATAGCGTAAATACACTGGAACCCAGCCATGAGTCGATGGTAGGGCCAGTGCTCACCTGGGATCCTGGCACTGGCAGCCTTCAATTAAGCCCCCAAGCCACCCAACAACTTTTTGCCAGCCTTGGTGGCAGATTTACCGAAAGGCGGGGCAGCAACCTCACCCTTTATCTACCGGTGGCAAAACTTGCCATTGTTGAAGGCTGTGAAGAGAGCAACGCCAACGCGTTTTGAACCGCCTTTGAGTGCTAGCTTCCAGCCAAATTACTCCCTGGCTTCAATGTCCTCGGTAGGAACCCTCACCGGCCAGCTTCCTGGTTTCATCGGTAGCACCGGTGGCTTATTAAATGCCGCCGAAACCGAAGAGAAATACGCCATCACCTGGAGCAGTAATTCGTCCCAGGCCTTTGAACTGCCAACAGGTGGTGCAGCGATGATGAACTCAGGCGAAAACATCATGTATTTCTCCCGCAAGGAGCAATGCCTCGCCCTAGGCACTCAGCTGCGCACCAAATTCAAGCCCAGGATTGAGGATTACAAGATCTACCGGATTTATCCTGGTGGCGACATTGAATTCCTGCATCCTGCAGATGGTGTGTTCCCAGAAAAAGTAAAAGAAGGTCGTGCGATGGTTGGCCACAACCCCCGCCGTATTGGCCAGAATCCAAATCCTGCCAATTTAAAATTCAGCGGTCGCGAAACTTTCGACAATTAATTTAATAACTATTCCAATAACTGAAGTGCTTTCAGCGATCAACTTTTGAGTTGATTAAATTCTTCATCTAGATGGTCTGTTCAAACCAAGGCAGCAGCTTCGAACCAATTTGGCGGCGCTGGCCCGCAGACCTAGAAACCCCCCTTAGCACTTGGCTCAAGGTGGGGCACAGTCGCCCCTACGGATTCTTACTTGAATCTGTTGAAGGGGGAGATCAACTGGGGCGATGGAGTTTTGTAGCTAGCGATCCCCTATGGGTGCTCACCAGCCGCGGCGGCAACAGCAGCCTCGATCACCGCGATGGCAGCAGCAGCAAGCTGCAAGGCAATCCGTTTGAACTTCTGCGGGAGTTGCTGCTTCCATATCATTCAACCCCGATCCCAGGCTTGCCTCCTGTTGGCCAACTCTTTGGCTTTTGGAGTTATGAATTAATCCAATGGATTGAACCCAGCGTTCCCGTGCATCCCCGCGGCCCGGATGATCTCCCCGATGGCTGCTGGATGTTTTGCGACAGCTTGCTGGTGTTTGATCAGGTGCGCCGCCAAATCACCGCGATTAGTTACGCAAACCTCAGCGATGGAGTTGATTCGAGCCAAGCAAAAGCAGAAGCCAGCGAACGGCTGGAAGCACTAGAGCAACGCTTACATCAACCATTACCTGCCGGAATCTCACCACTGCAATGGCGAGATCAATCCGCCGATCAGTTGCCAATCACCAGCAACACCACAAAAGCAGCCTTTGAAGCCTCGGTTGCCAAAGCCGAAGAACACATCCTTGCCGGGGATGTATTTCAACTGGTACTGAGCCAACGGCTTGAAGCGGAGGTGCAGCGGGATCCCTTCGAGCTATATCGCAGCCTGCGCATGGTTAATCCCTCGCCATATATGGGCTTTTTTGCTTTTAACGGTTGGTATTTAATCGGCTCCAGCCCGGAAGTGATGGTAAAAGCCGATCCCCAAGCTGATGGCACGGTGAAAGCAACGGTGCGGCCGATTGCAGGCACCCGCCGCCGCGGTGCAACCGAAAGCGACGATTTAGCCCTTGAACAGGAATTATTAGCTGATCCCAAAGAAAGGGCAGAACATGTGATGTTGGTTGATTTAGGTCGCAACGACCTGGGCCGGGTATGCCAACCCGGCAGCGTTGCCGTGCAGGAGTTGATGGTGATCGAGCGTTATTCCCACGTGATGCATATCGTTTCCCAAGTAGAAGGGGTATTGCGCGCTGATGCCGATGTGTGGGATCTACTTCAAGCCAGCTTTCCGGCGGGCACCGTTAGCGGCGCGCCAAAAATTAGGGCCATGCAATTGATTAATGAATTGGAACCAGGGGTTAGGGGCCCCTATTCAGGGGTTTATGGGGCTATAGACCTTAGCGGCGCCCTCAATACAGCAATCACAATCCGCACCATGGTGGTTCGCAGTAATGGCAAAGGGGGCTGGCGGGTTCAGGTGCAAGCAGGGGCAGGGATTGTGGCTGATTCAGATCCGAGCTCTGAATACGAGGAAACCTTGAATAAAGCCCGCGGTTTGCTTAAGGCATTGGCCTGCCTTTCATGAGCAAAAGTTTGCTGAAAGGCTTTGAAGTAGAGCTCTACACCGGTAGAGCTGATGGCACGGTAGTGGGCTGTTCAGCGGAGGCTGCCGCTGCGCTTCCAGGGGTTGTAACCGAACCTGATTGCCGCAACCTTGAATACATCACTGCACCGGAAGCGAGCTACAGCAAACAGTTGGAACTACTGCTGGAGCCTCGCCGGCAATTACGCCGCTGGCTGCAACCCAAAGGCCTCACCCTGCTACCTGGCAGCACCCTCAGCCTTGGCGATAGTGCAATATTTCAACGCTCTGATCCCAACAACCCATATCACCACTACATCGAAACCACCTACGGCACCCGGGTAGTTACCGCCAGTGTTCATATCAATTTGGGCCTTGAAAACCCAGAGCAAATTTTTGCGGCTTGCCGTTTATTGCGCTGTGAAGCTGCCTTATTGCTAGCCCTGAGCGCAAGTTCGCCATTTCTCGATGGCAAACCCACTGGAGCCCATTCACAACGGTGGTTGCAATTCCCAATTACCCCAGTTCAGGTGCCACTTTTTAGTGGCCACAGCGAATACGTGGCCTGGATGGAAAGCCAATTAAGCATCGGAAATATGCGTAATGTGCGGCATTTATGGTCGTCTGTGCGGCCAAATGGCCCCGATCGGCCCCACGGTCTTAATCGGGTTGAACTGCGTATTTGCGATTTAATAACCGATCCAAAGCAGTTACTAGCAATCACTGCTTACGCCGAACTGCGGCTGCATCAACTCCTTGAAAACCCAAGCCAACACGATCCCCTCACAGCTAGCAAACTTAATCTGGAGGAATTGCAGCTTCTTGCCGATGCCAACGACAAAGCCGCAGCCAGCTCCAGCCTTGATGCAGTTTTACTGCATTGGCGCGATGGAGAACCGCTCAGCGCTCGGGCATGGCTTGAGAATCAAATAGCGGAAATGCGTCTCTGGCCTGGAGCAAAGGATTTATTGCCCTGGCTTGCTCCCCTTGATGGAATCTTGCAAAACGGCAATACCGCCATGAATTGGCTTTCAAGGCACAAAAATGGCGAAAGCATAAGTTCCCTCATTAGCACAGGTGCAACTGCTATGGAAAATGAAGAAATCCAGGAAGGGGAATCAATTAAAGCAAAAAATGTATCGCCTGGAGCCGCAATAAACGGCGGCTATTTGGGATGATTGATTCACTCAATTCACCTAAGGCTTCGCCGATGCAGCAGACGCTGCCCAGCTCAAATATCTTGATGGGCCGCCGCACCCTAAGGCAATTAAATGAGCGGCTTGAATTGGTGGAAGATCTCTGGCGAACCGTATTACATAGTGAATGCCCCCCTAACCAAGCGGAGCGGCTACTTAAGCTCAAGCAACTTTGCGATGAAGAGGAAACATCAAAAGAAATTATTCGCTTAATTGTAGAGATGGATCTTGCCGAAGCGATCGCTGCAGCAAGAGCATTTTCGCTTTATTTTCAATTAGTAAATATCCTTGAGCAACATATTGAAGAAGATCGCTATTTAGCCACAATGGCGAATGGAGATGATGAGGATGATCCCCTTGAAAATCCATTCACACCCCATCTAGTTAGCCACGATGAACCGGCAACTTTTCAACGTTTATTTCGCCGCTTACGAAGTTTAAATGTGCCGCCGGGGCTACTAGAAACCCTACTGCGCGACCTGGATGTGCGCTTGGTATTTACCGCCCATCCCACCGAAATCGTGCGGCATACAGTTCGGCATAAACAACGCAGAGTAGCTAATCTCATTCAGAAATTAGAAGGCTGTGATCGTGGATTCGGTCCGATAGAAGATCGTCACGTTTTACGCCAGCAATTGGAGGAAGAAATAAGACTATGGTGGCGCACTGATGAATTACATCAATTCAAGCCATCCGTTTTAGATGAGGTGGATTATGCATTGCACTATTTCCAGCAGGTATTATTCCAAGCGCTGCCTCTATTAAGTGAGAGAATTCGCAAAGCATTAGCTTTAAGTTATCCCAATGTAACGCCACCAGAGGATGGCTTTTGCACCTTTGGTTCCTGGGTGGGTGCAGATCGCGATGGCAACCCCTCTGTAACACCAGACATAACTTGGCGTACCGCTTGTTTCCAGCGACGCTTGATGTTGGAGAGATATATATCAGCGGTAGCTCAACTAAAAGATCAATTAAGTATTTCAATGCAATGGAGCCAGGTAAGTGGTGCCTTATTGGAATCACTGGAAATGGATCGATTGCGTTTTCCAGAGATCTATGAACGCCTTGCCGCCCGTTACCGGCTCGAACCCTATCGGTTAAAACTTTGCTACATCCTTGAGCGATTACAACTTACCCAGCAACGTAATGGGCTGCTGGCAACCGCCGGATGGGAAGCACCTAATGATGCCAATGATCCAGCGCCAAGCATCGGCAACTTAGGGGTGCCCCCCGAATTGCATTACCGCTCCTATTTAGATTTTCGCAGCGATCTTGAATTAATCCGCACCAGCTTGCAGGCCACCCAACTCAGCTGCGAACCGCTGCAACGCTTATTAAGCCAGGTGCAAATTTTTGGCTTTACCCTTGCTTCCCTAGATATTCGCCAAGAAAGCAGCCGTCATAGTGAAGCTTTAACAGAACTAAGCCATTACCTACAGCTGCCCATCACCTATGACGCGATGGATGAGGCGCAACGTGTGCAGTGGCTACTGCAGGAACTTCAAACCCGCAGGCCCCTGATTCCCACCGGGCCCCATTGGAGTGCCGCCACCGCCGAAACCTTTGCGATTTTTCGCATGTTGGAGCGTTTACAACAGGAATTCGGTAATCGCATCTGCCGCACTTATGTAATTTCAATGTGCCATAGCCAGTCTGATTTGCTGGAGGTGTTGGTATTAGCTAAAGAGGCAGGTTTAGTTGATCCGGTTGAAGGCAGTACCCGTTTACAAGTGGTGCCATTATTTGAAACGGTAGAAGATTTACGCTGCGCTCCTGCCGTGATGGCAGCATTATTTGAAACTTCTTTCTACCAGAAATTATTGCAAAGCGAAGAAATTCCGCTTCAAGAGGTGATGCTTGGCTACTCCGATAGTAATAAAGATTCTGGCTTTTTATCCAGCAATTGGGAAATCCATCGCGCCCAGATGTCTTTACAAAGTTTATGCAGTAGCCATAAGTTAGGCCTAAGGATTTTTCATGGTCGTGGCGGTTCGGTGAGCCGTGGCGGCGGGCCCGCATATCAGGCGATTTTAGCCCAGCCCAGTGGCACTTTAAGCGGACGCATAAAAATAACGGAACAAGGGGAAGTGCTGGCATCTAAATATGCATTACCTGAGCTCGCTTTATATAATCTTGAAACTGTTACTACAG
>NZ_JAGQEK010000039.1 GCF_024346075.1 Synechococcus sp. Cruz CV12-2-Slac-r
AGGGCAACTATCCAGCCGCATATTTAGTTCCGTGCTGCTAGGTAATGCTTCTGAAATGAGAGCTGGAACTGAAGCTAAACTAGTAAGAGGCGTTAGCTTACTTGGTATTGAAATGGGTTGGGGTCTCATTCGCTCAGTCCATTGCTGTGCCCATTTAGAGCGATTTTTTAAGCCACGTACTACTCCAGCGGTGGGGGTTTCATTCCAAAATACTAAATTTTGGAGGCACCATTTTTTTACTTTTAAATCACGATCGTAAGTAAACCTATTTCCAGTTTCTTCATGACTCCAAATATTAGAAAATTTAAATTGATTATGCAATTCAGTGAGGATTAGAATTGGATCACCAATTCTAATTATTAAACTCTGCCCAATTAAAGCAAGGTTAGCCTGCAATTCAACTAGGCAATCGGAACAAAACTCCCATTGACGAGCAGATGTATCAGGCTGATTCCAAAGTTCTGGTTCAACAATATAAAGTGGTAGAACAACTCCACACTTAACGGCTGAAGAAAGAGGCAGGTGATCAGAAACCCTAAGATCGCGCTTAAACCAAACTAGTTGAACATTAGACATAGATTATTGAGAATAGTTTTCTAAAATATTTAGGCCCTTCTGAATGAGCTTGCGTCCCTGCTCTTGCATTCTTTGCTCATCACCCTTGAAACTACAAGATTTAGTTTTATACTGAACAACTTTTTTGTTTGGTTCATACCAAACCTGGCTTAGCGAACAAAAACTACGTCCATTTGCATTTGGTTTAACTAGATAAACCTCGCCAGCTTTACAAAGATAACTACCATTTGCAAGTTGCTCACATTTACTAAGATTCTTGAAAAAAGGGGAGCTTCCTGAGCTCCACTTAATATTATTAGCAAATCCAGCAAATGAAACTGGGTCATTACTAAATGGTGCCGCCATTGCAGCCGGAAAATATGGTTGCAAGAGAATCAGAACAGAGCATATCAATCGCTTGGGGATCATTTCAAAATACGAAACTGATTCAGTTTAAGCAATTTCAGGATTGGTTTCAAGATTAAACAGTCCCATCTGTGAAAAACTCTTTAGAATTATTTCAATCTTGAATTTTGACCACCGGAATGGAATTCCCATACCTATTTATTTTAGCTCGCAACCCCCAGGAACTGCCAGACCATGCCGATCGAAATTTGCTAGAAGAACTGCAAGGTGTGAGCCTTGCGACTGGTTTCTGCCTACGAATACATCGCTGCCCAATCGACTGGCAAAGCGATATTGAGACGCTCGTTGAACAGGGAGATGCTGTAGCAGAGGGAAATAATCCAATGGCTAATGAAGAAGGGAGCCTACTTTGTTGCGATGCAATTATTCCAGATTTTCAGCCCGATCGCCATTGGCTTGGAGTTTATGCTTTTAGAGCAAATCAATGGAAATTACTTGATAATTTTTGCCTTAATGAAGCAAAAAATGAGCCATGCTGGTTTTATCCAACTGAAAATGGAAAATATCTTTCATGGCATTCAAAACTTCAACTCACAACAAAGCCTGGAATAATAGCTGAACCTGATTTTTTAGATGATAAAGAAGAATACAGCCGTGAGAATGTGCAATTGCTTTGGTCACTAATGGCAGATGATAAAGAAATGACAGCTGTAGGCATTACCTATAAGAATCTACGCATAGACTGGGGACTGATTAGATGTAAACCAGAGATATTTTCAACATGGAGTTCTTTCTCTGTAAATGATATGGAATCAAAACCGTTGGAGATGATTTCCACAATTTGCACAACCAGGAAATTAACCACATCAGCACTTGCTAGCCATTAATTCAACAATCCAGGCAGCAGGCACCTGCTCCACATCACCACTATCTACATTTATGAGCCGGACAAAAGCCGGAATGCGTTGATAGGGCTTGGCTATCACCTCGCCAACACGTCCGATGAACCACGGCCTACCAGCCATTGCCACCACAGCGAAATGTCCAGGTCTTACATCCATATATCTACGGGGGTTTGCCCTGCGGAGGGCTTCTACTGCTGGATCAGTTTGGCAAGGGGACATTTTTGGTTAAGCCAGAAAAGGAAAGGGGCAGTGGCACCAGCCCAATCCTATGATAGTACTTATATACTCAAAATACAAGCGTACTTGTAGCCATATGCTTCTCTGGACCACGGAGCGGGCGAAGTTTCTGTTCAGCTGCGAAATTTGAAAGAGCCCAAACTAGCGATGACAGAAGATTTAAAAGGATATTTATTTTCTGTTGCCGAGGCATTTGTAGATGTGAGTTTTATAATGGATGTTGTACCGTTAGGGAATGGTAATATAAACAACACATATCTTGTTAAGCTGAGGAATTGTGGTAAAGAAGATTTTGTATTGCAAAAAATCAGCTCGAAGGTTTTTAAAGATCCTGAATCTATAATCAGCAATATGCAGGTATCACTGGATCATATTCAATTAAAACTTTTAAGCGATGTAGGCAATATTGAGGAACGAAACTGGAGAAGCACTTCATTACTTAAATCAAGATACAATAATAAGTATTGGCATAGAAATCAAGATGAATTCTGGAGGGCGACAAGCTATATAAGCGCGGCTTACACTACAGATTTGGTTAGGAACTATGATGATGCTGAGGAGGTTGGCATTGGACTAGGTATTTTCCATTCATTAATGGATGGCTTACCGTTGAAGAAATTAATTAAAACACTTGATTCATTTCATGTTACACCTAAATACCATCAAGAATATCAAAAAGTATCCAATATGGGTGTCACAGATTTATGCGATAAAACCCAATGGTGCATAGATTTCATTAAGGAGCGAGAGCCTATTATTGATGTTTTGGAAAATGCAATTTGCAGCGGCGAATTGTGCCTTAGAGTGATTCATGGAGATCCAAAAGTAAATAATTTTTTATTTGATAACATTACAAACAAAACCGTTGCCATGGTAGATCTGGACACATTAATGACTGGATTAATTCATTATGATCTTGGCGATTGCCTTAGATCCGCGTGCAACCCGGCTGGGGAGGAGGAACTTGATCTTAGTAAGGTCTTTTTCTGTATCGATAGCTGTAAACGCTTATTAAATGGCTACCTTAGTAAAACAAAAAAATTACTAAATGAAGCTGATTATAATTATCTCTACGATGCAATTAGGCTTATTCCATTCGAATTGGGAATGCGTTTCTTTAGTGATTACCTCGCGGGCAATATATATTTCAAAGTGAATCACTCATCCCACAATTTAGAAAGAGCTCTTGTTCAATTCAGTTTAACAAAAAGCATTGAGACGCAAGAATTTGAAATCCTACAATGTATTGAGGAATTAAGATGAGAAGCCAATCAGCTTTACTGCTGCCCCATAACAGGCCTGATGAATTGGTTGGTTTGCGACTTGCTGCCGCAGCAACAAGAATCTCTAGTAAATTAAAGCTCCGATATCGCCTTGAGGGCCCCATAAAAAACTTAGTAATTCCAACAGTTACAGAAGGGGCTGTGCGGAGCGATTATCTTTGGAAGGATACGTGTTTTGAAGCATTTTGGAGCATGCCAGAACAAACTTTCTATTGGGAACTGAATATATCTCCTAATACTAATTGGAACATATATAAGTTTAATTCTTATCGCAACGGCCAAAGGGAGCAAGAATATAAGCACAGCCTTAACTTTTCTATTTCAAAAACGGCTAACAGTGTTTCAGTTGGAATTTCAGTGGAGCTAGATCCCCAGATTCCATTAAACTCAGAAATGGAACTTGGTTTTGCATCCGTCCTTAAACAAAAAAATGGCAATTTATCCTACTGGGCACTTACTCACAATGCTAAAGATCCAGATTTTCATCAGCGTGACAGCTTTCTTTTAAAATTATGAGCGCAGTTAGCTTAAAAATAAAACGTCGCCGCGATCTTGCATTCCTTATTCTTGCAGGCCTATTTCTAGGTACTATGGGGATGCTTAATATTCTTGGCTTAAGTCGTTTTTTAACACTTGGTAGCATTGGTAATTGGCCAATAATTGTTGCTGTTGGCGCCTTACCATATCCACTAACATTTCTATGCACAGATTTAATTAGTGAAATATGGGGAGAGGAGAAAGCTGGTCAACTAGTGTGGGTAGGTCTTTTACTTAATGGATGGATAATATTTATTATTTGGCTTGGAGGTATTTTACCCGGTACAGATTCACCTGTTTTCTTTGAAATCCAAAGGCTCACTTTTGGTGCCGTTGGTGCCTCGATGGCCGCGTATATGGCAGCGCAATTTACAGATGTGCGTTTATTTCATTTTTGGAAACGCTTTAGTAACGGAAAGGCGCTTTGGTTAAGAAATAATGGATCAACATTAATTAGTCAATTAGTTGACACCACGGCAGTGGTATTAATAAGCCACTATGGGGCTCACGTGCTACCAATACAGGCTGAAAAAGCACTTTTACCGCAACTCACAACCTTTATTGCTAGCGGCTACTTATTCAAACTTGTTGCTGCACTTTTAGATACATTGCCTTTTTACCTTCTCGTTGCATGGTTGCGTCGCTGGCTTGAAGTTCCAATTGATGGCGAGGAAATTGATGGTAATGAGATTTATGCTGAATAATTTCTTAATCTTCATCACATGATAATAAATGATCTCTAGCGGCGTTAATTCGTTGCATTGTTGTAATTTCTCCCCCCTGATCAGGATGATGGGACGCTGCTAATTTTTTATAAGCTGCCTTAACCTGAAATTCCTTTAAACGCCCGGCTAATGGTAGGTGCAATATGCCTCGCGCTTTAATAGCATCCACATCCGGAGCTTTACCTAAGGGACTCCGATCACCAGCCGATAGGCCTGAGCCCTTGCGCTTGTGCCCCTTACCCTTTGCAGCTCCTGAACCAAAGCCAAACCCTTTTTTACTGCTGGGTTGTGCTGATTCCTCCTTGGCTGCCGCCGCGGGTGGGCGTAATGAAAGTAACGAATACATATTCACGATGGAAGGGTTGGCATCCCTTTTATTTTACAAGGTGACGGTTTTCTTTTCAAGGCAAATTGCTTGAACAGCAATTCACCTTAATCTTCCAAAAACACTTATATATTTAACTGATCGCTGAACTATTGAAAGGTAATTTAAATCAGCCGCAATTAATTGCTGTTTTACCTCTTCAATACTAAATGCAGCCTTCAACGAAGCGCAATAGTCTTGCCTTAATATAGGCTCCATATGCACAGCTTCAGTATTTACTAATTTTTCATATTCAATATTATTTGCCGGCCGACAAAGATCATTTACTACAATAGCACTTCCTGGGGACGCCAACAATTTCATTGCATTCCAATGATGTTGAGGATCATGAAGATGATGTAGTAAACTATTTGAAACCACAGAAATATCTGATTCAGTTTTTTCTGCTGTAAGAGTTTTCTTTAATAAATTTATCTGATCCTGATCGCACAGATTAAGTACTTTATATTCAATTCGCTCCAATATTGGTTGCGGTAGCAACTTTTTCCTTTTATTAGCAAGAGCAATCATTTGTTCTGCGCCATCAACACCTTTTACTATCATATTAGGCCAATGTTTTGCAGCTAGCTCGCTAATATTTCCAGGTCCGCAACCTAGATCAATTAGTAGCGGGCCAATTCCTTCTGGAAATTTTTGCGCTACCCAACTTATTAAGGCTGAATCAGCAGTGCTGAAATCTGCAGCCGCGTATGCCTCTGCCTGCTCGATTCCATTCATCAGCTCCGGTTCCACTACTCTGTTTAGAAATTCATTCATGGTTTAGGCAAAGCAATGGCAGGAATTAGAGATCAAGCTTTTATGACCACCTGCGGTCGCCTCGCTACCCACCTGAATCTAAGTGCTGCTACAGCAAGACAAAGGGTGGATTATCAAGCAGCGCAGGAGGGCATCCGTGATGCAGCTGGTAAATTAATTCTCGCCGAAAGAATGCTGGAGGCCGCAAAGCTAGGAAGCGTTAAACAGGGCAAACTTTTAGATGCACAATTAAATGCTCTTGAATCAGAAGCTAATTTTATGGATGAGGATTAATTTTAGATGGCCCAATTTAATGCTTCTTCCCTTTTAGAAATATTGAAATTTGGCAAGGCTAATGCTTCAACAGTATTACCTATATTTACGCAACTGGAACAAGATCTGCCCTGCAATCTAGAACTTCAGACAAATCAGTTAGAAGCGGTTTGGGAATTGCGTTGGAGCAGTAGCAGCCTGCCTTACCTGCAGGTGCAGCCCTGGTTTGAAAATCTTCAAGTTTTATTACCCCGAGAAGGGCGCGCAATGAACCTTTTGAGGCTTCCAGGGCCTTTTGGCCAGCTTGGCGGTATATCAGTTTTAGCAGAACTGCAGCTTGAAGCACCAAGCAGAGTTGGTGTGAGGTTTATTAAAGGGGGCTGGATCGGTCCACAACTTGCACCCTTTAGGCCACAGCTACTTGCGGGCATTAAGCAGAATTTCCCGGCTTGGCTAGACATAACCCATCTCAGTGATGATTTGCGGTTGTGCCGCGGCAGTAACGGCACCATGTTCGCTTTAATTAGGAGAACAGATCTAAATCCTCACGAGTTAATGCCACCGCTATGACAGAAAGCCCTCAAAAAAATCTGTGGCAGGATCAATGGTATCCAGTGGCATATTTGCGAGATTTAAATCCTAAAAAACCAACTCGCTTTCATTTATTAGCTGAACCATTGGTGCTCTGGTTTGATCGCCAAGAGGGCTTTTGGAAAGCATTCAGTGATCGTTGTCCCCATCGTCTTGCCTCCTTGTCCGAAGGCCGCATAAACGCTAATGGTGAATTGGAATGTCCTTATCATGGTTGGAGTTTTAACGGCAGTGGAAACTGCGTAAATCTGCCCCAAAGTTCATCAAAGCTCCCAAGCAGTGTAAGGGCAAACTGTAGAGAATTTGCCACCGCCACTGGCCAAGGGTTGCTGTTTGTTTTTAGCGGCGATTCGAATCAGGCTTCCAATCAAGCAATTCCTTTAGTGCCTGTGCTTGATGAACCCGATTGGTTTTTGCAGGATACATTTAGAGATCTCCCATACGACAGTATTACTATGCTTGAAAATGTATTGGATGTGAGCCATGTGCCCTTTACCCATCACGCCACAGTTGGCAAGCGAACAAATGCCGGACCTGTTGAACTCGAGGTTTTAGATGAAGGGCCGCAGGGATTTGTTGGTTTATGGCAAGAGGGTCCTCGGCAAGGCAGGCTAGGGGCCCAACACACCACATTCCAGGCACCAGCTTTAATGTGGCACGATTTAACCGCTAAGGGTTTTGCTCGCATCCTCACAGTGGTTTATGCCACCCCCACCACAGCTGGCAATTGTCGTTTATTTGCTCGTTTCCCCTTTAAGTTTGATAAACCTATAACAGCAAAACTCTTAGCGTTGCGGCCTATGTGGCTTCAACATATTGGAAATAATTTGGTTTTAGAAGATGATCAAATATTTCTGCATCATCAGGAACGTAACCTTAATGCTGCTGGAGGTTCGTCTGCTTTAGCTAAGGCTTGCTACCTACCAACCAGTGCCGATAAATATGTAATTGCGTTCCATCGCTGGATTAACAGCTATGCCGGCTTACCGTTTCCAAATACTGATTTAGCAGCTGAATTATCAAGAGATGCATTGCTTGATCGCTATAATACACATACTAAATCATGCGCAAGTTGCAGCAGTGCGTTAAAACGTCTTGAGTTTCTTGATTCTATAAGCCCATGGCTGGCAATTGGTTTAATAGTTGCTGCATTCGGCTCTCAAACCTTGGTTCTAAAAGGTAGTCTTTTATTACTAGCAATTATAATGTTTGGCATTGGTCAACAAATAAAGCGATGGATAAAACTACTCCGCATTGGAGATGGTTTGCCACCAAGAAATCAAGCTTGAGTAGTTAATTTAATTCTATTTTTTGCAACTAGTGATGCAGTGAAGCTTGGATCACAACTAAATACTAAAAGTTGCAAACCTTGCTCTTCGGCTCTACACAACAAGTCTGAGAGTCCATTCCATCGGCTTGGATCCACATTGCTAAAAGCGTCATCAAAGACAAGTGGCAGGCAGCCGTTATAGGAACCTGCCAATACCTCAGCCATGGAAAGGCGCAGGGCAGCAGCTAGTAATTCTTTGCTGCCACCACTCAGAACAGAAAAAGGCCAAGCAACGCCCGTAGCACCTCTTTGCCATTTTAGATTCAAAAAACCCTTTGTGCTCTGGTATTCAATACTGCTGCGCGTTGCATTTTTGCAACAGCAATTAAGATAATCATCTAATCGCTTCATCACTGGAGCTGTATATTGCAATGCCATTGCTGTTTGTTCATCTTGTAACAGCTTTCTAAGTAAATCCAACATTAATGCATCTTTTTCTAGTCTTATTCTTTCTGCGCTACTATTTTCTAAAGCTGCTTCCAATTGATCCAGCAAGGCAAAGCGATCGTTAATGCCATCATTCCTCAATACAACTCCTAACGCAGCAAGTTGCTGCAAAAGCTCTTCTCTTTGTTTCTGAGCCGATTCAATAGTTACAAGCAGATAATTAAGTTTAAAATTTTGAAGTTGCGCTTCATAACTTTTTTGCTTGCTATCTAATTCAGCTTCTGCTTTTTGAGTTGCACTCAGTTGTTCATCTAATTGCTTTTTATCTCCATGGCGAAGAATTAAATCCTTCAGTAAAGTTTCATTTAGCAGAAGTTGTTGTCGCTTGCTATTCAAGCCATTGGATCGGGCGTCTAGCTCTGTTTGGATTTCACTGAGCTCTTGATCCAGCCGATTAAATTCAAGCCGCCGCTCCCGACCTACAGGTAAAAGCAAATCAAGTTTATGCTTCAGATCTTCAAGAGAAGCATTATTAATTTCACATTTTGGTAATTGTTGAAGCGTAAACTTTATTAGCTGTGCATCTTCATTACCATTTTCTTGTATCAAGCGTTTTCTTTCATTTTCTAATTCGCTGCGTTTTCTTTCTAGGAGCATTGCCGCCTCCACATCACTTACCCCAAGCCTTTCCAATTCGGCATTGATTTGTTGTTTAAGTTCTTGCCCCTTGGTTTTAGCCTCTTCAACCCTGCCTCCAGCCCCTGGCTCGAGCCGTAATTTGAAATTCGTGGTTTGCAGTAAACTCACTACGCTTAAAGAATATGTGGAGCCGGCTAATAGCGGTTCTCCATTTAGCAACACCTCCGCGTCAGCCTCTAATAACTCGAGCTTTGTAGAAAATGATTTCATTGTAATTTCCATTATTTGTAATTGCTGCTGCTGCGATCGTAATAATTCAATATTCTCCACTGTTATTTGAGGCATCTGTTGTAAATAGTTATCTAACTCAAAAATCTTCTGGGTTTTAATCTCCTGCTCCTTTAGGCGCTTTTGCAAGCTTAATATTTTAATTGCCTGCTGTAATTGTTCTGCCTCTTTTAACGCTATTTCAAGTTGTTCACTCGCGTATAACCTGCGCTGTTTAAGCTCTAAATATTTAGATTTAATGGTTTCAATTAAGGCATGTTCAGGCTCAAGCTCATTTTTTAAGGTTGTGGTGTTTTGAGCTAATTTAACTAGTTTTTGAATTGTTTCAACTAACGAATTAATTTCTTTTTGTATTTCTTTTCTTTGCTGTTGCAACGGTGCTAATAATTTCAACAATGGTATTGCACGATCCAATTCGGCTAATTTAGAGCTGGCTATTTGCTGCTCAGATTGTGCTTGTTTTTGCTCTAGTAGTTGTTTATTAAGGTTCTGCAATTGTTCTTTGGCAATTTCTTCTGTCTGTTGTGCCTCTGCTAAGGCTGATCCAGCACGGCCGATTCGTCCCTTTTCAGTATGGGAAGAGCTCCAGCGCTGTTGCACCAGTTCAACAACGCGGCGATCAACTTGAGATTGAACCCCCAGCTGACCAGACATCTGCAATTGTTCCAATAAACGAGCTTGATCGAGGGCGTTAGCACCAAGGTCGAGGGGGTTAAGTCCTGCATTTCCCTGCCATACCCACAGGTGGCCCCACCTTTCTTTCATCTGTTCCCCTTGGCGGGCCCGTGGAACTGGGCCCGCCCCCACTAATTCAGCCAAGCGCTCCTCTGCTTTATCCCCTTGCCAGGAGCTACCAACGGAACTCATTAGGCTGCTGGCCCCCTTTGATCCAGCAAATCGTTTATGCAATGTGAAGTTGATGCCTTCAGCCTCAAATCTCAGCGTTAGCTCGGGATCCCCCCCGCCGGGCTGGGGGCGCATCTCATCAAGCAGCGCTCCGGAGCTGCGGCTTGAGAGAAATAAAGCTCGATGGAGAGCTTCAACCAAGGTGCTTTTACCTGTTTCATTCGCACCTTCCAACACCGTTATCCCCAAACCAAATTCCAGCGAGAGCTCGCGATGCAACCGGTAATTACTGAGCTTTAGGCCGGAGATCCTCATCTCAACTTAATTGGCCGCAAGCACCATGCAGTTCCCGCAGTGCAAGCAGTGCGAGTTCCGCCTTTTGAGTGTCTTCAGATTCAGTAAGGCTTAATAAGCGTTGGGCCACTCTTGCAACTAGTGGATCACCGCTTCTGCCAATGAGTTGCTGCAGTTCAGCTTCATTTGGGGTGAGTTTAATGCGATCACGTAATTTCAGGCGTAATAGCCGAGCCTCGAGCTGTTCCAATTTGTTTTGGAGTTGAACTCCAGCTTCAAGGCTTAAATATCCATCTAATTCGAGCAGTAATAAATCCATGCCGCTGCGATTGCCAAGAAGTATTTGCAGCTGCTTTTCGAGAACTGCTAAATCGCCATCGCCATTAAGCCGCTGTTTGAGCTGGTGCCACACACCAATGCCGGTGGTTTCCACTGATACAGAGGCTGGTTGTGAGCGTTCAACCTCCACTACCAACACTTGGGAGCTGCGGTAATTCTCCCCCCGCGGAAACCTATCTGGTTCAGGACAACCCGAATACCAGGCTTTGGTTGATATTTTTTTGAGCCCGTGCCAATCGCCAAGTGCGATGTAATCAATGAAATCCTGCGGTAGAGCCTCCAAATCGATGCGATTTGTGGGTCCACAGGGATTTTCATCATCTGCATCTGAAGCGGAATCGCCACCAAATCCATGCACCGAGCCATGGGCTAACAGCACGCAAGCTCTTTTCTCGGCGGGATCAAATTGAAAGTGCCTAAGCCAGGCGGTGGGATCTTCAAGGTCTGCCTGGCGCAGCAACGGACATGGCAGAAGCAGGGCATCACTGAGTTGCACCGGCTGGCGCTCCAGCAATAGCTGCAAATTTGGCGCCAATTCCTTTTGATAGCTTTTAAACCAGGCTTCATGCCAAAAGCTGCCTATCCCCCCGTGGTCGTGGTTGCCTGGAATTACAAAAACAGGTGCATCGATAACTCCAATTGCGCTGCATGCCTGGGCCACATCTGCGCGGGTTGGTTCTATCGAGTCAAATAGATCACCAGCCACCAATACAAAACTCAGCGCCTTGGTTTCTACCAATTGAGCTATTTGCTCAACAATGGCAAAACGCAATTGCTTCAAACGAGCCCGTTTTTCAGGATCTTTAACCCTCCCATAGGGTTTTCCTAACTGCCAATCGGCTGTGTGTAGAAATCGAACCACAAGGGGGGAGTCGAGCCAACCTGTAAAGTAAAAAGGAATCCAGAAGGTTTGTGGTTTAAACACCCTTCCTTCCGAATGACCTGCCTCAAGCTTTTTCACCTTAATGACTCTCTACGTTGGCAACCTCTCCTTTGATGCGGAGCAGGAGGATCTTCGCCACCTTTTTACTGAATATGGCGAGGTGAAATCATGCAGCCTCCCCCTCGATCGCGAAACTGGCCGCAAGCGCGGTTTTGCTTTTGTTGAACTCGTTAACGAGGCTGATGAACAAAAAGCCATCGACGATCTTCAAGATGTCGAATGGATGGGTCGCATGATCCGTGTAAATAAAGCTGAACCTCGCACAGGCGGCGGTGGCGGCGGCGGTGGACGTCCCGGCGGCGGTGGCGGCGGCTACGGCGGCGGTGGCGGTGGTCGTCCCGGCGGTGGTGGCGGCGGCTACGGCGGCGGTGGCGGCGGCGGATATGGCGGCGGCGGCGGTGGTGGTGGCGGTGGTCGCCCCAGTGGCGGTGGCGGAAACCGCTACTAAGCCGTTTTCACTCGGCCAAATTCAAATATCAAGTTTTGCCACCCTTAACGGGTGGCTTTTTTTTGTAAAACCCCCACTTTTAGGCAAGTATTTTGTATCAGTTGCTACCTCCACACCCGCGAAAATTAAAAAAAGTGCCTTCCATGGCATTTGTGGGGTAGTCAAGGGCTTTAAGTAGTAAGCGCAAATCATCAGAACCCATGCCTTCGCCCCAGCGTCTTAGTGCTATTGAGCAGATCCAGCTGCGTGGTTCTTATCCAGCTGAAACAGCCAAGCCCCTAGACGAACTTTGGGGCAAAAACGTCTTCACATTGGAGAAGATGAAAAAGGCTTTACCTAAAGAAGAATTCAAGCTGGTGCAGCGCACCATCCGTGAAGGGGGAAAGCTTGATCCCTCCGTTGCAAATGCTGTTGCCCAAGCAATGAAAGACTGGGCAACAAGCCATGGGGCTCTGTATTACGCCCATGTTTTTTATCCCCTTACAAATTCCACTGCTGAAAAACATGATGGCTTCATCGCGCCTCAAAGCGATGGAACCGTAATTTCAGAATTCACCGGCAAATTACTTGTGCAGGGGGAACCTGATGGTTCATCTTTCCCCAATGGTGGATTACGTTCCACCTTCGAAGCAAGGGGCTATACCGCCTGGGACATCACAAGCCCTGCATATTTAATGGAAACCCCAAATGGGGTAACACTTTGCGTTCCCACAGTTTTTGTATCGTGGACTGGCGAAGCTCTTGATAAAAAGACCCCTTTGTTGCGCTCCAACGCAGCGATGAACCGCCAGGCAAAGCGTCTTTTAACTTTGCTTGGAAACACTGAAGTTGCTCCGGTTAATTCAAGTTGTGGAGCCGAGCAGGAATACTTCCTCATAGATCAGGCCTTTCTAAATTTGCGGCCTGATTTACTGCTAGTTGGCCGTTCATTATTTGGTGCACCTTCCGCAAAAGGGCAGCAATTTGATGATCATTATTTCGGTGCAATACCTGAAAGGGTTCAGGTATTCATGCAAGACGTTGAGCAACAGCTCTATCGGCTTGGCGTACCTTGCAAAACCCGCCACAACGAAGTGGCACCAGGTCAATTTGAAATTGCCCCAGTGTATGAGGCAGCAAACGTTGCAACAGATCACCAACAGCTGATCATGACGCTGCTGCGCAGCACAGCCAAAAAACATGGCATGGCTTGCCTACTTCATGAGAAACCCTTTGCTGGCATCAATGGATCTGGGAAACACGTCAATTGGTCTGTTGGGAATTCAACTCAGGGCAATTTGTTAGATCCAGGCAGCACAC
>NZ_JAGQEK010000004.1 GCF_024346075.1 Synechococcus sp. Cruz CV12-2-Slac-r
CGCCAAAGGATTCGTCGTAAGAGAAATCCATATCTACCGGCCGGCTGCGCATGCCGGAGCCAGGGGCTTTCACCTCAAAACGAAAATCAGCACCTTCATTGGGCTGAATTCTCAGAATCAATTGGTTTGCAGTGGGACCAGCTCCCGCGGAGTCAAATAAATGCACAGGTGCTTCGCGGAAGGTGAGCACCACTTCGCTGAGGCGCTTAGGCATGCGTTTGCCGGTGCGTAAATAAAAGGGCACCCCCTGCCAACGCCAATTATCGATGAATAATTTCATCGACACATAGGTTTCGGTGGTGCTGTTGGGATCAACGCCAGGCTCCTGGCGATAGCCCGTAAGGGGATCAGCGCTGCTGCCACCGGGGCCATATTGACCGCGAACGCAACACTTCCAGGGTTCTGCTTCATTTGCTAAGCGAGCTGCCTGCAGCACTTTTGCTTTTTCGTTGCGGATTGATTCCGGCTCGTAACGCCCAGGCGGTTCCATGGCCGTGAGGGCAAGCATCTGGGTGAGATGGTTTTGAACCATATCCCGCAGGGCACCGGCACTCTCGTAATAACCAGCCCGTTCTTCAACCCCAACGGTTTCAGCTGCGGTGATTTGCACGCTGGAGATGTAATTACGATTCCAGATTGGTTCAAAGATGGTGTTTGCAAAGCGCAGCACCAAAATGTTTTGAACTGTTTCCTTGCCGAGGTAGTGATCAATACGGAAGATCTGGTTTTCCTTGGCGCAATTGTTCACGATTCGATTTAGGTCTTGAGCGCTAGCAAAATCACGGCCAAAGGGTTTTTCGATTACCACCCGGCTGCGTTTTGAATCCGCTAGCAGGCCAGCAGCAGCCAGGGCTCGGCAACCACTGCCATAAAAATTAGGCGACACCGACATATAGAAAGTGCGATTGCTGCGGGTGGCCCGCAGGCGATCTATCTGCTCAAGCCGCTTCCCAAGGCGCACCAAATCTTCATCAATCTGAAGATCCACCGGCTCATAAAAAAGACCATCACAAAAAGTTTTCCAGGCTTCTGGATCAGCGGCAATTTCTACTGCTAAGGATTTCTCCATTTTTGAGCGAAATTCAGCGTCGCTCCAGGGCCTCCTGGCGCAACCCAAGATTGCAAATTCGCTCGGCAAGCGCCGCTGGCGAAATAGCTCAAATAAGGCTGGGATCAATTTGCGGTGGGTGAGATCGCCGCTGGCGCCAAAGATCACCAAACATTGCGGCGAAATTACTCGTTCCTGCCGCAGACCAACACGGAGGGGGTTAGTGAGAGATGCCGTCATTTGCAGAGGTGTTCGCCGAGTTCTTACAGGTTGCCTGTTAGAGGTGAACAGAAGGTGAATGGTCTATCTGTCTGCAGATTTGAAACAGATTTAATAGGTTTCCACATGCCAGCGATCTGCCTTCTTAAGGGCTGGCCTGAGCACACTCCAATCCTGGCCGCGTTTGGCTGCGGCAGCGCTCATGGCCTCATCGATGCCGGGTTCCATGCCCTTCAAACCGCACATGTAAACGTGGGTTTTGGGATTTTCGATCAGGGCAAAAATTTCATCGGCATGCTCTGTTACCCGATCTTGGATATACATGCGGCCGCCGCTGGGATTTTGTTGTTCGCGGCTGATTGCTTTGGTGTAGCGGAAATTTTCGGGATATTCCGTGAGGTAGCGGCTGAAATCGTCTTCGTAAAGAAGGTTTGGTGTTTTGGGCACACCCATAAACAGCCAAGCTTTTCCTTTGAATTTATAACCTGAATTTTTGTTGTGTTCGCCAGGTTCAAACATCCGGCGTAAGTAGGCCCGCATTGGTGCGATGCCGGTACCTGTTGCAAGCATGATCACGTTTGCATCTTCCTCATCCGGTAAGAGCATTTCTTTGCCCACCGGTCCAGTGATCTTTACCTTTGCGCCGGGCTCAATGTCGCAGAGGAAAGTGGAACAGGTGCCGTAGATCTGCTCCCCTGCATCGTTTTTATATTCCAGCTGACGCACGCACAATGAGACAGTGCTCCCCTCGAGGTTGTCGCCGTGGCGAGTGGAGGCGATTGAATAGAGGCGTAACTTATTTGGTTTTCCGTTGGCATCTTCGCCATCGGGAATAATTCCGATGCTTTGCCCCTCGATGTAGTGAAGGTTCCCCCCAGATAGATCGAAGGTGATGTGATTTACGCGGCCGATAGCCCCTTCAGCTAGCAGTGAATAGTTGTCGGTAACAGTGCCAAGGAAAGGATCTTTTGGTTTGTAAAGGTTTACGGGCACATCAGCATGGGCTTTTGCTTTTACTGCTGGAGCTGGGGTTTCCGTCACGGTTGCTTTTGGGGAGGAGTGTGAATTGGTAATCGGCTGCTGGTGGGGGGTGATGCTGAGAATATTGGCGCCGCAATTTTTGATGTTTTGCAATACGGCAGTTAATGAGCTGTAGCTCACGAGCATTTGTTTAACGCTGCGGCGCACGCTGCCGCCGGCCAAGTGGCTCACCTCGATTGTGAACATGCGGTTATCGCCAAGGTTGCAGGAAGCTGGAAGGACGCGCATGGTTCGAGGTGTCGCTTTTTAACTATAGGAACTGCCCTGCTCGGCTTCAGTTGTATCCCTTTCCTCGGGATCATTCGGTTAGGAAGAAAACACAGTTATTGTATTTAACGTTGCAGCTCATGCCAACAGGCCGCTATTAAATCTTGCAGCCCCCTCCTCTACTTACGCTTCCTTCCGAGCCCATCGAGCAGGAAATTGAACGCCTGCCCTCGGCTACTCGCCGCCTTGCTGCTCAGCTCAGGTTGCCCCTAGCTGAGGAGGCTGTGTGGCAAGTGCTTACAGACTATGAGAGCCTTCCCACCTTTATTCCAAATTTGGTTAGTTCCAGGCTGTTGAGCCGCGATGGTTCTTTCGTGAAGGTGGAGCAGGTGGGAAGCCAGAAATTTGTAGGTCTGAGCTTTTCAGCAAGCGTTCGCCTCGAATTGCAGGAGCGCTGCGCTGAAGGAATTCTTAGTTTTAGGATGGTTTCGGGCGATTTTCGCCGTTTTGAAGGGGCATGGACAGTGGTTAAAACCTCTGATGGGGTGAGATTGCGCTACGAATTACTTGTTCAGGCTTGCATTGGTATGCCAATTGCCTTGATAGAGCAAAGATTGCGGGAAGACTTGGCTACAAATTTGCGATGCGTTGCCCTTGAGGCCTTGCGTAGAGCTCAGGCAGTGAAACTTGCGGAAATTGTTTAACTGAAGATTTAGCTAAAATATAATGGTGTATTAATTAACATCAATATTTTTAGGTGCTATTTGATATCCAAGTTGAAGTTTTTTGGCGCGCGGCCATCTCAATTTTGTGCCAATTAAATGATACCCCCAAGGGGATTCGAACCCCTGTCGCCTCCGTGAAAGGGAGGTGTCCTAGGCCTCTAGACGATGGGGGCAAGGCCTAATTGGCAAGAATTGAGCCTATACAGGCAACTCACCTTGAGTCAAGTATTCAGTCACTTTGACCACGCCACACCGGCACGGTGAAATGAAAGCAAGCACCTTCACCAGGGGCAGATACAACCCAAATGCGTCCGCCATGTACTTCCACAATGCGGCGACATACCGAAAGACCCACCCCAAAGCCGGAAGCTTGCGCTGCTGTTTGTGGTAACCGCACCCGATCTTGAAATATTCGTTGCTGTTCCTCCATTGGGATGCCGGGTCCGGTGTCGCTAACGCTCACTTGCACCCACTGGCTGGTGCGGTGAAGCAATGAAAGGTTCACCTGGCCCCCATCAGGGGTGAACTTGAGGGCATTTTCGATCAAGTTCAACAAAACCTGCCGCATCCGTCTTTGGTCTGCGTATACATCGGGTAAATCTCCTGGCACATCGGTGTGCAACTCCAAAGAACGGTTTACCCAAAGTTTTTCCAGCTCAAGAATCGCTTCAGCAGCAATTGGCGCTAGCGGTAAGCGTTGAGGATTAAACATTGCTTCCCAACGGGTGCTTCCCACCTCCAGGAGGTCTTTTGAAAGCTGCTCAATATCGTCTAAACGGCGATCCACCACATCAAAAAATCGTTCGCTATCAATTTGATTGCGTCTGAAGCTCTGCAAAGCCAAATTTGCAGCGGTGAGGGGGGTGCGCAATTCATGGGCCACCATGCGCAGCAAACGTTCCTGAACCCCAAGCCGTGAGGTGAGGGTTTCATTTTCTTGCCGCAGCACCAATAACTGATCTTCCAGCTGCAATTCTCTCTGGCTGAGTCCGCCACTTGGTTCCGCCGTTCGCAAGCCCATGCCAAGGCCGCTTACAAGGCCCAGTTGGCGCCAGCGTGGGAGCCAATTTTCCATTTGGCGCCGGATTGCATTACCAGCAAATACCTGTTTGGGCGGTGGATCTAGCTTGATTAATGCAGGGGTGGCAACCAAGCGATGCAACTCCAGCAGTTCTGGTTGCTTTTGCGGATCAGCAATGGTGAGGGTGAGCTCAAAATTTCCTTTTTGCTCCTCAAGAAATTCCAGCAGAGCTCTTAAATCCGCACCCGCCAATTGGTTGGGGCCCGCCAGCAGCAGCAGGTTTAAGACCTGTTGTTGAGTTGTTTCTCCCTGGCCGGGCACTACAAAATTCAGATATTTGACCCACACTATTAAAAAAATCTGATTTACATACCTAAAAAGGCAAAATCGGCTTCATTATTCCTTTTTAACCACACTTTGATGGCCTTGGGTTTGATCAAGCAAGACCCCAGCCGCATCAATCTCGATAGCTCCCTGCGCCGCTGGTTTTCCCGCAATTTGGGGCTTTGGCGTTCTCGCCGTCAATACGTTTTTGGCGATGATGAGTCACTTAAAATTGATGTGCTGCTTCGGATCGAAGCTTTTAGTGAGCCGGTGGAGGGTGATGCCGCTTACCGCTTTAGCTGGTGGCCGGAGAAGGAACACAACTTTTTCGAAAAACAACCACGCTTTGTGCCCACAGGCACCATGGAGGCATTCCTTTGCGGCCACCAGTTGCGCCGCAGCCGTGGTTTTTTTAGTGGCTCTCCAACTAAAAGCCAGATCCGTCAGGTGGATGAACACGAATTGGTTTTTGAATCCCATTACCAGGAATGGGACATCCTTGAGCACATCCGCCTAGTAGCCCAAGATTGCTACCGGAGCAGATCGATTTATTCCTGGCGTAATGGGGAATTGGAGGTTGCTGAGGTGCACCACGAGATCCGCATTGAAAGCGGTGGAACAACAATTGAGGCTGAATGAAGGGAATGGTGCAACATGGATTGGTACTAAGTAAGAAGTTTGTGGTGTTGCGTCAGCTGATCTCCGCGTCTGCACTGCTGGCGCTTTCAACTTTTAGCTCAATTACTGCGGTGCAAGCTCAAGTGGGTCCAAAGCCGGCAAGCGAGGCTGAAATGACCCTCTACACCAGGATTTCAGCTCTAAATGCTTGTATCGCGGCAGCCAACGGAGTCGATTTCAATAAGTCGATCGGTATTGCTGGTGAAACGCTTACCCAGGTGCTTCAGGGGCAAAACGGTGGCGCGATTCAGCAGTTAGGGGCAAAAGCTTTGCCCTTAGAAGAGTTGCGTAAAGGTTCGATCAACTCAGTATTGATTGGTGTTTCTCAAGTTTGCCCAGATCTGATGCCAGCAGATGTGCGCGACAAGGTAAAGCAGGCGCTGCAGCAGCAAGGCAAGCCAGCTAAGTAACCATGCTTTCCCCTGGCGCAGCGGTAGTGCCGATCCGATTAATCGATTACAAGCCCCCAACGGTGCTGATCGAGCAAGTGCAATTGCTGGTGCAATTGTTTCCAGATAAAGCCCTGGTGGATTGCCAGCTCAGCATTACGCCCAATGGCTTAGCCCCAGGGGACCCCTTAGAACTTCAGGCCCTAGACCTAGAGCTGCTAGAGCTCAGTATTGACGGTTTACCAGTGGCTGATTGCCATTGGCAGCACAGTGCAGGTGTGCTGCGTTTAGAAGCTGGAATCCTGCCGCATACCAGTTTTTGTTTACGCAGCCTCAGCCGTTTACAACCCGCGGCTAATACCAGCCTTGAGGGGCTCTACACCAGTGGTGATTTATTCACCACCCAATGTGAAGCTGAGGGGTTTAGGCGAATCACCCCTTTTCTTGATCGCCCCGATGTGTTGAGTAGCTATCGGGTGCGAATTGAAGCTGGCCGCCAATGGGCACCAGTATTGCTGAGTAATGGCAACTGCATCGCCACAGGTGAATTACCTGGTGATCGCCATTACGCCGAATGGCACGATCCATTTCCTAAACCCTGTTATCTCTTTGCATTGGTAGCTGGCCCCTTAGTGGAAGTGGCTGATCAGTTCTTGAGCGCATCTGGCAAGCAGGTGCGCTTACGAATTCATGTGGAAAATGGTGATCAAGAGCTCTGCGGCCATGCAATGGCCAGCTTGAAACGTTGTATGGCCTGGGATGAACAGGTTTATGGATTGGAATACGACCTTGAGGAGTTCAATATTGTTGCGGTGCGCCATTTCAACATGGGCGCTATGGAAAATAAAAGCCTTAATATTTTTAACTCTAAGTTGGTATTAGCCGATGCAGAAACTGCAACCGATGCAGAACTTGAAAGTGTTGAAAGCGTAATAGCCCATGAATATTTCCACAATTGGACCGGCAATCGAGTTACTTGCCGCGATTGGTTTCAGCTTTCATTAAAAGAGGGATTAACGGTATTTAGAGATCAGCAATTTAGCGCTGATCTCCATGGCAATGCCATGAAGCGGATTGAAGATGTGGCCATGTTAAGAGCCTATCAATTCCCTGAAGACAGTGGCCCCACAGCCCATCCAGTGCAGCCTGATCAATACATAGCTATCGATAATTTTTATACCACTACCATCTATGAGAAGGGAGCAGAACTCATAAGGATGCAGCAAACTTTGCTGGGTAAAGATGATTTTATGGCAGGGGTTGCACTTTATTTAAAGCGTCATGATGGTAAAGCTGCCACCTGTGAAGAGTTTTTGCAGGCCCTTGAGGCGGCCTCATCTAAGTCTTTGGCTTCATTTCGGCTTTGGTATCAACAAGCTGGCACCCCAGTGCTAGCGATCAAGCAGCAGTGGGATTCAAGCCTTGGTCAATTGCAGCTGCTGTTGAGCCAGTCGTATCCGTTAATTGCAAACCAAAGCTCAACAAAGCCGGTACCCATCCCGGTGAGCATCGCCTTGATTGCTGGCGGCGGAGAGCTGCTTAAAGAGCAGCTGCTTGTTTTAGATGCTGCTTCTAAGCAGTGGCAATTCAACGATTTACCCCCAGGCGATCAGCCCCCTTTAATTTCAGTGCTGCGTGGTTTTTCTGCGCCCGTGCGTTTGCAGTTTGAGCGTTCTAATCACGATTTAAAACGTTTGCTTTTGCATGAAAGCGATGCCTTTAGCCGTTGGGATAGTGCTCAACAACTTTGGCAACGTTGTCTTTTGCAACCCTCCTTAGAACAGCAAGAGAGCCTGCTGGCCATCTGCAAACAATTTCTAGCTGATCAAATTAGTGCTGAACAAATTAGTGCTGAACAAATTAGTGCTGAACAAAGTTTTGATCCGCGCTTGCTGGTGGCGTTGTTGCAAGCTCCTGCTCTAGAGGAATTGGAGGCCGCCTGCTTAGAGCTGGAGATAACTCCAGATCCTCCTGCTTTAGAGCGGGCTTTGCTAGAGCGCAAGATCTGGCTTGGCCGTGAATTAGCCAGCCAATTACAGGTGCTTTGCCACCAATTAGCACAACCGGTTCAGCAGCTCTGGCCCGCAGGCGTAGGGCAGAGGCAGCTGTTGGGGTTGGCTTGGAGCTGGCTTGTGGCAGGTGGTTTAAAGCCAACGGAGCTTTCGCTTATCCAGCATGTTGAGGGTTCTTCTATGACCCTTGCCCGCGCAGCGCTTGCTGCTCTACAGCCGTGGGATTGCCCAGAGCGCAGCGATGCCATGGAAGTATTTCAAAGCCGCTGGCTTGAGCGGCCTGTAATTCTTGACAACTGGTTTGCCCTGCAAGCTTCTGCCCCTTTTGGTGATGCGATCGCCAGGGCAGAAGCGCTGTTGAGCCATCCTCGCTTTGATCCCCAAGCACCGAATAGTTTGCGGGCGGTGTTAGGCGGATTTGCCCGCTGCGCTCAGTCTTTTCATAAACCAGATGGCAGTGGCTATCGCTGGCTGGCTGATCAACTAGTGGCACTCGATGTGCAAAATCCAATTGCCGCTTCGCGGTTTTTAAAATTATTCATGGGTTGGCGCAACTATGGCCCCCAACGCAAAGATCAGATGCAAAAAACTTTATATTGGCTCCTTGATCGTTTGCATTCAGCCAACAGCCAAGAAATTACGCGTCAATGTTTAGGGTTGTAAAAAAAAGTTACCTAATTGTGCGTAGATTATTTGAGTTTGGGAACGGATCTGGGTATAAGCTGCGGTGCACTTGATTAAGAACTGTTTTACGTATTTCTCCTCCTTCTTTACCAGCGTATTGCCCCCATAAACCTTCCCAATAAAAGTAAATAACACCAAATCCTCTCTCGGCGCTAAGTGCTATCTTTTTGCGCAGAGTGTTTGTATCTGTGCTGCGCCCACCAAAACCAGCAAGCACGCCAATATTAATTGGGATACCCCAGCTGCGGGCACGATCGAGGGCTGGTTGATTGAGATCTTGTTCAAATCCGCGCACTGAATATGCATAATTTTGAACTACCAATTCATCCACCAATCGCCTCACAGACCAGATCTCCCAATCCTGCAACCACTTGTTGTAAGCAAAGCGAAATGGACCTGGCGATAAACTGATCCTGCCATTGCCATTACTGCGTTGTAGGGCTTGGCGCAATTCCACCAATAGCCCGGTTAATTTTTGACGACGCCAGGTCATCCAGGCGCGATTTGTGTAATCGGCTGGAGGTTCAAGGCCTGTTTCTTGTTTATATAATGCTGCTGTGTAAGCGTCGTAACCTAAATCCACAGGCCAGGCAAAATGATCATCTAGCTGAACCCCATCAACTTTGCATCGCTCTACGATTTCGGTGATTAAACCAATAAATCGCTCTCGCACTCCAGGGTGGGCTGGATTTAACCACACCCTTAAATCTTTTAAAGGAGATGTTTTTAAGTTTGCTCCGTGCATTGCGTAGTAAGGGGAACCATCTATCTTCTTTAAGATCCAATCGGGATTTTGTTTAACAACCGCTGCATCACCCGGTTCCATTAAGCCATATTCATACCAAGGAATAACTTGTAAGCCTCTTTTGTGGGCTACGGCTGTCATCCGGCAGATCGGGTCTAAATCAGGTGAACGCGTTGCTAGAGCCGGCTCCATAGGTGCCCATTTTGAGCGATGGAAGGTGGTGCCACGGCTCCATACATTTGGGTAAAGAGTATTAAATCCTGCATCAGCTAACTCATTCACTGCCCGATCAATACGAGTTGCTTCGTAATAGAGCGGGCTTGGAGTATTAGTAAGCCATACCCCAACTCGGTTTGAATTTGCTATGGCGGGATTTATAAAATAAGCATTAGCTCCAATGAACAGAGGTAAAAGCAGGCTGGATCGCTTCGGGATATGTATTTTCGCGAATAGTTTTGCGATTAAGTTCATCTTTTTTAACGAAACATTGAGCTCACAGAACTCTCTTCATGAATGCGCCAAATCGCTTCACCGAGCATATTTGCTACAGAAAGAACCTGCAGTTGTGGGAAGTATTGATCTGCAGGTATTGGAATGCTATTTGTAACCAGCACCTCTTCAAATAAGCCTGGTTCAGCAAGCCTCTCAATAGCTGGCGGTGAAAACACCGCATGGGTGGCGCAGGCAATTACCCGTTCAGCGCCCCTCTGCCGCAGTAGTTGCGCCCCTTTTGAAATCGTGCCGCCGGTATCGATCATGTCGTCTACTAAAACTGCCGTTTTACCTTTCACATCACCAATAACTGTGAGGCTTTCAGCCACGTTGTGAGCAGAACGGCGTTTATCAATAATCGCTAGGGGAGCATCATCCATCCGCTTTGCAAAAGCTCGCGCTCTTGCAACTCCACCCACATCGGGTGATACCACCACCACCTCACCTAGGTCGCGGGTGGCTAGGTAATCCACCAGTACCGGTGCCCCGTAGATGTGATCGCAGGGAATATCAAAATAACCTTGTATTTGGGATGAGTGCAGATCCATCGCCAGCACCCGATTAACCCCAGAGGCAAGCAATAAATTTGCTACCAATTTTGCAGCAATCGATTCCCTACCCGCTGTTTTGCGATCTGCCCTTGCGTAGCCGTAGTAGGGAACCACTGCTGTGATTTGACGCGCCGACGCTCTACGGCAGGCATCCACCATGATCAGCAGTTCCATCAAGTGGTCGTTTACCGGCGCACAGGTGGGTTGCACCAGGAACACATCGCAACCGCGGATCGATTCCTGGATTTGGATGTAAATCTCACCATCAGCAAAGCTTTTGCTTACCCGAGGTCCGTCTGGGATACCTAAATAAGCAGCAATTTCATTGGCAAGTGCTGGGTTTGCGCTGCCGCTAAACAACCGCAAACGATTGCCGTCGCCAGGATGGAGGCTGGTGATACTGCGTTCGGTGGCCAAAAATCTCGTCACGGCGCTTGGGCTGTGATTGTGATGATGAGCCCCGATCGTAGAAGCGAGCCCTCTATCCCGCCTCAAATGGATGTTTTGTTAATTTGCGCTCCCCACGCCAGTGCCGTGGTTGCCCCCTTCGCTTGGGCCTGTGGCTCCATGGGTTGGGGCCCTCTGCGCTGGTTGAATAATGCCGCTGCAAACCCTCAATTGCAGTTTGGGGAAGAGCGCCTTTGGGTGCTGCCAGATGATCTGGAATTGGTGGATTGGGTTGAACCCCTTGCCGCCCATCGGCTGCCAACACTTTTGGTTTTACCTGGCGGGCCGCGGCTGCATGGCGAGGCAGCACTGCATCAGGCGTTGCTGAAACAGGCGGGCGTACCTCTTGTGGGCTTATTGCAGGTGGGGGGGGATTGGGAGCCTCAACAGCGGCGGCAAGAGAATTTGGCTTGGTTAGGTAATTGGCAGCCAGGGGATCGCCAGGCCCTTGCTCTCACAGCCCCATTGGCAATTCTGATGAAGCAAAGGCTGCGGCAGCTCGATTTGGCCTAGGGCTTTTTAACGAGCCAATCTTTGCCAAGCAACACTTCAACCTCGGCGCCAGGGCTCAAAGGCCCCCGTTGCAGTTCCCCAACCCCGAGCACTTTTCGCACTGCCAGGGCCTGCTTTGGATTGCGGCCGTGCAGGATCAATGTGCGTTGCCGTTGCTGTTCTGCGCTGTTGATACTCAGCTGCGCGATTAAGCCTGCCCCTTGAAGCAGCTCGAGGGCCCTTGTGGTGCTTTCTCCTTCTGCGCCTTCAAGGTTTATTAAGGAATTTTCTGAAGTTGGGCTTTGGCCTTGATGCCAAAGCTCGAGCAGGGGGGTGGCCCGTTGTTGATCAAGGCGGCGCGGCCCAGATGTGCTGCTAAGCGGTAGCCGGCTGAGGCTGATTAAATCCGGATTTTTTAGCCCTGCGGCCAGCAGGCTGAGCATTTCTCCATGGCCCAGATTTGTATCGAACTTTGAGCGAAGCCCTAGTAATAAAGCGGGAAGTTTTGGCACAACATTGGGATCAGCCAGGCGCTCTGCCAGGGGCAACACAAGTTGCTGTTGGCGTTGGCGCCTACCGCTATCACCTTGATCAGGGCCTTGAAAGCGCAATAGTTGATCTAGCTGAGCGCCCCCTAGCCATTGCTGGCCCGCATCTAATTCAATTTTTAATTTGCTTTTTTTATCTTGATATCTCATGGCGGTTTCAATGTTGAAGGGCAGCCCGCCGATGCCATTAATTGCTTCCTGCATGGCACCCCTTGGTATCAATAGGTAGCGATCTGGCAGCACGGGTTCACCGCCATTTGCCAGCAATTGAGCCACCACATCTGCAATTAAGGCAACACCCCCCTGGCGATAGAGATCCGTTAGCGGTTGCAATTTTTGCTGGCCCGGCAGTAGCACCGCTAATTCGCTTGGGATCTGCAGCAGCTCTAGGCCCCCTGCTGGATGCACCCGCGCCATAAGTAACAGCTGCACCTGGGCTAGGGCTTGGTTTTTGGCGTTGATCTTTTCGCTATCAAGGCCAAGTAGTAGCAGGGTTTGGGGCCGGCCGGGCGGATCTGCAAGGCGGCTGATGGCCGGCTGTAGATCCTCGATTGGCTTGGGTGCCTTCAGAGGAATTAGTTGCCCCCCTAGAACTGCACCCAGGCCGATCCCAGCAGTTAAAACTCCAAGCCGCCAAAGCACCCGGCTGCGCCGCCGCAGTTGCTGCCAAGGTTGTTTGTTTGAAGGCGGCGAAACGGTAACCATGCCCGATAGTTTGGGGCCTGAGCGCGAGTTCGTGTGCATTGACATTTGCTCCCCACGAAAGGGCCCGCCCCATGGCCCGTGGCACGGTTAGGCCAGCCAAGCAGCTTTGCAGTGATTGCGGCCTTTGCGATACCCGCTGGGTGGCCTATGTGCGCCAGGCCTGCGCCTTCATACATCAACAATTTGATCAGCTGGAATTCCAAGCCCATGGCCGCAGCCGCAAGCTTGATAACGAGGATGAGCTTTATTTCGGTGTTTTCCAGCGCATGTTGTGCGGCAGGCTTGAACCTGGGCTGGAGGGGGCACAGTGGACTGGCATCGTTAGCAGCATCGGTGAACGTGCCCTAGAGCAGGGGCTCGTTGATGCGGTTGTCTGCGTGCAGCAAAGCCCAGATGATCGTTTTACGCCGGTGCCGGTGCTTGCCCGCAGCGTTGCTGAGGTGCGCGCAGCACGGGTAAATAAACCAACTCTTTCCAACAACCTTTCGGTGCTGGAACAGCTACCTGGCAGTGGCATCCGTCGCTTACTTGTGGTGGGTGTGGGCTGTCAAACCCAGGCGCTAAGGGCGGTGCAAAGCAGTCTTGGCCTCGAAGAGCTTTATGTGTTGGGTTTGCCTTGCGTAGACAACGTGAGCAGGGCTGGTTTGCAAACCTTCTTGAATTCCAGTAGTCGCTCCCCAGACACAGTGGTGCACTACGAATTTATGCAGGATTTTCGAATTCACTTTCGCCACAGCGATGGCAGTAAAGAAACTGTGCCCTTTTTTGGCCTCGACACACCAAAACTTAAGGAGGTGTTTGCCCCCAGTTGCCTTAGCTGTTTTGACTACGTAAATGCCGCTGCTGATTTAGTGGTGGGTTACATGGGAGCGCCATTTCGCTGGCAATGGTTAGTGGTGCGTAACAACCGTGGCCAGCAGCTTTTGGATCTTGTTGAGAAGGAATTACAAACCCAACCTGTGATGAGTGCAGGTAACCGCAGGCAAGCTGTGCAGCAGGGCATAGAGGCATACGACAAAGCCCTGAAACTGCCCGGTTGGCTGGCGGAACTAGTGGGTTTTGTTGTGCAAAAAGTGGGGCCTAAAGGCTTGGAATATGCGCGTTTCTCTATTGATTCCCACTTCACAAGAAATGCGCTGTGGTTAAAGCGCCATCATCCCCACATGGTGGAAAGCCATCTGCCCCCCTTTGCCCGCAAGATTGTGAACCGCTACCGCCTACCTCAGCTATGAGCAATCTCTTAAAGCTGCTGGGGGGCCAGCGCCAATTCGGTGTATTGATGCATGTTTCCAGTTTGCCTGGCCCTGGCTCTAGCGGTTGCTTTGGCCAAGCGGCCCTTGAGTGGATCGATCTTCTTGCCGATCATCAAGTGAAGGTGTGGCAGGTTTTACCGCTTGCCCCAACAGATAACACTGGATCCCCTTACAGCTCCCCTAGCGGTTTTGCCCTTAATCCGCAATTTTTAGATCCCGATCAGCTGGAGCCCCAATCAGCTCTCGATCAAAGCTTCAGCCGCTGGTGCTTGCAGCAGCAGTTTTGGTTAAAAGATCATTGCCGCTTCATGGTGCTGCACCGCCGTTTTGAGGGGGCCCCTTGGTGGCGGTGGCCTAAAGCCTATGCCGCTCGCCATAAAGCTGTAATTCAGCAACTAGACGAACAGGAGGCGCCACTGCTGCAGCAAGAGGCTCTACAGCAGTGGCAGTTGCAGCAGCAATGGCAGGCATTGCGCGCCCACAGCCAAAAGCGCGGCGTGCAATTACTAGGTGATCTACCTTTTTATGGCGCTCACGACAGCGCTGATGTGTGGAGTAAGCCGGGCTTATTTAGCCTTAATCCCGATGGCAGCCTTGCTCAACAAAGTGGTGTACCGCCAGACTATTTTTCAGCTACCGGTCAGCTTTGGTCTACGCCTGTATATCGCTGGAGCCGTCATCGTTTAAATGGCTACCGTTGGTGGTTGCAGCGGCTTGAAAGGCAGCTGGAGTTATTTGATTTGCTGCGGCTTGATCACTTCCGCGCCTTTGCCGGTTTTTGGAGTGTGGCTGGTGCCGATAGCACAGCTGAAGCTGGCGAATGGCTGCCTTCACCTGGGCAAGCAATCCTGAAAAAGCTCAGCCGCCGTTGCGCCGGCCCCTTGCCGCTTGTGGCTGAGGATCTTGGTGTAATTACCCCTGATGTAGACACTCTACGGGAAAGTTTTGATCTCCCTGGCATGAAGGTGTTGCAATTCGCATTTGAAGCTGATCCAACTAATGCCTACCTACCTCAAAACTTTGGCACTGGTAGTTGGGTTGTTTATACCGGCACCCACGACAACGCCACAGCAAGGGGCTGGTGGCAGCAACAATCAGATGCAGTGAAACAGCAACTGCAAAATCTTTTGGGTCATCCGGTGGAATCCCCTGGTTGGGAATTGTTGCGGTTAGCGCTTGGATCCACAGCAGATTTAGCAGTGGTGCCGCTGCAGGATCTGATGAGCCTTGATGATCAGGCCCGTTTCAATACTCCAGGCACAGCAAGCGGAAATTGGAAATGGCGATTGGATCAACCAATTGCCAATTTGAGGGGCCATCTTGAGGGGCTGCAACAACTAGGCAAGCTTTATGGCAGAGGTCTTAGTTCTGGGTAAAGCTGCAGCAATTTAGTGAGCGGTTGAGCTTCTCTTTGTAGGCCTTGTTGCGGTGCAATCGGAGCAGGGCTGAAACTGCCGGATCTAATTAATTGTTGTTGTTGAAGGTTTAGGCCGTAGATGAGCGCCATTAGCAATGTTCCATAGGCAATAGTGCCTTGCCAGGTACTAAATAGTTCGATCGAGCCAAGGGTGAAACCAGTTAAGGTATCATCTCCGCCCACTGAGCTTTTGTGGATTGGGGGTAAAGCTGTCTTAATTACTTCTGCAACTTCTGTTTTTGGAAGCGCTAAGCGTTCCGCCAGTTTCTTCAGGATCGTGCCAAGAAAAGCAGCTTCCGGCAGCCGTTGAATCCAGCCTTTTTCCAGGGCTTCCAGCACAGCTGTGCTAACTCGCGTATCAAGGGCTAGCTGGCGCATGCTGAGGTTTTGCTGTTCCCTTTCCCGCTGCAAGCGCAGGCCAAAGGAACGCAATGCAGCTTCCTGCTGTTGCTGCTTTACGGAAATCTTTTGGTTGCTTTTAACTTTGGCCACGGAAACGCTTTGGCTTTTCGGATTGTTCGTAATCGGGTTCAGGGGGATTTAATAATTTGGCAAGGGCAGTGGTTTCGCTTTCACTTAACCATCGCCAGGCTCCAGGCTCCAGATCACCTAATTGCACTGGCCCCACTGATAAACGCTGCAGATCTAAAACCGGGTGGCCCAATAATTCCGCGGTGCGGCGAATTTGACGATGACGCCCCTCCTTCATCTCAATTTCTACCAAGCTGCGCCGCCTGCCATGTTCCTTTAATGCCACAAATACCGCACGGCTAGCGATCCCATCAAGGGGCACCCCTTTGCTCCAGCGCTCCAATACCTGAGGGCTGGGGTTCCCCTCTACCCACACCAAATAGCGCTTGGGATGATTAAAACGGGGGTGGGTGAGGCTGAGGGTGATCTCACCATCGTTGCTAAGCAGCAGAGCCCCATGGCTAAAGGCATCCAAGCGCCCCACTGGGTGGAGCCCTTGCCCCCTCGCTAGATCCGGCGGCAGCAGATCTAAAACCGTGGGTCTGCCCATTGGGTCGTGGCAGGTGCTGTGCACTCCCCTTGGTTTGTGCAGCAGCAAGGTGCAGCAGGAAGCCTTGGCAGGGAGTGGCTTGCCATTTATTTCAATGCGATCAATTGCTGGATCGGCTTGGTCGCCTGGTTTTGCCCGCACCCCATTTACCAAAATGCGGCCTTGAAGCATTAGCTCCTCAGCGCGGCGCCTGGAGCACACCCCAGCGGCAGAAAGTAATTTTTGCAACCGTAAACGGCTCATGGGCTCACGGGCAACGACAAAACCAACAATGCACCACCACTGCTGTTGTTGCGGGCGCGGATATGGCCCCCATGGGCTATTGCGATCTGTTGCACGATTGCTAAACCAAGGCCGCTGCCCACCCTTTTGGCACTGGCTCGGGATGGATCACCTCTATAAAATCGTTCAAACATATGTTGCAAATCCTCCGGGCTAAAACCATTGCCTTGGTCGCTAATTTCTATGCGCTGCCAACGACCTTCAAGCTGAAGTTTAACGTTGATTTCGGTTTCATCTGGGCTGAAACGCAAGGCATTATCAAGCAGATTTAATAGGGCTCTGTGTAATAAAGTTTGATTACCCATTACGGGGTGGGCATTGCTGCTTTCGAGCACAAGATCAATCTGATGCTGCTCTGCTAATGGAGCAATTGTTTGCCATGCTTTGCCAACTAAATCACGAATATTTACTATTTTTATGCTGCTTTCAGTGTTATTTAGAGATGGATTGTCAAGTTTATTTAATTCCAATAGATCTGAAACTAAGCGCTGTAAACGATCTAGTTCTCGCTGTAATCGCTCAATCTGAACCACCTGCTTTTTGTTGGGGTTTTGGGCAAGGGATTCGGTTACAAGCGATAGGGCAGTGAGTGGGGTGCGCAATTCGTGGGCTACATCGCTAATCCAGCGCTCCTGCTGTTGTTGTTGGGATTGCAAAGACTGGCAACTTTGCACAAAAACACCAATCCAACCCCCTGCGCCAGGGATTGCGAGGGCCTCCAAGGGCTCAGAACTGATGTTTTCCGGTTCAAGTGGAGTAGCGCTCACGGCGGTGGCATTCCAGCTAACTCTTTGGCTGCTGTTGCTGCGGCGTGCTTCAGCCACCGCAGCGTCTAATTGATGGCAGCGCACTACTTCTAGAAGGTAGCGATTTGACAGTATCGATGCGTTGGATAGATTTAAGAGGCGCCTTGCCCTACTGTTTATATGCTGCAAGCGGTTCCACGGATCCAAAACCAACAGCCCTTGAGGTGAATCCTCAAGCCAGCCGAGTAATTGTTCTGCATCCAAGCAATTGGGCTTGCGCCATAACTTTTTTAAACCAAATATCATCCGAAACGATAACCAAAACCGCGTACAGTTAGTATAAATTCAGGAGCGCTCGGATTGGTTTCTAATTTCTCTCTTAGCCAGCGAATATGTACGTCTACAGTTTTACTATCACCCATAAAATCAATACCCCAAACTCGTTCTAATAATTTATCGCGGCTCCAAACCCGCTTTGGATTTTGCATAAACATTTCAAGCAGGCGATACTCCTTGGGGGAAAGATTTACCTCCTTGCCGCCGCGGGTAACACGACATTCCTCCGGATAGAGGGTGATGTCTTCATGGCGCAATACTTGCTTTTCGCCACTGTCGCCGTTGCTGCCGCTGCGGCGCAGCAAAGCGCGGCAACGGGCCACCAATTCCCGCATGCCAAACGGTTTAATTAAGTAATCATCCGCCCCCACCTCAAGCCCCACCACCTTGTCTGTTTCGGAATCGCGGGCGCTTACAACCAAAATCGGTGTTGAGAAGCCCCGGCGACGCACATAGCGGCACACATCTAGGCCGCTAACTCCAGGCAGCATTAAATCGAGCAGCACTAAATCGAAGGGCAGCTGATCCGGGCTGCCCTTAAAACGCTCAAGGGCTCCATTGCCAGTGGCTACTGCATCCACCACAAACCCTTCATTAATCAGGGCTTCAGTAATGGTTTCGCGAATTGTTTCGTCGTCTTCCACCACAAGCAATCGGGCTGGATTGGTTTGGCTGGGGGAGCTCACCGCCACAAAGAAATTGCGTGATATTTCAAACCTTAATCAAACTCGGCTCATTTACTAGCCAGTTCAGAAAAACTGATCGAAGTTATCGAAATCCACCGCTTTAAAACTACCCTCTTCCACCTGCTTCATCAAGCGCTCTAGCTGCACCCAGAGGCCACCGCCAGTAAGGAGAGCAAGCAGCATTGATACCAGCATTGCCGCCCCTGCCGCAAAGCCAAACACCTGCAAGGCCCCTCCGATAAACAGGGTGATTCCAATCAGAGTTCCGGCAAAAGCTATGGAGGTTTCTGCATTGCCAAGGGGCAGCAGGGGTAAGCGATCTTGCTTCCAGGCCTCTAGGCGATTTTGGATCAGTTTTGCAAAAGTGAGGCCACAGAGCACGCCAATGGCTAGGCCAAAACCACTGAGCAGGAACGGCGGCTGTTGGATTACCGCGTAAGGAAGATCAAATTCAATGCTGTCGTAGTCCAATAGCCGCCTGAGTGGTGCTACAGGCTAGGAGCTCAACTTGGCCAGTAGGTCGCTGGCAAGCCGTTTAGGCCCAAAACGGCGCCGCAACAGTTTTGCCAAATTGCTGAGATCCTCCGTGTTGAGGCGTCCGTCCCGCACAAGAGTGAGCAGAAGCCTCTGGCGCAGATCATGGCCCTGGGGGCCAAGAATTAATCGCAATCCAGCACCCGCCACGGGTAGCAAATCGGTGGGGCTGCCGTCTTGACCCACAACATCAAGCAAGTTTTCTAATCTTTGAAGTTGTAATTTGCCTGCACTGTCAAATAAAATATCAAGCAATTTTCGCCTTAATTCTTCAGTATCGGCAGCGAGTAAACGTTTTGCAACGTAGGGATATGCAACCCTAATGATGCTGAAATCTGGATCTAATCTTAAAGCTAAACCTTCCTGACTCACCACTGCTCGAATTATTAAGGCAAACCGAGCCGGCACCCTAAAAGGATAATCAAACATCAGCTCTGAAAAGCGATCGGTGATCGTTTTAAAATTAAAGCTGCCAACCGATTCGCCAAGTTGTCCGCCTAACACCTCTTCTAATGCAGGAAGAATTGGGCTTAAATCAGTATTTGGTTGCAAAAATCCCAGCCGCACAAAATCATGGCCAAGGGATAGGAAATCACGATTAATTAAATGAACAACCGCATCGGTAAGGGTTAAGCGATCATCATTACTAAGCATATCCATCATGCCAAAGTCAACATATCCCAAACGGCCATTGCCATCCTTGCCGCCAGGTAGCGCAAATAAATTGCCTGGATGAGGATCTGCATGGAAATAACCAAACTCTAAAAGTTGCCGCAACCCTGCAATTACCCCAGCTTTTACAAGGGTTGTGGGATCCAATTGATTTTCTTCAAGCACCGACCTTTCCTGCAACTTCACCCCTTCAAGCCAGGTGGTAGTAAGCACCTTTTGGCTACTTAACATTCGCTCAACTGCCGGTATAACTATACTTGGATCATCATCAAATAATGCCGCAAAGCGTTCTGCATTATCAGCTTCTAATTCATAATCTATTTCTCTAAACAGTGTATTGCCGAATTCATCAACTATTGCTGTTAAATCATCTCCTAAATTTAGGGGAAGAAAGGGGCCCGTAAATTGAGCCAGCAATCTAATTACAGCTAGATCAAGCACTAACTTTGCGTGCAGCTTTGGCCTTTGCACTTTTACCGCTACCCAGCGCCCATCGTGCATCTGCGCTTTATAAACCTGGCCAAGGCTTGCTGCTGCAATTGGCTTACTTGGAAAAATAGCAAACAAATTGCTTGCTGGAGCACCTAACTGATGCTCGATAGTTGCAAGAGCTATATCGTGATCAAAGGAGGGAAGATCATCTTGCAAACGTGTTAATTGCTCTAACCAATCGCGATTAACTAAATCTGGACGAGTGGATAATGCCTGCCCTAATTTAATGAAACAAGGCCCGAGATTAGTAAGAGTACTTAGTAGTAAGGCGCCGAGGCGCTTCTGCACCTGCGGATCCTTACTACTACCTTGGCTTAAAAGAGTGAGGCTTAATCGGCCCAGTTGCCATAGCACCACCAGCAGGCGTCCCAGCAGTTGATGAAGGGGAACAGCAGGGCGCTTATAGATGGCCGAACTCATAACTAAACAAACTCTAGAAACTGAATCACTGATCTGGTGTGGAATCCATTAGCTGCTGCCCATAAGCCCTGGCCCTTAGAAGTTGCGCTTAGGCGAGAAGCTCGCCGCAAGGGGGTTTTTTTGCATCTACCAGCCCATGGCCGCGGCAGGGCTTGGCTTGGTAGTGGCGTGCAGCAACAGTTGCCCTGGCAGCTTGATTTACCTGAACTGCCAGAGCTTGGCGGGCCGTTGCTACGGGAGGGGGCGGTAGCTGCTTCCCAGCAACAGCTGGCCGCTTTTTTTGGCGTAAGCCAGAGCTGGTATGGGGTGAATGGCGCCAGCGGTTTATTGCAGGCAGCTTTGTTGGGGGCAGCCGCACCAGGGGCACGGGTTTTGTTGCCTCGCAACCATCACCGCAGCTTGTTGCACGGTTGTTTGCTTGGCAATTTGGAGCCACTTTTTTACGATGTGCCGTTTGATCCAGCCACTGGCTTAGCCCAACCCTTGCCGGCGCAATGGCTGGAACAAATCCTTGAAAAGGCCGGTTCTGTTGCTTTGCTGGTGCTTGTATCCCCCACCTATCAGGGCTTGGCTGCCGAGCTGGATTCTTTGGTGGCGATCGCCCATGGTGTTGGGCTGCCGGTGCTTGTAGATGAAGCCCATGGCGCCCATTTTAATTTCGCGGCCAGCCTGCCCCGGGGGGCTCTTGCCGCTGGCGCTGATCTGGTGGTGCAATCGATCCACAAAACCCTTGGCAGTTTGGGGCAAACCGCGTTGCTTCATCTACAGGGTGAAAGGTTGCAAAGCCAGCAATTGGAGCGGGCCCTGCTCTGGTTTCAAAGCAGTAGCCCCAGTGCTTTGTTGCTGCTTTCAACAGAACAAGCGGTGGCTCGATACTCAGCGGTTGCTGGTGAGCGTCACTTGCAACGCTGCCTAAACCAAGCCTTAAGCCTTAGGGCTGCGCTGATAAAAAAAGGTATCCCCCTTGTGCAAAACCAAGACCCTTTGCGCTTTGTATTGCATTGCGCCCAGTGGGGCCTTAGCGGTAGTGCCGCAGACGACTACTTAATGCAAAGGGGGGTTGTAGCGGAATGCCCGGAAGCATTAACACTCACTTTTTGCCTTGGTTTGGCTCCCATCGCGCCACTGCGTCGGCGCCTCTGCCGCGAATTAGAGCGTTTGAAATATTGCCAGCAAAAAGTGCCATCTTTGCCACCGCTTGATCCCCCACCATTTCCTCGCTTGGCTGGATTACAAGTGCCTCTTGCCGAGGCATGGCGCCTGCCTTCAATAACACTGCCTTTAGCTGAGGCGGCAGGGCGGATTGCAGCTGAAACCATCTGTCCGTATCCCCCTGGTATCGCTTTATTGCTGCCAGGGGAACAACTAGATCCAGCCCGCATTCAGTGGTTGCAACAACAGCAGTTGCTATGGGGGGGGCAGATCGCTGATACGGTTGAAGTTCTGGCTTGATTTAGGTGTCGGTCCAGGCCCCCTATCAATGGGATTTCGTTACCCCGGGGATACCAGATGGAGCCTTTGAGGCTGCCCCTGGCTTTAGCCCCACGCCCATGGAACAACGGGTGATGCTGCTGGCCCATTTGCGGCCACGGCCCGATTCAGTGGTTTGGGATGTGGGGGGCGGAACCGGCGCTCTTGCCCTTGAAATCGCCCGTTTGTTACCCATGGGCAGGGTGCAAGCGTTAGAACGCGATCCGGAGGCTGTGGAGTTGCTTGAGCGCAACCGGGCCCGTTTTGGGATCAAGAATCTGGAGGTGTTGCAAGGGCAAGCACCGGGTGATCTCCATAGGCTTGCCCCTAATCCAGATCGAGTGCTGCTGGAGGTGGGTCGCCCCCTTGGAGATGTGCTGAGGGCGGTGTGGGATTGCCTTGCTTTGAGGGGGCGTCTAGTGATAAGCACCTCAAGTTTGGAGGGATTGGTTGATGCCACCGACCATCTTGGCCAGCTTGCAGCCACAGATCTTCAGGTGGTGCAAGCAACGGTGCACCGCATGCAACGCCGGGGCGATCAAACCCGCTTGGGGGCGGCAGAACCCCTCTTTTTAATCGCAGCGGAGCGCCATCAATGAGCTTGCTTGGCAGCAGGATATGAAATTGCCTGGAATGAAAATATGAATAGGTGGTTGAGCGGCTTGGCGGCGGCAATTTTCGCCTTAATTATTATTTGGCTTGGTGGATGGTGGTTCACCCTCAGCCTTGGGGTAATTGTTCATCTTGCTCTTTTAGAATTTTTTCGATTAGCTCAATTTAAAGGAATTAGGCCAGCAACAAAAACCACCTTGGTGGTGTGCCAACTTTTGCTGATTACCACCCAGTTATTTCAAGCCAGCCCCCTTACGGCAGCTGTGTTGCCGTTGGCGGGTACGGTTATTTGTGGTTGGTTGTTGTTGCAACCAGTAACCGGCAGTATTTCCGATATCGCGGCTTCGATCTTTGGTCTTTTTTATCTTGGCTTTCTGCCAAGCCATTGGGTGCGCTTAAGGGCAGCTCCTGATGGTTTGGCGATCACCCTGTTGGCTTTTGTATTGATCTGGGCGGCAGATTGTGGTTCATATCTCTGGGGTAGCCGCTACGGCCGCACGATGCTTTCTGAGATATCTCCTAAGAAAACTGTTGAAGGTGCCCTGGCGGGTTTAATCGCCTGCGTTGTTTGCGGCGCCATCGGCGGGGTGCTGCTCGGTTGGAATTGGGGCTGGGCTCTTGGGGCGGTATTGGGCGCGTTGGTGGCCCTTTTCGCTTTGGTGGGTGATCTCACTGAATCGATGATGAAACGGGATGCGGGTGTAAAAGATTCCGGCGCCTTAATTCCAGGCCATGGAGGAATCTTAGATCGGGTTGATAGTTATTTATTTACGCCGGCGGTTGTTTTTTATTTTGTTACTTTAATTCAGCCGATTTCACGCTAACAATTGAGCTGCCAGATAAGGTTAAATGTTGCTGATTAATTGATAGCTCCTCAAGCCTAATTGCGGAATCGAGAGGCACCTGAATCGCTTTGCTGTTTGCTGCAGTTATTGGCGTTAGCCAGAGTTCACCATCTATAACTTCTAAACCGCAATTAATGAATTCGCCCTGGCTGCTATATAAGGTGAGTTTGTTTTCACTGATTTCGTAGCTTTTTAATTTTGAATTACCAAATAAAAGTATTGCTAGGTTGTTGCTGAAACTTAGCCAATGGGGATTAGCAAGGGATTTGCAAAGGCCTTCACCGCTAAATTCCACCTTGCCATGAATGCGAAAACGCTTATTTAGCTTTAGATCTTTTCCTTTTAGTAGTTGTGTTAAATCAAAACTGATAGGTTCACTTTGAAGCTCCACCGTTGCGATGGCTAAAGATTGAAATACCACCCCCTTTGCTTCTAGTTTTGCCCCTTCAAGGTTGCCCCCAAGCATGGCTAAAGCAGAACCCTCTAATTGCAGGTTTAGATGTTGTAATTCATCGCAAACGCTATACAACCAAAGGCGTACACCTTGGCTGATCAAATTCAAGAGGGGTCCGCTCATGCGGGTGTTTTAGGCTGAGAATTTAGCCAATGGGCTATCACCTTTTCGGGTTGATCGAGGTGGGGTAGGTGTCCGCAATTTTGCAATTCTGTGCAGCAATCCCCAAGCAGCGCTGCTGCTGCAAGACGCAATGGCGGCCTCAAAATGCGATCATTTGCGCCCCACAACACTGTTAAGGGGGTAGCTGGTAATGGAGCGCCAACTCCTGCAAAACCACCACTTCGGGCAAAGCAAGCAAGGGCATGGGCCCAGCCTGGGCTTTGTAAATGCAGGCTGGCAATTTCCTCTTCGGCTGCCCCTACGCTTGATTTCGGATCAGCAAATGCTTGGCGGCAAAGCCCTTTGCGCACTGCTGCTAAGCCGAGGAAAGCAACACCAAGTTTGTCTAGTAATGGGGGCAATGGCATTGCTTTCCCGGTTAATCCAGCTGGTGCCAGTAACAATATTTGCTGCAGTTTTTTGGGGTTGGCCTGCTCCAATTCTCTCGCTAAAACAATTGCAACCGCTCCGCCCATCGAGGCACCGATTAAGCCGAGGGGTGCAGAGGGATTTTCTGCATTAATTACAGCCGTAAGTGCTAACAAGTGCTCGATCACCAGCTGGGGCCCGTAAGCGGCAGCGATTGGGCGCGGACAAAAGCCAAATCCGCAAAGATCAGGAATCCAAAGTTGATAGTTACTTGCTAAAAGAGGAGCAATACGGCGAAATTCTAAAAAAGAACTATCAAATCCATGCAACATTAATAAAGGCGTGCCTTCCCCTAACACCGCTACTGGCCAATTCAAATTTGCTAAAGCGCCCCCGAGATTTAGCTGCAACCAGCGAACATTTGCAGCTAGGGCCCTGGCTTGTGGATCAATCAGCTGCTGGGCAGCAGCGCTTAGCGGGTTAGGCATCCTTGGCTGCTGCTAACTAAAGCTGCCAACAAATCATCGGCGCCAACAGGAAACGGCAAATGATGCAAATCAGAACCCGGCTTGCAGGCAAATTTGCATACCTGTTGCAATTGCTCAAGGCTGGCTTTACCAAGCCCTAATTCTTGCAAATTCACTGGCAGGCCCAATTTTTTAAAGAAAGGCAGAAGCTGTCTGCGCGCTTGAGCAGCTAAACCGCTGCCACCAATCTGCTCTTCTAAACGCAGTTGCACGAGCACCCCAAAAGCAACTTTTTCGCCATGCATGGAGCCGTGGCATTCAGCTAGCTGGGTTAGCCCATTGTGGATGGCATGGGCTGCAACAGTGCGGCAACGGGCGCCACCGAGGCCCCCGATCAAACCAGCGGTGAGGCCGCTTGCTTCCGCCACTCGGCACCAAGGAGCAGAGCCAGGATCTTGTAATGCTTCAACCCCTTCTAAAAGCAATTGATCGCGCAATACCCTTGCTTGTTGAACAGCTTGTTGCACCAAGCCATCACTGCTTTGGCCGCTGCTTACTGATGCTTCGTACCATTTAGCCATTGCATCGGCGATGCCACTGGCCAAGGTGCGAGGTGGCGCTGTGAGGATGAGTTGGTGATCAAATATCAGTAAATCAGGGCAGCGTTTAAGTGATACATCTGCTTGAAAAGCGCCAGCTGCTGAATAAATATTGGCTAAGGCGGTCCAGCCTGCGCAGGTGGCCGCGCTGGTAGGAACAGTGATGCAGACAAGATCAAGATGATTCGCTATTAGTTTGCCAGCATCAAGAACCTTACCGCCACCGCATGCAATTACCGCATCGCAATTGCTTAATTTAATTTGCTCTTCTACAAGTGCTAGATCTGAATCGCAGCAATCAAAACGTAGTTCCGCATTCTCAACCGCAAGGTTTTGATTGGTTAAATCCTCACTTAATTGTTTGCGAATTAACCTTGTGGAAGCGCTTCGCCCTAAGAGTAAAGGCCGGCCACATAAACCGTTGATTAGCGGTAATGCTTGCTGCCAAGCCCCAGGCCCCCGTAGTAAATGCACAGGGGCAATGCTATGGGAGTTGATGGAATCTAAACTCATCCTTAACTAGACGTTTGCGCTTGCTAGCTCAGATTCCTCTTGGGGGAGAGTGGTTTGTCTTATTACAACTTGCTTCTCTTCATTAACATCAACTAGGGCCGCATCACCCTCTGTAAGCCGACCGGAAAGGAATTCCTCTGCCAGAGAATCCTCTAGTAGGCGCATCACTGCCCGACGCAACGGACGAGCTCCATAACTAGGGTTGTAACCCTCTTCTACCAAACGTTCTTTAAATGATTCTGTTACAGACAGACTAATACCTTTTTCTTGCATTCGTTTAAACACTTCAAGGAGCATTATATCTGCAATTAGTTTAACTTCATCGCGGTTGAGTTGGCGGAATACGATTATTTCATCTAAACGATTGAGGAACTCAGGGCGGAAATATTGCTTCAGTTCTTCGTTGACCAATGAACGAATCCGATTGTATGTATTGTCTTGAGCATCTCCGCCGCCAAATTCAAAACCTAAACCGCCGCCACCTTTTTCAATAACTTTAGAGCCAATGTTAGAGGTCATTATTATTAAAGTATTTTTAAAATCTACGGTGCGTCCTTTCGAGTCTGTTAGGCGGCCGTCTTCTAGTAATTGAAGCAAAAGATTGAAAACATCTGGATGAGCTTTTTCAATTTCATCGAACAATACAACGGTATAAGGGCGACGGCGTACCGCCTCTGTGAGCTGACCGCCTTCGTTAAAGCCCACATAGCCAGGAGGTGAACCAATCAGCTTGCTAACTGTAAAGCGCTCCATGTATTCACTCATGTCTAAGCGAATCATCGACTCTTCACTGCCAAAGAAATATGCAGCTAGTGCTTTTGTGAGTTCAGTTTTGCCAACTCCAGTGGGGCCAGAGAAGATGAAACTTGCAATCGGCCGGTTTGGATTCTTTAAACCAACACGGGCCCTGCGAATCGCTTTTGAAACAGCCTTAACAGCTTCATCTTGCCCAATCAAGCGTTGGTGGAGGGTTTCCTCCATATTTAATAATTTTACTGATTCTGTTTCAGTTAGTTTTTGTACCGGTACGCCGGTCCATGAAGCAACGATCTGAGCAATATCTTCTTCGCTTACAACTGGCGTACCTTCAAAAGAAGAAACTTGGGGAGGATTAGATTCAGTGGATTCTCCATCAGGAGCTGGTGTGGATTCATCGCGACGGGCCTGGGTGATACCACGCATTTGTTCACGCAATTCCACCTCCTTATCGCGTAATTCACCAGCTTTGGTGTAGTTCTGTTCCCGAACGGCAACTTCTTTTTCTTTTTGCACAACCCTCAACTGTTTGTCTAATTCTTTTGCAGCTGGCGGCAATTTGGAATTCAGTAAACGCACCCTGCTGCCAGCTTCATCAATTAGATCGATTGCCTTATCGGGCATAAAACGATCGGAGATGTAGCGATCACCAAGGGTTGCTGCTGCTACGAGGGCTTCATCGGAGATCTTTAACCTGTGGTGCGTTTCATAGCGCTCCCTCAAACCTTGTAAAATTTCAATAGTTTCAGCAACTGAAGGTTCACCAACATTTACTGGCTGGAATCTTCTTTCTAATGCAGCATCTCTTTCAATATGTTTACGATATTCATCTAGAGTAGTGGCACCAATACATTGGAGTTCCCCCCTCGCTAGAGCTGGCTTTAAGATATTTGCTGCATCAATTGCACCTTCAGCTGCTCCAGCGCCAATTAAAGTGTGAACTTCGTCTATTACTAAAATTACATTTCCTGCACCACGGATCTCCTCCATTATCTTCTTAAGACGCTCCTCAAACTCTCCTCTGTATTTAGTACCAGCAACTAGTAAACCAATATCTAATGTAAGTACCCGTTTTTCTTCAAGAATATCTGGAATTTCGCCATCGATTATGCGTTGAGCTAAGCCTTCTGCAATAGCTGTTTTACCAACACCTGGTTCACCAATTAAAACTGGATTGTTCTTAGTGCGGCGCCCGAGTATTTGAATTACCCGTTCAATCTCATTTTGTCTACCAACAACTGGATCAAGCTTTCCATCTGCAGCTAACTGGGTGAGGTTGCTGCCAAATTCATCAAGGGTTGGTGTTTTGGTGGAGCCTTTGCTTCCGCCACCTGCACTTACCTCGGCTGTTTCGCCAAGCATGCGGATTACTTGAGTACGAACCTTGGCAAGATCTACTCCTAAATTTTCAAGAACTCTTGCAGCTACGCCCTCACCTTCTCTAATTAATCCAAGCAGTAAATGTTCAGTACCAATGTAATTATGACCTAACTGACGAGCCTCCTCTAGTGATAACTCAAGTACTCTTTTTGCCCTTGGAGTGAACGGTATTTCAACAGCAACAAAACCAGAACCGCGCCCGATAATTTTTTCAACTTCCACTCGGGCATCTTTTAGATTTACGCCCATCGACTTGAGTACTTTTGCGGCAACTCCTGTGCCTTCTCCAATCAAACCTAACAATATCTGCTCAGTTCCCACAAAATTATGGCCCAAACGACGGGCCTCCTCTTGGGCCAACATGATCACTTTGATGGCTTTTTCGGTGAACCGCTCGAACATGGTTTGAGGCTGAGCCTTCGAATGCAACAAACCTATCAGGAACTAGTGGGTTGTTGTGGGGGGAAATCCGATCACTGCGGTTTGAAGAATGTTTTAACTGAAATCAATAAAAAGTATTGGCTGCTACTGATTATTTTGGCCGGTAATCACTACGTCAAAACTTCACAAAACCGTTTCACTTTAATCAATGCATTGTCGCCATTTCGGTAGTAGCTCTTACGGATTCCACAGGTTGTGAAGCCAGCTTGCTCGTATAGGGCGATCGCAGCCTTGTTTTTTGCTGAAACCTCAAGGCTGGCCTCCTGGCAACCCATGCTTTTGGCGCATGCGAGCAACGCCTGCAGCAGGCTGCGCCCCAGCCCCTGTTGCTGTTTATTTGGATCCACAGCCACCATGCTGATTTGAAGCTCTTCCGCTACTACGCAACCGCAGATCAAGCCGATCAGCTGATTTGGTTTCTCAACGCACCAATAGCCAAAGCAAAGATTGCTTTTTGATTGCAGTTCCTGATGCCATTGGTTTGCGCTCCAAAAGCCCGCGAAAACCAGCTGATCAAGAGCAAAACAAGCATCGATTGCGTTCAAATCAAGCTTTGTTGGGGCCGCAATGCTGAAAGGATGGGGTGATGGTTCTGATGGCATCGTGATCAGCATGGCAAGTTCCTCCGGGTTGCCTAAAACTTCGCTGCCCTGGGCAGAGGGGGATATTGATTTGGAAAGTCCGAATCGCAATCTTGCACCAATAAGCACCGAGCTTGATTCCCAGGGGCGTTTGCGTGTTGGAGGTTGCTTGCTTAGCGATCTAGCAACTCGTTTTGGTACTCCTTTATATGTGCTTGATGAACTAACCCTGAGGCAGGCTTGCGTTGCTTATCGAGAAGCTCTGCTACGCCACTACCCAGGCCCTTCCTTAGCTATCTACGCATCCAAAGCAAATAGCAGTTTGGCGATTACAGCCCTTGTTGCATCAGAGGGTCTTGGGCTTGATGCAGTTTCAGCAGGGGAATTGCTAACCGCTTTGGAAGGGGGGATGCCACCTGAGCGGATTGTTTTGCATGGCAACAACAAATCAGCTGAAGAAATCCAATTAGCTCTTCAGCATGGGGTGGCTGTAGTGGTAGATAATTGGCGTGATCTTGAGTTGTTGCAGGAGCTTTGCCAGGGTCATTCCAGCAAAGTTCCCCTGTTCTTGAGGTTTACCCCTGGCATTGAATGCCATACCCATGAATACATCCGCACTGGTCATTTAGATAGCAAGTTTGGCTTTGATCCCGATCAGCTAGAAACGGTTTTGCGTTTTTTAGCCAACTGCAGCTGGGCCCATTTGCGTGGTTTGCACGCCCACATCGGCTCACAAATTTTTGAATTAACCCCCCATCGCGATCTTGCGGCGGTTTTAGCTGATGCTCTGCTTCTTGCCCGTTCCCTCGGCCATAACGTTACCGATTTGAATGTGGGGGGTGGCCTTGGGATTCGTTACGTGAACTCCGATGATCCCCCCAGCATCGATTGCTGGGTTCAGGTGGTAGCGGAAGCAATCGCAGGGGCCTGCAAGGAGCGGGAGCTTGATTTGCCACGCTTGCTTTGTGAGCCAGGCCGTTCCTTAGTGGCGAGCGCCGGGATAACGCTGTATCAAATTGGAAGCAGGAAAGAAATAGCTGGTTTCAGTACATACGTGGCGGTAGATGGGGGCATGAGTGATAACCCCAGACCGATTACCTATCAATCTGAATACACGGCCTGCCTGGCTGATCAAGCCGCTGCCCCAGCGGTGGAAAAAGTTACTTTGGTTGGTAAGCACTGTGAATCTGGGGATGTGCTGTTGCGCAACCTTGATTTGCCTGCCAGTAAGCCTGGCGATGTGTTGGTGGTGCTTGCCACTGGTGCATATAACGCTTCGATGGCTTCCAACTACAACCGCATTCCAAGGCCTGCAGCGGTGTTGGTGGCTGATGGTCGCGCTGAATTGGTGCAGCGACGCGAAAGGCCAGACGAGCTGCTGCGCTACGACGTACTGCCAGAACGCTTGAAATAGCTAAGTTGAATTTATCCACAAGAGGTGGTTGAAATGCTCTGGCTGCGGTTGATACTCGACCTACTTTTCGCTGCCAGCCTCGGGTTTCTTTTACTGGGCCGCGTTACTGAACCACGCACTTTATGGCTGCTGCGTGGGTATCTATTGCTGGTGGCTGTGGGATGGTTGCTGCAGCGCTTCGGAGATCTTCCCCTCACTTCCAAATTGATGGAAGCTTTGGTGTTGGTATGCGGCCTTGCCCTGGCGATTTTATTGCAAGGAGAATTGCGGCGGCTGATGGAGTTACTCGGTACAGGACGTTTGGATGTGTTGCTTGGAAGCCGTCAATCTGGAAAGCAAGATTCCAGCACCGTAGATATTTTGGTGGATACGGTTGGCCAACTTTCAAAACGTCGTTGTGGTGGTTTGGTGGTTTTGGATCTTGGCAGTGATCTCAGGCCAGAAGATTTTCTGAATCCCGGCGTTCAGATCGATGCCTTGCTTTCGGTTGATTTAATGCTGAATTTGTTTTCTTCTGAAACCCCATTACATGATGGTGCGGTATTACTTCAGGCCAATCGCATTGCATCAGCGGGTGTGATCTTGCCCCTTTCCCGCCAAAGCATTACCCGCCACGGCACCCGTCATCTGGCTGCCCTGGGCTTAACAGAACGGCACGAGCGCTGTTTATGCGTGGTGGTGAGTGAAGAATCAGGCACAATTTCACTTGCCTGCCAAGGCAAGTTTGAGCGCCCTATTACGAGGGAAAGGTTGCGGGCTTTATTGGGGGAGGCATTGCAATTGCAGTCGAGTGATCGGCGTAGGCGCCAGGCGCGTACGCTTTCAAAATCAAAATCCGGCGCTGACCTCGCCGAATCTGTGCCCAGGAATTCCCCATGAGCCGGCCCCTGGTGGTGGTGCCATGCCCCAACAAACAAACTTGCTTGCCTGAAGGCTTAGATCCCCTCCGCTTGCCAGCTCATGTGGCGGTGATCATGGATGGCAATGGCCGCTGGGCCTGTCAGCGCGGTTTGCCGCGGGTAATGGGCCATCGCAAGGGGGTAGAGGCTTTAAAAACCACCCTTAGGCTCTGCAATAACTGGGGCATCGGCACCCTCACCGCTTACGCCTTTTCCACCGAAAATTGGGCTAGGCCTGGGGAAGAGGTGAGTTTCCTAATGACCTTGTTTGAGCGAGTGCTCGCTAAGGAATTGGAAGCTTTACAAAATGAACAGGTACGGATTCGCTTTCTAGGTGATCTCACCGCCTTGCCAGAAGGCTTGCAAGATCTGATCGCTGCCGCCTCAGCTAAAACGCAAAACAACAGCGGCATTCACTTCAATGTGTGCACTAACTACGGCAGTAGAGATGAATTAGTACAAGCAGCTAGGGCCCTAGCTCGCCGCGTTAAGCGTGGTGAATTGGATCCAGAAGCGATTAATGAACATTTACTGGGCCAGGAATTGCATACAGCAGGAGATCGTGATCCCGATTTATTAATTCGCACAAGTGGTGAATATCGCCTTAGTAATTTCCTGCTTTGGCAGCTGGCCTACGCTGAGTTTCACGTTACGGAAGTGCTTTGGCCTGATTTTGATGGGGCTGCTTTAGAAGCAGCTTTGCGGGATTATCAAGGCAGACGCCGCCGTTTCGGCGGGGTATTGGAGGTGCAGCCATGACAGTTGAAATACGCCACAACTGGAGCTTGAGTGAAATTGAAGCTTTGCTTTCTTTGCCGTTGGTGGATTTGCTTTGGCAAGCCCAGCAGGTGCACCGTGAAGCAAATCCCGGCTATCGAGTGCAGCTGGCTTCCCTGTTAAGTGTGCGCACTGGCGGTTGCGAAGAAGATTGTGCCTACTGCCCTCAATCGATGCACAACAGCAGCGACGTGAGTGGCCGGCCGGAGCTAGAGCTGCAGGTGGCAGCTGTTCTTGAGCGGGCAGAAGCAGCAAAACAAGCAGGGGCGCAAAGATTTTGTATGGGTTGGGCCTGGCGGGAAATTCGCGCTGGAGCTCCCTTTGAAGCAATGCTTGAAATGGTGAAGGGGGTGCGAAAGCTTGGGATGGAGGCTTGCGTTACCGCGGGCATGTTGAACGCTGATCAAGCCCATAGGTTGGCTGAAGCAGGGCTCACTTCTTATAACCACAACCTTGATACCAGCCCTGAACATTACGGCGAAATAATAACCACTCGCACCTATCAAGAACGCTTAGATACTTTGCAATTAGTGCGGCAGGCAGGGATCAACCTTTGCTGCGGAGGTATTATCGGCATGGGCGAAACATTCAGGGATCGTGCCTCGTTATTGCAAGTTTTAGCAAGCCTCAATCCTCACCCTGAAAGCGTGCCGATAAATGGTTTGGTAGCTGTTGAAGGCACCCCTTTGGAGCACCAGCAACCCTATGAAAATCTTGATTTGTTGCGTATGGTGGCAACCGCTCGCATTTTGATGCCCCACAGCCGAGTGAGGTTGAGTGCTGGTAGGGAACAATTAAGCCAAGAGGCTCAGATTCTTTGTTTATTGGCGGGGGCAGATTCCATCTTTTATGGTGATACCTTGCTCACCACCTCTAATCCAAAGGTGGAAACCGATCGGGCCCTGCTTGCAGCCGCAGGGGTGCAGCCCTTCATCGTTGCTTGATTAATCCTTGACTTACTTAGTAGCCGCATTTTATAAATTCACAGCCCTCAATCAGTTAGAGAGCCTGCGCAAACGCTTGCTTGATAAAGCAGAGCTAGAGCAGTTGCAGGGAACTTTGCTCTTGGCGCCAGAGGGAATTAATGCCACATTGTGCGGGCCAGAAGTTGGCATAAAAGAATTCATTTGTTTACTGCAAGAAGAAAAAGAGTTTAGAGATTTAGAAGTTAAATATAGTTGGAGTGTGAGCCAATGCTTCCATCGCCTTAAATTGCGAATTAAACAGGAGATCGTTACAATTGGTATCTCTGAAGTGAATCCTCAGCAGCAGGTGGGCGCATATGTGGTGCCTGAGCAGTGGGATGAACTTATTAATCAACCCAACACGTTAGTTATTGATACACGTAATAGTTATGAAATTGGTGTGGGCACTTTCCCAGGTGCAATTAATCCACAAATTGATAATTTCCGCAATTTCCCAGCTTGGGTAGAGCGGCATCTAAAGCCCTTGATGGAGCAGCACAAGGCTGAAAAGCTAGCTTTATTTTGCACCGGCGGTATTCGCTGTGAGAAAGCAACTGCCCATTTGTTAGCTGAAGGTTTTACAGATGTTCACCACTTAGAGGGGGGAATTCTTAAATATCTGGAGCGAGTATCGCCCGAGCAAAGCAGTTGGCAAGGGGATTGTTTTGTGTTTGATCAGCGGGTGGCTTTGAATCATCAACTTACCCCTGGCGAATATAGCCTTTGCTTTGCTTGCGGAATGCCTTTAGCTGCTGCAGATCGCTCCCTGCCCAGCTATGAAAAAGGGGTGAGTTGTTGCCATTGCCTGGAGCATTTTAATGAAAAGGATCGTGAGCGTTTTTCAGATCGCCAACAACAAATACAATTATCAGCAGCCCGCAATGAAAGGCATATTGGTAAGAAATGATGCCTGATCTTGCCGACTTAGAAAGCTACGGAGCCCAGCGTAGTTTGCTGTTGCGGTTGCAGATTGGTGGTTTAGGAGGCCTGAAAACACTGCGGGTTGGGGTGGCTCGCAGGGAAGGGGATCGCATGCTGCTACTTGGAGAGTTGAAAGGTTGGTCTATACCTATTGGTTCGGGTTTGCAGTTAGATACGATGCGGGTGCAAGGTACTCAAACACAGGGGGTTGGTAATCTTATTTGGGCTGCTACTTTTGCTTGGGCGCTAGAGCAAACCCCGTGCCGTAGAGCCCAGATATTGGCAATTCGCGATAATGGACAGCAACATCGCAAGTTGTTACGTTATTTTCGAAAGCTCGGTTTTAGGCCATCGCGTGAGTTGGGAGCTGGTTTATTTGATTTGCCCTTGCGGATTGTGTGGGGCGGCCCTGGATTGTTAATGATGGCTGATTGCGCTGAGGGTTATGCCGTCAGTATTCGCCGCTTGGGTTTTTAGAGGGCCTAATTATGTTTTTAATCGCGGTGGTATGGCCCGCCTTGCAAAATTGTGCTCGATCTATAAATCTGCTCAAGCAGAATTAATCTTGCCAATTCATGGGGAAATGTAAGGGCAGATAAACTAATAATCAAATTTGCTTTCTCCTTCAAACTTTTGCTATGGCCATCGGCGCCACCGATTGCGATTGCGATTCGATCAACCGTTAGGCTATTTAATTTTTGGGCGAATTCGCGTGAATTATATTGAGCGCCTTCTTCACTTGATAGTATTAATTTTTCGTTATTTTTAAGGCAATTTATAATTGCGATTCCTTCTTTTTCAACAGTAGAATCTTTCAGCTCAATGATTTCTAGCCCTGGAAGACGTTTTGAATACATTGTGGCAGCTTCTTGCCACCAGCCTGGCCGTTGTTTGCCGATTGTTAGAATTCTAATGCGAGAAAGATTAAGCATTTATTTTGTTTGCATTGGGACGCTTTGACGATTGATTCGATTGGCTTAGATGTGTGTGTTGGGTATATTGGGATTTGATATTTTCAAGCTTTGACGGATCTTCCCCCTGTGGTAGCAGCTCCAAATTCTAATTGGGCAGCTACGGCTGAATTTTATGCACTCATCCCATGGGCGGATTCCAACACTACGGTGAAGGGTTTTGATGCCGTTACCACCCTAAATCCAAGTGAGATTTTTGGGGAACAATTGCAGTCTGCTTTTGCGATGAGAGCGAGTGTTGAATATAAGCGTGTTGGTTTGCTTGCTGATGTAAGTTATAGCCAATTAGGAGCCCAGCAATCTTTTAATACGAGTAGCGGATTATTAAGTGGTAATTCAACTGTTAGTTCTATTAATGGCATCTATGATCTCGCATTGCGCTATCGCTTCGGCTCTCGGGAAGCAGCTGTTGGTGTGCCAGGTGAATTCAGTTTGATCCCCTATGCAGGCGTGAGGGTCGTAGAAGCTCAGTTAGTGGTGGAGGCTCAGTTGCAGAATCCAAGGCAATTTGTTAAGCAAGGCAAGCTCAGCCGCACCTGGGCGGAACCATTGATTGGGCTACAAGGAAGTGTATTTTTAGCTCCAAGGTTGCGTGCATTTGGTCGTTTTGATCTTGCTGGCTTTGGTTTGGCTGGGGAGCAAGATCTCACCGGTAATGCCCAATTAGGTTTTGGTTACGCCGTTGGAAATAATACAAGTTTAAATATTTCAATGCGTTATTTTGGTCAAACTTGGAATAATGGGGCAAGGCTAGATAATGGCTACACATCTCATCAATATGGCCCTGAGGTTGCCGTTAAATTTTTCTTCTAGGCGGCGTGATAACTACTACGCACTAATGGACCACTACGAACTTGGCTAAAACCTAGATCTTTGGCAATAATCTCAAGCTCTTTATATTCTTCAAGGCTGCAATAACGCTCCACGGGAATATGGGCAAGGGAAGGGCGTAGATATTGACCGATAGTGACCCTTGCGCAATTAACCCGCCGCAATGCTTGCAATGCGGCAATCACTTCATCATTTGTTTCCCCTAGGCCCAGCATTAAGCCACTTTTGGTAGGAATATCAGGGGCAAGTTCAGCGCTGGTTGCCAATAATCCTAAAGATCTTTCCCAGGTGGCTCCACGGCGCACCTCCCCTTGCAGCCGATAAACTGTTTCTAAATTATGGTTAAAACACACTGGTTTTGCATCTAATACCTGTTGCAACCTTTGCCGTTGTCTTTTTAAAGACTCATTGAAATCTTTATGGCCACCCCAGAAATCGGGGGTGAGAACTTCAATTGCAATTTCAGGCATTCTACGCCGAATTGCTGTGATTGTATTTGTAAATAATCCTGCACCATGATCATCTAAATCATCTCTAGCAACAGCAGTGAGAACAACGTATTTAAGTTGTAAAACCTCTACTGCCTCAGCAACGCGCTCTGCTTCTTTGAGATCTACTGGTTTAGGGGCGCTGCCTTTTTCTACTTGGCAAAATGCACAACTGCGGGTGCAGATTGGCCCCCCTAATAAAAAAGTAGCTGTGCCTGCTGCATAACATTCAGCGCGATTTGGGCAGCGGCCCTCCTCGCAAATCGTATGCAGCCGTTGCTGTTTTACCACCGCTTGTACGGCTTCTAATTGGGAGGCATTACCAATCGGTCGTTGTAGCCAGCTCGGTAAGCGTTGCTTTGGTGGTATCGCGCTATAGCGGCTTAGTTTTTGTTTTTCCATATTGGTTATTTCATTCAAAGGTTCTTCTACCCTCTAGCGCCCTTGCCAGAGTGATCTCATCGGCAAATTCCAATTCGCTGCCCATCGGAAGGCCATAGGCGATGCGAGTTACCTTGCAAAAAGGCCGCAGTAGGCGGGCAAGATAAAGGCTTGTGGTGTCGCCTTCCACGCTTGGGGTGAGAGCAAGGATCACCTCCTGCACCACTTCTGGATCGAGTCGCTTTATTAAAGCTTGAATCAATAGTGTTTCCGGGCCAACGCCATCCATCGGCGAAATTAAGCCACCTAATACGTGGTAGTTGCCTTTGAATTCCCTGGTGCGCTCAATGGCCAGAAGATCGCGGGAATCTGCAACTACGCAAATTATCCCGATATTGCGTTCTTGATTTACACAAATATTGCAATGGCTCTCGGCGGAAAGGTGGCCGCAACGTAGGCATTGGCCCACCAGTTGGCGTGCCGCCAGCAATGCCTCAGCAAATGCTTGGCTTTGCTCTTCTGGTTGGCGCAATAAATAAAGGGCCAATCTTTGAGCGCTGCGGGGCCCAATACCAGGCAGCCGCTCGAACTGCTCAATCAGCCGAGCCAGGGGGCGGGTGAAGGCAGACAGTGCTTTAAAACAATTGATTCAAATCTAGGCAGGCCGCGGCGCAAGAATGGCAGCATCATGCTGTTGGTTGGCTCTCCCATGAAGGTTTCGGCTTTGTTTCGGGGGATCCCCCGCCTGATGTGCGTGCTGCTGTTGGTGTTGCTGGTGGGTTGTTCTGCAGCAGCAGCTGGCTTAAATCGGTATAGCAGTTCCGATGGGCGCTACGCCTTCCTTTATCCCACCGGCTGGATTCGGGTAGCGATCAGTGATGGCCCTGAGGTGGTTTTCCACGACCTAATCAACAGCGATGAAACCCTTAGTTTGGTAATTGCACCGGTTGATCCAGATAAACGCCTTGAGGATTTAGGTAGCGCAGTGGCGGTGGGAGAAAAACTTGGCCGCACCGTTATTGCCCCTGCCGGCAGCGGCCGTGAGGCGGATTTAGTGGAAGCAAGCGAACGGGCCGACCAGGGCCGCACCTTCTACGACCTGGAATACAAAGTGCACCTGGCCGATCGCGATCGCCATGAATTTGCCACGGTGGTTGCTGATAAAGGGAAGCTCTACACCCTTGCTGCCAGCACAAATGAGGCTCGCTGGGAAAGGGTTTCAGCGATGTTTCGCAGTGTTGTTACCTCCTTCACGCTGAACTATTGATACCCGATCTACTGGTGGTGGGAGCTGGCCTGGCGGGTGGCTTGTTAGCGCTGGAAGCTGCTGAACGCGGCGCCAAGGTATGCATTATTTCAACGGCGCCCATGGCTACCCCCATCAGTTATGGGGGGGTGCAGCTATCAGCGCTTGAACAATGGCAGCGCCTTGAAAAGCGCCATGGATCTTTGGGTTTGGAGCCAGCTGAGCTTTTGCTCTATTGGCTGGAAGATCAAAAACCAAACATTCCCCCAGGGGCCCAGCGCTTGGAGCCAAGCCAATGGCGCGGCCTGGAACCGCTGCTGGTGGATGCCCCCCTAGGCGGTGTGGTGGCCAAGATCGGAAGAGC
>NZ_JAGQEK010000040.1 GCF_024346075.1 Synechococcus sp. Cruz CV12-2-Slac-r
CAGAGGCTGCCGGTAACAGGATTCAAGCCACCTTTAAAGGTGAGGAAATCGCTGTAGGCAGCCCAGTTACCGGTGAAGAAGGCACCAATGCCTTCCTTAATACCGGGATACAACTGACCCAATAAATCCTGATTCAGGAAAGCGTGGGGCAGGGGGATATCAGCCACTGAGGCAATGGTTTTGCCATCAAGACTGAGGGGTTGTCCTGCATCGATGGCATCCATCAACAGGGTGGTGGGCAGGGACACATGAATCAGGTGTCCTGTCCAGGAAAGTGACCCCAAACCAAGCAGACCAGCCAAGTGGTGGTTGAGCATCGACTCAACGTTTTGGAACCACTCAAGCTTTGGAGCTGCCTTGTGGTAGTGGAAAACGCCTGCATTGAGCATCAGGCCAGCCATCACCAAAGCGCCGATAGCGGTTGCTAACAGCTGAGTTTCATTTGTGAAACCCCAGGCACGCCAAACATGGAAGAGACCGGAGGTCATCTGGATGCCGCGGAAGCCGCCACCCATGTCGCCATTCAGGATCTCTTGGCCAAAAATCGGCCAAACAATCTGAGCGCTTGGCTTTACATGCAGGGGATCAAGAAGCCAACCGGAGTAGTTGGAAAAACGTGCTCCGTGGAAGAAAGCGCCGCTCAACCAAATAAAAATCACGGCCAAATGGCCGAAGTGAGCGCTGAAAATCTTGCGGGAAACTTCTTCAAGATCACTGGTGTGACTGTCGAAGTCGTGAGCGCGAGAGTGGAGGTTCCAGATCCAGGTTGTGGTCTTGGGACCCTTAGCCAAGGTTCGATCGAAATGCCCGGGCTTGCCGAGTGTTTCGAAATCGACAGGTACAGGGTTCCGGTCGACCATTGCCTTGGCTTTACTCCCACGTTCTGGTGGGCTGATGGTCATCGAGACGTTCCTCGAGGGTTGGGGTCGGAGGCCAGGGGCTGCTTGGGGCAATCCCCGAGGCCGCTGGGGCACAAAATCCCAAAGGAAACAAGGGCAAAACCCCTGCTAGCACTGGGTAACGGGCCCCAGCATGGGGTCCGCTTTTTTGAGTATAAGCATCAAAAGCGGCCTGTTTGCGTTGCAGTAACAAAGGTTCAATCCCTGTCTCTGACAGGGCTCTCTTGGGAGCAAATTAACAACAAAAAAACTTATTTATGGCTGCTGAATAAACATATTTGTCACTAAATTATGTGATAAATCAGTGCTTTAGCTGCGTTTCACTGGATCAGCGCCATTCTGTTGCCAAAATTGGCTCAATTTGATTTGCAGCTTGATGCTTTGCTACGGGCGGCGATAACTGTTGTTGTAGCCATTGGGCTATGGCTGGGCCAAGTTTTACCTGCTACCGCAGCTGACTTACAAGAAGTTGCCCCCCCCGGAGCGGCTCAACAGTTGGCTCAAGCCTTGGCTCAACACAAGCCTCAGCTGAAATTACTGGCGCCTGCAAATGGCAGTTCACTGGCTGATGGTGAGTGGAACTTGGAGCTAGAGCTTGAGGATTGGCCCCTAGTACATAGAGACGATTTAGGGCCAGGGGCCCATTTGGTAATTCAAATAGATAACGAAGCGCCCCTACGGATTTTTGAGGCCACAGCTGGAAGCAGCCATTTAAAAATCCCTATGGCTGAGCTAAGCCCCGGCAGCCACTCACTTACTGCCTTTGCCGCACTGCCTTGGGGGGAAGCCGTGGCTGATCGCCGGGCTCGGGCTAATTGGCGTTTTCAACGACTTGCCGCCAATCCCCAAGCATTGCCTGCACTGAATAGTGCTCAACTTGTAGCAGTGCCTTCACCTGCTTTAACGGCTGGAGCCCCAGTGCCGATCAATTGGTTCCTAATCAATGCCCCCTTGCAAAATTTGAGGCCAGACGACGCCCATTGGCGCTTAAAACTCAGCCTTGACGGCGCCACAAGCATTTTGCAGCAGGAGGATTCCCTTTGGCTCAGCCCACTTACAGCAGGGAGCCATGCCCTCAGCCTTGAACTGCTTGATGGCAATGGTGCCCCCCTCGGGGCCCCTTTCAACAGCTTGGTGCGGGAATTGCAAGTGGACCCTAAAAGCGTTGCCACAGCTGCAATGTTCAGAAGCCATCTAGAGGATGAGGAAATAGAAGCTTTGCTCAACCCCAACTACAGCTCAACTCTCGCTCAACCAGAACCAGAACCAGAACCTGAGCCAGAGCTTGAATTGGAGCCAGAACCAGAGCCTGCACCTGAACCAGAACCAGAAACCATCGAGGTGGAAATCTGATGCAACTGGGGATCTGCGCCAGCCAGGAAGGCTTTAAACAGCTCGAACCGCTGCTGAATTGCGCTGAACTGGAAGCAATTTTGGTGCCAAACCACCTTCTTGATGAAAAACGCCCGCAACTGCTTGCCAGCAGCAAATTAAGCGAGCTATGGCCCGATATTGAATTACTGCTGGGTGCCATGGCTGCTGGTGCTTTGATCCGTTTAATCGCACCATTGCTGCAAGCCAAAAGCATCGATCCAGCGGTGCTGCTACTCAGCGGCAACGGCGAACAATTAATACCTTTATTAGGCGGACATGCCGCTGGTGGTGATCGTTATGCCAACAGGCTTGCGCCTTTACTTCAAGCCAGCGTTCTAACAACGGGTTTCAGCAGCAGTAATGGCCGCGTTGGCCTAGACATTTGGGGTTTCGCCTGGGGTTGGCAGAAAGGCCAAGGCCCCTGGGATGAGCTGATGAAAAAAGCAGCTCGCAATGAGCTGTTGCTTGTTTCTCAAAATTCAGGCGAACCCTTAGCCCTTGAGAGCCTTAAGAACAGTGGTGTTCCGATACAAGCTGCTGAAAGTGAGGGCGAAGCTGAGTTGCTGGTTAGCGCAAACCTTGGCCCTGGCTGCCGCTGGCATCCACCAGTGCTCTGGCTTGGTATTGGTTGTGAACGAAATAGCAGTTTATTGCTGTTGCAAAAAGCGGTAACTCAAGCTTTTAGCCAAGCAAATTTGGCAGAAGCAGCCGTAGCTGGTATTGCAAGCCTTGATCTAAAAGCCGACGAACCGGCGTTACTTGCTTTAGCCGCTGGGCGCCAATGGCCATTGCGATTTTTTCGCGCCGAAGCCCTCGCTCCAATCAAAGTGCCCAACCCATCTGCAGCGGTAGCAAAGGAGGTGGGGACAGCCAGTGTGGCGGAAGCGGCTGCTTTAGCGGCAGCAGGCCCCGGCGCTGAATTAGTAGCAGCTAAAACGATCTTGCGCGGCGCCCCCGGAGAAGGGGCCGTAACTGTTGCGATCGCAAAAGCCGCCGCGGCCTGGGCGCCGCAACGAGGCAGTTTGCACCTGGTGGGTGCTGGCCCCGGTTGCATTAAACAACTCACTGGCGCAGCCCGCAGTGCCCTTGCGGCAGCGCAGGTTTGGGTGGGCTACAGCCTTTACCTGGATTTACTGGAACCATTACGCCGCCAGGATCAAGCCAGGCTGGAAGGCCAGCTCACCCAAGAGCGACAACGCTGCCAAGAGGCTTTGGCCTTGGCCTGCCAAGGCGTTGCAGTGGCATTGATTTCGAGCGGCGAGAGTGGCATGTATGGCATGGCAGGCCTGGCCTTGGAGGAATGGCTGCAATTGCCAGAACAAGAACGACCTTTATTCAATGTTCACCCCGGTATCTCTGCTTTTCAAATGGCCGCAGCACGGCTCGGTGCACCTTTAATGCACGACCTTTGCACCGTGAGTCTTAGTGATCGGCTTACCCCTTGGGCGGTAATTGAAAAACGGCTGCAGGCAGCTGCTATTGGTGATTTTGTGGTGGCCCTCTACAACCCCCGCTCCCAAGGAAGATCCTGGCAACTGGCCCGAGCCCTTGAATTGCTGCTTGAGCAGCGAGCCCCCACAACACCAGTGGCAATTTGCCGCCAACTTTCTAGGCCAGAAGAATCAATCAGCCTGCACCAATTAGCTGATTTACCTGTTGAACAAGTAGACATGTTTAGCTTGGTATTAGTTGGTAATAGCAGCACAAAAATTGCAGCTGGCTTGATGGCAACCCCCAGGGGTTATCCCGGGGCTGAATTGAGTTAGTTATTTGATTATTTGTTATTTAATGATTCGGTTGGCAGAGCCTGAATTTTTTCAAACAGTCGCTTTTGGGGTTCTGGTGGTGGCGTTAGGGCTTGGAGTAAGGCACAAGCACATCGGCCAGCATCGGGAAATGGCGACGGTTAAGGGTGGCCAGGGTGGCGCCAACAGCAGCCACGGTGGCGGCGATAAGCGCATCGGCTAAGCCGGTGCCATGACTCGGACCATATTGACGACGCCACAACCCAGCCTGCACTGCTGCCTCCCGTTCCAAGGGCAGCGAATCGAAAGCGGCCACAAACGCATCTAGCCGCTGCCGCTCTTCCCCCTCCCGAACGCCCACGTAGAGCTCCGCCACGCTTACCACCGACAGTGCCAGTGGTTGGGCGCAGCTCTCGAGAAACAACACCGCGTCTGCCTGATCGCGCAAATAATCAATCAGCACATCCGTGTCTACAACCAAAAGTGCCCTGGGCTTGGGTTCAACCATCAAGGAACTAGCGGCGCCTGGCGGTTGAGCTCAGAGCGCAGATCGGGCCAACTGGGGAGATCCTCCCTACCGGCCCAAATCCCGCGGGCCTGACGCAGCCTTGCCAGGCGGCCCACAGGTTGATGACACTCCAGGAAACTGTCGATGGCCTCTCGGATCAGGGCACTTTGACTGAGGCCCCTACTCATTGCCAGGGCCTGCAATCCCTGCTTTTCGCTATCCGAAAGATAGATCTGGGTGCGCTGCATACACCATGCGCCTGATGTATACACTATACATCAGATTGAGCTGGCTTAAGTGGGGATGACAGGATTTGAACCTGCGCCTTATCCAGATATTCTGTTCTAAGGAGAAGATTTTGTTGAAACCCCCCTGGTTACGAGTTAAAGCCCCCCAACGGGAGCGGATTGGAGAGGTGGCAGATCTACTGCTGGATCTCAAATTGAACACCGTATGCCAAGAGGCCAGTTGTCCAAATATTGGTGAATGCTTTGCCGCTGGCACAGCCACATTTTTAATAATGGGTCCTGGTTGCACTAGGGCATGCCCTTATTGCGATATCGACTTTGACAAAAGTGTGCGAGAACTTGATCCCACAGAACCGCAACGGTTAGGAGAAGCAGTTGAACGCTTAAAGCTCAGCCATGTGGTTATTACTTCAGTAAATCGAGACGACTTAATCGATGGTGGTGCCAGTCAATTTGTGGCTTGCATTAATCAGGTTCGCCAGCGCAGCCCACTCACCACGATCGAACTGTTGATCCCTGATTTTTGCGGCAATTGGGATGCCCTTGCAACAGTGATGGCTGCAGCCCCCGAAGTGCTAAATCACAACATCGAAACGGTGCCTCGGCTTTATAAAAAAGCCAGGCCCCAAGGAATATTTGAGCGCTCGCTTGAGCTGCTGCAACGGGTGCATCAAGGCTGGCCACGCACTTACACCAAATCAGGCTTAATGGTGGGCTTAGGTGAAACAGATAATGAAGTACTTGAAGTATTAAGCAACCTCAGCTCCCACCATGTAGACATCGTTACTATTGGGCAATATTTATCTCCTAGCCCAAAACATTTAGTGGTAGATCGCTATCCCACCCCGGGGCAATTTGATCAGTTTCGTATTTATGCAGAGGAGAAACTTGGCTTCCTTCAAGTGGTGAGCAGTCCGCTAACCCGCAGTAGTTACCACGCCGGTGAAGTGCAAAAACTGATGGCGAAATACCCCCGCTAAATAGGGGTTACGAGCACCTTGAAACGTACTTTCCAATTTCTCCAATCAGCAAGGATCACAGCTGCTTTTGTGCTGCCCGTGGCAACTTGATGGGCCTCAAGCAAAGGCAACAGGATCGTTTCCTGTTCAGGCGTTGTGAGTGATTCAAGGCTCACAATTTCCTGGTTAACCCTGTTTATTAAGCCTCCGTCTTCATCAAGGATGAAGGCCACACCACCTGTCATGCCGGCGGCCACATTGCGACCAGTGCTGCCAAGCACCACAATCACACCACCGGTCATGTATTCGCAGCAGTGATCGCCTGCCCCTTCCACCACTGCCACCGCCCCGCTATTGCGAACACCAAAACGTTCACCGGCGCAGCCAAGGGCAAACAATTCTCCGCCAGTGGCGCCATAAAGACAGGTATTACCAAGGATCACCTGCTGGCCAGGATCTTTCACCCCAGCTGGTGGCACCACTGTGAGGCGTCCGCCATTAAGACCTTTTCCTACGTAGTCGTTTGCTTCTCCCACTAGGTGCAACTTCATGCCTTGCAGCACAAAAGCACCAAAACTTTGCCCTGCGGCACCATTGAAATTGAGTGCTAATTCTCCGTTGAAACCTTTATTGCCGTGGCGCGCTGCTATCTCTCCAGATAGGCGAGCACCAACGCTGCGATCAGTATTCACAATGGCCAAATTTCGACTGATTTTGCTGTGGCCCTCGATCGCAGCCATCACCTCAACATCAGCCAGCAATTGATCTTCTAAAACTGGGCCATTGCTGTGGGCAATCGCAGCATGTTGCAACCAGCTGCGATCTAGCGCTGCAGGAATTGGATCTAACAAGCAAGAGAGATCTAAGGAGGCTGTTTTAGCTAGCTGCACTGCCCGGGGTTGCAACAAATCGCTGCGGCCAATTAAATCCTCAAGGCGAGCTACACCAAGAACACTGAGCAATTGCCGCACCTCTTCTGCCACAAAAAGGAAGAAATTAACTACGTGTTCAGGTACACCGGGGAAGCGTTTGCGCAGGTTTTCTTTCTGCGTTGCCACGCCAACTGGGCAGTTATTGGTATGACAAACCCGCGCCATAATGCAACCTTCAGCAATCATTGCAACTGAGCCAAAGCCATACTCTTCAGCGCCAAGTAGAGCGGCAATTAACACATCCCAGCCAGTTTTCAGGCCCCCATCAGCCCGCAACAACACCCGATCACGCAAACTATTTTCAAGCAGTGAACGATGAACTTCAGTAAGCCCAAGTTCCCAGGGGCTGCCGGCATGTTTTATCGAACTCAATGGTGATGCGCCGGTGCCGCCGTCGTGTCCTGAAATTTGAATTACATCAGCATTTGCCTTGGCTACACCAGCGGCAATTGTGCCAATCCCAATCTCAGCAACAAGCTTCACACTTACCTTTGCAGCGGGATGCACCTGGTGCAGGTCGTGAATCAATTGAGCTAGATCTTCAATTGAATAAATGTCGTGGTGGGGTGGCGGTGAAATCAAAGCAACCCCTGGTTTGCTATTACGCAGCCAAGCGATGTAGCTATCAACCTTGGGCCCTGGCAGCTGCCCACCTTCCCCGGGCTTAGCCCCCTGGGCCACTTTGATCTCAAGTTGCCGAGCACTGCGTAGATATTCCGGCGTAACACCAAAACGCCCAGAAGCAATTTGTTTTATTGCTGAACAAGCGCTATCGCCATTACGCAAACCATTGAGATTTGGTAGTGCGCTGGAATGACCCTCCCCATCCACATCGGTTAACACCGCAAAACGGGCCGGATCCTCTCCGCCTTCACCGCTATTACTTTTGCCACCAATCCGGTTCATCGCCACCGCCAACACCTCATGGGCTTCCCGCGAAAGGGCGCCAAGGCTCATTCCACCGGTGCAAAAACGGCTAAGAATTGCCTCAGCACTTTCCACTTGCTCAATCGGCAGAGGTGTTGCTGCAGGTATCAGCTCAAGAAGGTCGCGCAGGGCTGTTACCGGCCTGTTTTCCAGCAGAGTTTTGTAGGTTTGAAAATGGTTGTAACCCGGCCCGGCCGCCACAGCGGCGTGCAGTGCCTTCGACATCTCGGGGCTATTGAGGTGATATTCACCGCCATTGCGATATTGCACAAAACCCATAAATTCCAGCTTGCTGCGATTTAGCTCCGGGAATGCTTTTGCATGGAAACTGAGGGTTTCGCTGGCCAGTTCTGCCAGGCTTAAACCCGCCACCCGGCTTGTGGTGCCAGTAAAAGCAAGCTCGATCAAATCAGCGCCGATACCAATCGCTTCAAAAATTTGGGCTCCGTGGTAACTGGCAAGCAGCGAAATGCCGATCTTGGAAAGGATCTTGCGTAGGCCATCCTCTAGTGCTTTTCGCACATTCGCCTGTACTTTTTCAGGGTTAAGGGGCGGCAATTTGCCAGTTTCGATCAGCTTTTGCACCCGCGGCTGAGCCAGCCAGTGGCGGCTGGTTTCCCAGGTGAGCCAGGGGCACACAGCGCTGGCACCAAAACCAATCAAACAAGCCAAATGGTGCGTGCTCCAACACTGAGCCGTCTCAATCACCAGTGATGCTTGTAAGCGCAGGCCAAGTTCAAGCAGGTGATGATGCACTGCCCCCACCGCCAGAAGCGGCGGGATGTAGCTCTCATCAGCGTTAATGCCGCGATCCGAAAGGATCAAAATTTGAGCTCCTGCTCGCACTGCTGCTTCCGCCTCTAGGCGCAATTGCAACAACGCTTTCTCCAGAGCTACGGGGCCAGCCTCAATCGGCATCAAGGTGGAGATCTTGCTGCAGGCGATTCCTTGTTGAGTGAGGGCGATTAGCTCCGCTTCATTCAGCACTGGAGTTGATAAATGCAGCACTGCCGCCGCCGTTGGCTCTGGCCTAAGAGGTGAACCCCGCTTACCCAGATGCATTTCCAAACTCATCACCAATTTTTCCCGCAGCGGATCGATTGGCGGGTTGGTTACCTGAGCAAAACGTTGCTTGAAGTAGTCGTAGAGCAGGTGAGGTTTATTTGAAAGCACCGCCAGGGGGATGTCGTCGCCCATGCAGTAAGTGGGCTCCTTGCCTTGGCCCGCCATATCTTCGATTACAAGATCAAGATCTTCAGCGCTGAAACCAAAGGCGGTTTGCTGCTGCAACAACTGCTGCTCTGCTAGTTGCCTTTCCTGCTGCCAAGGCTGCGGAGCAAGGTCTTTACGTTGCGCTGCCAACCAATTGGCATAGGGGTGCCGCGCAGCAACTTCCTGCTTCACCTGCCAATTACGCAGCAAACGCCCCTTTTGAAGATCAACGGCCAACATTTGGCCTGGCCCAAGCCGTCCCTTTTCAATAATCAAACTTTCATCGAGTTCCACCACACCGGTTTCAGAACCCATCACCACAAAACCATCGCTACTGATGCAGTAGCGAGCCGGCCTCAAACCATTGCGATCCAACGTGGCACCAACGCTGCATCCATCGCTAAATACCAGTAGGGCAGGGCCGTCCCAAGGTTCTTGGGTGCAGGCGGAATATTCATAGAAAGCTTCAATTTCAGGTTTATCCGCCAACTCCGGTTGATCACGGAATGCCTCCGGCACCAAGGTGAGCAAACTTTCAGTTATCGATCTGCCGCTGCGCACCAGCAGTTCCAATGAGGCATCAAGGTTTGCCGAATCGCTGGAAGCAGGATCAACCACAGGCTTCAGTTCTGCTGCTGCCTCCCCCCACACCGCCTCAAGGTTTGCCTCAGCGGCTCGGGCCCAATTGAGATTGCCGAGCAGCGTATTGATTTCTCCGTTGTGGCCCAATAGCCGCATGGGTTGAGCCAGGGGCCAACGGGGCAGGGTATTTGTGCTGAAACGGCGGTGATACACCACATAACTCACCTCAAACCTTTGGTCGCGCAGATCGGTATAAAAAGCAGGCAGCACTTCAGAGCGCACCATCGCCTTGTAAACAACGGTGCGGCAACTCAGGGAAGCGAAATACAACTCACCAACCGCAAGGCCCCAATTCGCCTCGCGCACCCGCTCCCCCACCCTGCGCCTAAGCCGAAACAACAACGCTTCAAAAGCGTTTTGGGCCTCATGCCCCTTGCCGGCCAAAGCTGGAGCTAGTAACCACTGCTTAATCACAGGTGCCGTTTTGCGGGCAAGTGATCCCAATACAGAGTTGGCAACTGGCACATCACGCCAGTCGAGGCTGGTTAAGCCGAGGGCAGTGGCTTCTTCTTCACAAAAGCGCTGGGCTTCTGCTCGCAAGCTGCTATCAGCCGGCAAGAAAACCATCCCCAAACCGCGCAGCGATGTGGTGCTAGCCGCCGCCGCTGGCCATACCGCGTCAAAATAATTCCAGGGAATGCCACACAACACCCCGGCTCCGTCGCCGGAATCACCATCACCACCACAGCCGCCACGATGTTCCACGCAGGCAAGAGCGCGGAGAGCTTGTTGAAGCATCCAATGGCTGCTTTTCCCTTGCAATTGCGCCAGAAAACCCACGCCGCAGGCATCTTTTTCTCCTGCCACCGCCGCTGGCGCAGGGCTGTCGCAATGGGGCCACTGAGGAGTATCGAGCTGAAACATGGGCGCGGGTATACCTGCTGGAGTGCGAACTAACCGGAAAATTGCCGGAGATGCGCAACCAACTCAAGCTCTGATCCTAAAAGTTTGTGACCTAGCTAAGTTGCAACCCTTAGTGAGGGTTAAACAGTGCTGCCGCTGAGCCTGCCACCACCACTGCCTTTTGATCCACTGCCTTTAGATCCGTCGGCAGCCTTGATTTCACAGTTGGCGCCCCAAGAAGGCACCAGCATCAGCGTGAATGGCAAAAAAATGCTGGCCCCCTGGCGCTGGGAAAACGGCAACCCCAGCAAATTTTGGCTGCCCCTCGATTTATTAGAAGCCCAGTTTGGAGTTAGCAAAACAAGTGCTGCAAACGGTAGTTTGAACCTGAATTGGTATGGCAGCCAGCTTCTTGTTCCAGCTGAAAATCAACGCAGCCTGCAAGACGAAGTTGGGGTGGAAGTTAGTGAGTGGTTTCGCAATCTTGGCGTTGGCAGCCAATTACAAACCAGCGCCAAAGGAACCCCACACCTGGCAATCGAACTACCTGCCGCTCGGGTGCTTCAGGTGCGTTACTCGCGCTTGCAAGGCCAGTTGCGGGTGGTGCTGGATCTGAGTGGCCCCACCCTGCTGCAAAAACAAAACGAAACTTTCCAATTTAAAATCAGTAATCCTGAACTTGCGCTGAGGGGCCTGCGGCAGCAGGGTTTTGCCGCTCAATTAACCGACACTGCACTGCAACTAAATAGCCAAGGGATATCTAGCCTCACCTTGGGAAATCCAGCCCGACTGGTTTTTGATCAAACCTTGCAACGGGCTACGGCAGATCTTGAGTTTCGCAATGCACCCCCAGAAATTGGGGGAGTAGCTATGGAACGCAGGGTAATAACTCTTAACGGCCAGCGATATCAACTCAGCTTTGTGCGTTTTGATCCGGTTCGCAGCAACTACGCGCTGGTGCCCCTTAGCCGTAACCGAATGGAGGGGCTGGTTTCACTAACGGCCCTCGCCCGCTCTCAAGGGGCCTTGGCCGCTATCAACGGTGGGTTCTTTAATCGAGTGCGGGAGCTGCCCCTTGGTGGTTTAAGGGACCAGGGGGCTTGGCTTTCAGGCCCAATTCTGAATCGTGGTGCGATTGCCTGGCAACCAGGCCAGCAACCGGTTTTTGGCAATATTCGAATGGAAGAATGGCTTAGCGATAAACAAGGAAATCGCTGGCCCATCGGCGCCCTCAATAGTGGCTATGTACAAAAAGGCCTTGGTCATTACAACAACCTTTGGGGGAACGTTTATCGACCGATCACAAGCCAAGAAACAGGCTGGATTTTAGAAAACGGCAGAGTGTTGGAAATTTGGTTTGCCGATCAAATGGCAGCTGGGGTGCCCCTGCGCCAAGGGCAAGCCTTATTGGTGGCGCGAGGTAATAGTGATCTGAACTTGCAACCTGGTGATGAAATCCAGCTGCAACGCAATTTATTTCCAAAGCATTTTGAAGCTCTACCCCACCTGTTACAGGCGGGCCCTTTGTTGTTAAACCAGGGGGTAGTTGTACTGGACGGGCCTGCAGAAAATTTCAGCGCTGCCTTCATGGCGCAACGGGCCCCTCGCAGTGTTGTGGCTGGCGACGGTGAGCAGGTGTGGCTGATAGCCCTGGATGGCCTGGATAACAGGGGTCCTACCCTTGCTGAAAGCGCTGAACTGCTTCTGCAAGCTGGCTTAAAACAAGCCCTTAATCTCGATGGCGGCAGCTCCACTGCCCTTTTGGTGGAAGGTAAGGGAGGGCTCAGTGGACGCGGCATCGGTTCTGCAATTCACAACGGCTTAGGCCTGGTAAAACGCCCCACCCGCTAATCCCATGGATCCAATTTCTGGTTTAAGGATCACCCCTCGGGCCGCTGCAGAGCTGTGCAGGCAGGCCGCTAGGGGCGGCTACCCCGGATCAATGGCGATAGAACTGGTGGCTGGCAGTTGTGAAGCTTGGGCTTTGCAACTCAAAGCTGGCAGCGAAGGGAAAGCACTTGCTCGCAGCGACGGAATCACCCTTTATGGCCCAGCTGATCAGCTTCATCTACTGAATGGGCTGCAACTTGATTTTCAATGTTCACTAAGCGGCGGCGGTTTTTTACTTAGGGGTGGAGAGCGAATTCGTAGTTGCCCATGTGGAGCTGCTTTTACCCCGAGGGGGTAAAGTGACGGATTGTCGAATCAGCTGGCCGCAATGGCCTGCTTCCGGTTTTAGATGCCCACCATCCAGCAACTGATCCGCACTGAGCGGCAGAGTCTTACTCGTAAGACCAAATCCCCTGCCCTACGGGGTTGCCCGGAGCGCCGCGGGGTTTGCACCCGCGTTTACACCTCCACTCCCAAAAAACCAAACTCCGCCCTTCGCAAGGTGGCAAGGGTGCGGCTCACTTCTGGGTTCGAGGTAACCGCTTATATCCCAGGCATTGGCCACAACCTGCAGGAACACTCTGTGGTGTTGATTCGAGGCGGCAGGGTTAAGGATTTGCCCGGTGTGAGATATCACATTATTCGCGGCACCTTAGATACATCCGGTGTGAAAGATCGCCGCCAAAGCCGTTCGAAATACGGCGCAAAAACCCCCAAGGATTGAACTGAGCTCTAGCTCTCGATCCCTTTAATTTTCTCTTTGCTGATTTTCTCCCCCCATGTCCCGCCGCAACGCCGCTGAGAAACGCCCGGTTCTGCCTGATCCGCAATTCAACAGCCGTTTGGCCTCAATGATTGTGGCCCGCTTGATGAAGCACGGTAAGAAGTCCACCGCCCAGCGAATCCTTTCGGACGCTTTCGGCATGATCAACGAGCGCACCGGGGTAGATCCTCTGGAAGTGTTTGAAACAGCCGTGCGTAATGCCACTCCTTTAGTGGAAGTTCGGGCCCGCAGAGTGGGGGGTGCCACCTATCAAGTGCCGATGGAGGTGCGCCAAGAACG
>NZ_JAGQEK010000041.1 GCF_024346075.1 Synechococcus sp. Cruz CV12-2-Slac-r
AGCGTCCCAGATAGCGATTGCTGCACTCCAGCGCCGTTTTTCTCACCAATAGATTTAATTCCTACAGGCGCTCTACTTTTACCGCCTCTTCCACGTGATCTGGCCAATTGGCAGCTGGTGTATGAGGCCGCGGAGAATATGCAGCGGTATTTACTAAATCAAAACCAATTTCAGCCACAAGCGAAAGGGTGCGCTGGAACTGGGCGTTGCTTTCACCTGGAAAACCAACAATCGCATCAGCACTGATGGCTGCATTTGGCATGCGGCTGCGAATTTGATCAACGATGCGGCGATAGCGATCAATGCTGTAGCCCCGCGCCATCGCCTTCAGCAATTCGTTATCACCACTTTGAAATGGCACATGGAAATGTTCACAAACTTTGCTTAGATTGAAGCAGGTTTCAATTAAACGTTCGGTAAAATAACGTGGATGGCTAGTGGTAAAACGGATTCGTTCAATGCCATCTACATCGTGAATGTAATGCAATAAATCAGTAAGGGTATGCTCTCTGCGTCCCTCCTGGGTGATGCCTGGTAGATCGCGGCCATAGGCATCGATGTTCTGGCCAAGCAGAGTTATTTCTTTATATCCCCTGGCAGCTAATAACTCGATTTCGGCCCGAATCGCCTGGGGTTCCCGCGATTGTTCCACGCCTCGCACCGCTGGAACAACGCAGTAAGTGCAGCGTTCATTGCAGCCGTAGATCACATTTACCCAAGCGCAGAGATCGCTATCTCTGCGCGCTGTTGTTATATCTTCAAGGATGTGATTTTCATCAGTAGCTAATACTTGTTGGCCATCTTCTACCTTATCTAAAAGTGTTTGCAATCTATTAACGTGCTGAGGCCCCATTACAAGATCTAATTCCGGCACTCGCCTCAATAGGGCAGCTCCTTCCTGTTGAGCAACGCAACCAGCAACAACCAAAATAAGATTTGGGTTTTGGCGTTTACGGATCGCCTGACGGCCCAAATAGCTGTAAACCTTTTGCTCTGCACTATCTCGAATTGAGCAGGTGTTGTAGAGCACCAAATCTGCATCCGCTTCCGCCCCGCCTGGGCGATATCCCCTGGTTTCGAGGATCCCTGCCATCCGTTCGGAATCCGCTTTATTCATCTGGCAACCAAAGGTGGTGATCCAGTAGGTGCGGTTCATGGGCTTAGGAAAAAGGTGATCAGCAAACTCCAGTGTTAACTACCGCCGTTACCAAGGCAGTTTTCATGGCAGGGTGAAACCAGTGGGTCTTTGCGGTTGCATTCATGGGTTGGCAGCTGAGTCGCTTTGCGCTCACCAAGCAGGTGCCCCTCACCATCAGCCGAGGCACCACAGCAAAAGTGGAGCATTTGTTGCTGGAATTCAGCTATGGCGGCTGCACCGGCCGCGGCGAAACCGGTGGATTTGATACCGGCCAGCGTTGTTTTGACACTCCCGCATTAGAGCAGGAATTACGGCAATGGCTCCCCTCACTAGGGGCTGACGCACCACCCCCGCGCCAGGAGTGGAGATCACTTTTGGCGCCCCTTAGCCCCCCTGCCCGTTGCGCTGTGGATCTAGCCCTGCACGATTGGTGGGGTAAACAAATGGGATATCCCCTTTGGCAGCTATGGGGTTTGGGGCTTGATCGCCTTAAACCAACCAGCATCACCCTTGGGCTTGGCAGTGTGGAAGAAATGCTGCAACGCCTTAACTCTTGGCGCTGCATGTTGCCCGCCACCAGGGTGAAACTCAAGCTCGGTAGCCCCGCCGGCATAAGCCACGATCAAGCCCTGGTGGAAGCCCTTGTGCCGCACCTGGCTGGAGCCGAGTTGCAGGTGGATGCCAATGGGGGCTGGGATCTTGAAACAGCCAAATTTATGTTGCCCTGGCTTGTTGATCGCGGCGTGGTTTTAGTGGAGCAACCCCTGCCAGCTCGCAGTGGCGATGAGCAAGATTTTGCTGCGCTGCATGGGCTTGCCCCCATAGCAATAGTTGCAGACGAAAGTTGTTGGGGCATTGAGGACATGTTGCGCTTGGCCCCTTATGTGCAAGGGGTGAATTTGAAATTACTCAAAACCGGAGGATTAACAGATGCCTTATTGATGGCTCAATTAGCGCAACATCTCAATTTAAATTTGATGCTTGGTTGCTATTCAGATAGCAGTTTGCTGAATGGTGCGGCGGCCCAGCTGTTGCCATTGGTGGAATGGCCCGATCTCGATTCCCACCTAAATCTGATCAACGACCCCTTTCTTGCCCCGCCCCGCCAGGGAGACCTTCTGATGCCAAGCCAGCTGCCAGGTATCGGGGTGCCGTGATGTTGGCTGCTAACTCTCCGGTACTGCTGTTGCAGCACAACGGCCTTACAAGCCTTACTGGCAAAACCGGATTGGCTTTTTTGCGATACCGGCAGGGGCCTGTTGTGGCAGTGCTCGATCCCTCCCAAGCTGGCGCCGATTTGCCTTTGCTCACCGGAATACCAAGGCCGGTGCCCATCGTGGCTTCCGTTGCGGAAGGGATGGTTTACGGCCCCCAGGTGGCGGTGGTGGGGTTGGCCCCCTCTGGAGGGCAGCTGCAAAAAGAGTTGCGCAGAAGCGTGGCGGAAGCCTTGCAGGCAGGGCTCAGTGTGGCTAGTGGTTTGCACACCAAGCTCGCCACTGATCCGGAATTTGCCGCCTTGCTGCAACCGGGGCAATGGATTTGGGATTTGCGGGTGGAACCAGCCCAACTCCAAGTGGCGGCTGCCCGTGCAGCGGCATTGCCCTGCCGGCGGGTGTTATTTCTTGGCACCGACATGAGTGTGGGGAAAATGAGTACAGCCCTAGAGCTCACCGCTGCTGCCCGCAGCCAAGGGCTTGATGCCAGATTTGTTGGTACCGGCCAGGCGGGGATTTTGATTTCGGGTGCTGGGGTAGCCCTCGATGCGGTGCGGATCGATTACGCCGCGGGCGCAGTTGAATTTGCCTTGTTGCAAACAGCTGCAGGGGCAGGCCCGGCCGCAATTGTTTTTGTGGAGGGGCAAGGATCTTTTTGCCATCCAGGTTCAAGCGCCAGCTTGCCCTTGTTGAGAGGTAGCCAACCCACGGATTTGGTAATGGTTCATAGGGCGGGCCAAGGGGCGATTCGTTCTTTACCTGAAGTGCCTCTGCCCCCCCTTTGTGAGTTGATTAAAAGCTGTGAAACCCTTGCTTCGTTTGCTATTCCAAATGGAAATGTGGCCCCAAAAGTAAGGGCGGTAGCTCTTAATACAGCGCATCTAGGGCCACTGGAAGCGGAAATGGCAATTAAAGAAATTTCCATGCAAACGGGTTTACCCTGCGCTGATCCCGTTCGCGGGGGCGCCCAGTTACTGCTTAGAGCTTTATTAAGTTGAGGGCGAGCGAGGGGACTCGAACCCCCGTATGGCGGCACCACAAGCCGCTGCCTTAACCACTTGGCGACGCCCGCCGCGGGTACAAAATCTACCAGTTAGGCCGCAGCAATCAAATGGATCAAGCCATGCCAAAACCCTTGGGTTTCCTATTGGTAGGCGTTGGGGTGTTGCTTGCCATCACAAATCCAGGGCCCACAGAATTTCAAGAGTTTGCGGGAAAAAAACTCGCGGAAGAAGCAGTGGCGGAATTTTGTAAGCCGGGGGGCTTGCCAATGGTGGTGCAACTTGTGGTGCAAAACTGCCCAGAGTTGATTCGCGCCCAACAAAAGCCGCTTGGAGCGCTAGCTTCCCAATTCAGCAAGCGTATAAATCTCGGTTTGTTCAGTTTTTACAGCACCGAAGTGGCTGGTGCGCAGTTATTGCCTCAGTTGGCCTTGCCTGGTTATGAGTTGAAAACCATTGCAATGGCAGGTAATTTTTTAGTTATTAGCGCTTCTGAAAGCAATGCTCCCTGAAGCCCTTAGAGAAGTTTTCATCGCTGGTTGCGCCGGCCTTGAGCTGGTGGAGCACGGACCTGCGCTAGAGCGTTTATCCCATGATCAATTTGCTTTTTCGCCTCTGCTTCAGCCGCAGTTGCAGCACTGCTTGGCGGATGTTGTGGTGCGGGTGCAGCGATCTCAAGAGGTGTTGCAAGTTGCAGCCCTTTGCTACCGGCTTCAAATTCCGCTCACGGTTCGTGGGGCCGGCACCGGCAATCACGGCCAGTGTGTGCCGTTGCATGGCGGAGTGGTGCTTGATACCTCTGGCTTGAATCAAGTGCGCAGTTTTGATCCGGTTAACGGTTTGCTGATTGCAGAGCCAGGTTGCCGTTTGCTTGATTTGGATGAATGGTTACAACCGCAAGGCTGGGCCCTGCGCTTAGCCCCCAGCACTTGGCGTAGCGCCACCCTTGGCGGTTTTATTGCCGGTGGTTCGAGCGGGGTGGGCAGCTTGCGCTGGGGTTTATTACGGGAGCCAGGCAATTTGCTTGGGCTAGAGGTGGTAACGCTTGAGGCGGAACCTCAACTCCTGCAGTTGGATGCAGCGCAGGCCCAGGCCCTTAACCATGCCTATGGCAGCAATGGCATCTTTACGGCGGTAACGATCCCCACGGTGCCTTGGCAAAACTGGCAGGAGCTGGTGCTGGAGTTGCCTGATCGCCCAGCAGCACTGGCTTTGGGTGTGCAGCTCAGCGCTGCTGCATTGGAAATAGATGCGCTTTGCTACCTAGAGCAGCGCTTAGCCAAGCAGATGCCACCCCTGCCCAAGCTTGCGGCCGCCCAAGGTGATCGCTTGCTTTTGCTGGCGAGCCCTAATGCAGTGCCAGTTATTGAGCAGCTCACAACAAAAGCAGGGGGATCGCTGTTATGGCAAAGGCCCCAGTGGCCGCCCAAAGGTTTGTTGTTGCGTGAACTGTGTTGGAACCACACCACCTTGCAGCTGCGGGCTGTAGATCCTCTATTTACCTACCAATTGGTATTACTACCGGAGCCAGAATTAGCTTTTATCGAACTGATTGATAAGCAATGGCCCGGATGGTTGTATTGGCATCTGGAACGGTTGCGTGTAAGCGGTAAAGCCCGCTGGGTGGGCTTACCCCTGTTTCGCTGGCAAGGGGAAGACCAGTTCAAGGCACTCAACATAGCAATGGCTGTTGCTGGGGGTTTGATCTTTAATGCCCATGCCCTCACTGTGGAAGACAGCGGTTTGGGCATTGTGGATGGGGATCAGGTGGCGGCAAAGCAAGCAAACGACCCCAAGGGTTTATTAAATCCAGGCAAATTGCGTGGATTTAATAAAAAATAAGTTTGTTTCTAAGGGCAGTTGAGGCTGCTGCGGGTGTCTATTCCGCTTTTGCTATTTGTGCCACTTGCCCGGCGGCAAAGAAGTTTTAAATCATCTCGATCCAGCAGAGCTTCACTAAAATCAGCCCCTTCAATCTCTGCATTCGCAAAACTGCTGCCGCTGGCGATTACATTTGTGAGGTTGCTATTTTTTAAATTTGCTTCACTAAAATCAGCTCTATCCATCAGTGCGTCGCTTAGATCAGCCCCTTCAAAATTAGCCCCGCTGAATGATCCTTGGGTAAAAATTGCCCCTTGTAAATTCGCTCCAGAGAAATCAGCTGCTCTAGCAAGAGCGCCAGCAAATGAACTTCCTTCTAAATCCTGATTTTCAAAATGACCATTACTTTGGTTTGTAAGTGTGTAATCAGTTTTTTCTAAATAATTTGAGGTAGCTATAGCCGCTTCTGCATTAAAATTCAAAGTTAATAAGATTATTACCAGTGCTAAGGCTGTAGCATAAAAGCTGAAGAAAGCCAATAATTTGATTAAGGCTTTATTTAAACTTTGCATTTTAGAGCCTTGAGCAATTCTCGCTAAGCTCAGCCTACATGTTTAATTAAATTTTTCTCATTTAACTGTTTTCATTTAGCTGTTCCCATAGAGCACTTAACAAATAAAGCGAACCTGCAATCACTGGTGTAGCGCCAGGGGCCAGCAGCGCCTCGAGCCCTTCCGCTGCATTGCTTGCCTGTTGAATTTGGCCGCAGCGATGTGGCAAGCCAGCCCTTAACTCGTCAGCACTCCAGCTTTGGTGGTTTGGTAGAGCCAAAATCCAGGCTTGATCGTTGCTACCAAGCAAGGTATTAACAATTTCAAGGCCTTGTTTATGGCGCTGTATCCCCAGTAACCAGCGCCGTGGTTGATCAGACAACTCTTGCCGTAAGGCTGCTGCCGCTGGCTGGTTATGGGCCCCATCAAGCAATAGTTTGCGGCCGCGCCATTCCAGTTGTTCCAATCGGCCTGGCCAACGGGCAGTTGCTAAGCCCTTATTTATGGCGGCTTCGCTTATTTCCCAGCCCCGTTCATTTAAAGCTGCAGCCATGCCCACAGCTACGGCTCCATTTGAACGCTGCCAACGGCCCCCCAAAGCTAGGGGCTGCTCATTCGCTAATGGCGCCACCCAACGCAGTTGGGTGGCGCTAGCGGCCGCTCGCTGTTCCAGCACTTCAGCTACCTGCTTCACTTGCGGGGCACTGATGGCAATAGTTCCAGGCTTAAATACCCCAGCTTTTTCTGCGGCAATCTGCTCCAAGCTGTTGCCTAGATATTCGCAGTGATCTAAGCCAATGCTGCCGATACCAACAACGGAGCGATCGCTGTGGGCGGTGGTGGCATCGAGGCGGCCTCCAAGGCCCACCTCCAACACTGCAAGATCGATCTTGGCATCAGCGCAGATGCTAAAAGTTGCGCCGGTTATTAATTCAAAAGGGGTGAGCTTATGGCTGGCGCCTAGGTCTTGCCAGCTGCGGAGGGCTTCACGTAATTTTTCTGGATTAATCCAGTTGCTATCCAGCTCTAATCGTTCGCACCAACTCAGGAGATGGGGTGAGCGGTAGATCCCAGTGCGAATTTCTGCTGCTTTAAGCATCGCCCCAAGCATTGTGCAAATTGAACCTTTGCCATTGGTGCCCGCCACCTGCACCGCTGGAAAGCGCTTCTCCGGGTGCCCAGCATCAGCCAAAGCCGCCTGCAGCCGGTATAAACCAAGATCAACGCCTCGCTGTGAAAAAGGCTCCAGAAGATCTGAGAGCTCAACCGGAGCAGGCAGTTGCAGAGGTTGCAAACGCTTTAAAACTTGGCAAGGGCCAGATCTAAGCGATGTAAGGCTTTGTTTAGCTCCCGGCGAGTAATTACAAGTGGGGGAACAAAACGCACCACCTGGGGCCCTGCCGGCACCAGCAATAGAGCTTCAGCCATGGCCGCTTTCACCAATTCAGCAGCAGTAATTACCCCATCTCTTAGCAGCAAACCCTGGATTAACCCCCAGCCCCTCTCGCCACTTAAGAGGCGAGGCCATTTGGCCACTCGCTGGCTAAGGCCATCCCGCAGCTGTTCACCTCTTTGCTGAACATTAAAAAGCAACTGGCGGCGGTCTAACTCTTGGGCCACAGTTAAGGCGGCACGGCAGGCAAAAGGGTTGCCACCAAAGGTGCTGGCGTGATCGCCGGGTTCAAATACAGCGCAGTGATTTTTAACAGCTAAGGCACCAATTGGAATCCCACCCCCTAGGCCCTTGGCGATTGTGAAGGCATCAGGTTCGATCCCCAGCTGCTCATAGCCCCAGAGGGTGCCACTACGGCCCATGCCCACCTGCACTTCATCGCTAATTAGAAGAAGTTGATGTTCGCTGCACAGCTGCCGCAATTCTTGAAAGAAAGCTGGATTACCTGGAATTACCCCGCCTTCTCCCTGTAGGGGTTCGATCAGCACAGCCACGGCCCGATCTTGATACTGCTGCAGGCTGGATTTAAAGCTATCGATATCGTTATAAGTGAAGTAGGCGAAGCCATCTGGTAGAGGCTCAAAGCCGCGGTGATATTTGTCTTGTCCGGTGGCAGTAACAGTGGCAAGCGTGCGGCCATGGAAGCTAGCGCGAGCGCTCAGCACCAAGGGACGATCGATTTGCCGCTTGCTGTGGCCGTATTTACGGGCCAGTTTTATTGCTGCTTCATTTGCTTCAGCGCCTGAATTGCAAAAAAACAGCTGATCGGCACAGCTGTGTTCTTGGAGCCAGGTGGCAAGTTCTTCCTGCTCTGGAATTTCGTAGAGGTTGGAAACATGTTGCAACTTGCCCAGCTGCTTAGATAAAGCTCTGCGTAATCGGCCGTTGCTGTGTCCCAGGGTGCAAGTGGCAATCCCTGCAACGCAATCGAGATACCAGCGACCGTCGCTGGCTTTTAGCCACACGCCACTACCTTTTTCAATTTTTAGGGGGTAACGGCCATAGGTGGCCATCACAGCGGTAGATTTAGGGCTTGGGGGCATGGCGGAATTGGTAGACGCAGCGCACTCAAAATGCGCCGGCTTCGGCTTTGTCGGTTCGAGTCCGACTGCCCCCATCAAGTGTAGGTGCGTTTTATCGAAGCACCTAATGCATTTAGCTTGCCTTCAAGATTGTCGTAGCCACGATCAAGGTGTTGCAAACCTTGCACCGCCGTAACGCCATCGGCAGCAAGACCCGCCAGCACCATTGCTGCAGCTGCCCTTAGATCACTGCCGGTTACGGGTGCGCCGCTGAGCCGAGCCACCCCTTCAACAAAAGCTGTATTTCCTTGGGTGCGAATCGCTGCACCCATGCGCTGCAATTCGCCGATATGTTGCAAGCGATTTTCAAAAATTGCTTCAGTTATCACGCTGGTGCCATTGGCTGTAGCGAGCAGGCTCATGAAAGGGGCCTGAAGATCAGTTGGAAAACCTGGAAAAGGTTGAGTACGTAAATCAACCGAATTCACTTGATCAGCCTTAATCGTTATGCCGATGCCATCGTTGCTGAGTTTGCAGCCGCACTCTTCAAGTTTACTAATTACAGCCCCTAAATGTTCTGGAATAACAGGTGTTACCCGGATACAGGAACGGGTGATAGCTCCTGCCAATAAAAGGGTTCCCGCTTCAATCCGATCGGGAATAACCATGTAATCAGCCCCATGCAGCTTTTCCATCCCCACAATTGTGATCGTGGGGGTGCCAGCACCACGCACCCGGCCCCCCATGGCGATGATTAGCCCTGCGAGATCAATTACTTCCGGTTCTTGCGCGGCATTCTCAATCACCGTTTCGCCATCCGCCAAAGCGGCAGCCATCATCAAGGTTTCTGTGGCACCAACGCTGGGGCAATCGAGGTGGATGCGTCCACCGGTGAGGCGATGGCCGCGGCCTGGCACTACCGCCGACACAACCCCGTGCTCAATAGTTACTTGAGCTCCAAGTGCCTTTAATCCTTTTACGTGTTCCACCACCGGGCGGGCGCCGATCTTGCAACCGCCTGGTAGGGGCACCCTGGCAACCCCGAGGCGGGCTAGCAGGGGGCCAATGCAAAAAAAGCTGGCCCGCAAACTATTAACAAGTTCGTAGGGGGGAGATACCTGGCTTAATTGATCTGCCTGCAATTCCACCCAATCGCTGCCGCGATTAATCCGAACACCAATTGCTTCAAGGATGTCGCCCATGCCGCCAATGTCTGAAAGCGCCGGCATATTGCGCAGCCGCAGGCTATCTGCGCTGAGCAAGCTGGCGGTCATTAGCACTAGGGCTGAATTTTTTGCACCGCTCACCCTCACTTCCCCTTGCAGCTGGGCACCCCCACGAATTTCCAATTGGGGGGTTAAAAGCTGCTGAGACGGTGTGAGGGTTACTGTCATGGAAGGCTACCGTCTGCGCTTCGTATATTGACAATTAAGCCTAAGACAGTCTAGAAGGCCGCCCTTTGAACTGTCTTTACGATGAACGATTTGTTCGCGAGGGAAGAGGGGTGTTGTGGGTTAAGGTTTGAAATGGCCGTTTTACGGCAACGTCAGCGGATGTGGCGGAATTGGTAGACGCGCTAGTTTCAGGTACTAGTGGCAGTAATGTCGTGGGAGTTCAAGTCTCCCCATCCGCATTAATAAACGAATTAAAATGCGATTTCTTTCGTAAGTTGCTCGTCAAATCTGTTTTTTTTTGACATTATTAAGCCGTATGCCACAGATGAAGTGATCGTTCTCAAAATCAGCAATGCATCGGATTTGGTTGCTTCAAAAGTTGGCCGTTTTTTAGAAAAACTCACCCCCGATGGCATGGAAGAAGCCAAGGTGGAAGAGGAGGTAATTAAAAAACTCGTTGAAAACTTAAGGGCAGAAGGGATCAAAGGTTCAGTGGCATCAGTGAAGGGGCTCGAACTTTCCAGCGATGGTTTACAACTTAAAAAAGAACTGCATATGCGCCGTTTTGAGGAGATTTAACCCTGGGCTCCGAAATAATTACAAGTAGACGCAATCCTTTGGTGGCCAAATTGCGGTCGCTACACCAGGCCAAGGGGCGCAAAGAGCAAAATTTGATCTTGCTAGAGGGCACTCATCTGCTTCAGGAATGTGAGCGGTTGCGGTTAGAACCACAATTGATCTGTTCCACCGATATTTGGGCCCAACGCCATCAATATTTAATGCAATTAACGCCTCGGCAAATCGTTAGCCCAGAGGTGTTGTGTGCAATGGCTAGCACTGAAAATCCAGATGGTGTTGTATCACTTTTGGCTATGCCAAGTGATCTAACTTCACTGCCTCAGCTTGATCTAGCTGCTAAGCCGCTGCTGCTGGCCTTGGATCGGGTGCAAGATCCGGGCAATCTCGGCACCTTATTGCGCACTTCGCTTGCGGCAGGTGTTGATCAGGTGTGGCTTGGCGGCGGAGCAGATCCTTGGCAGCCAAAGGTGTTGCGGGCTTCGGCTGGTGCAGTTTTGCAACTACAACTAAAGCGCTGGCCCAGCTTGGTTGCCGGCATAACTATGGCCAAACAATCCGGCCTCCAAGTTTTGGCAGCGGTGCAGCGGGGGGGCAGGCCTTATTGGGAGGTGGATTGGCAATTGCCAAGTGTTTTGCTGCTTGGCAATGAAGGGGCTGGCTTAGCGGCAGAGTTGATAGATGAAGCGCAATTGGTAACGGTGCCCCATGGCCAAGAGGTGGAATCCCTCAATGTGGCAGTGGCAGCAGGTTTGATGTTGATGGAACGCAACCGCCAAACCCACAGGGCGATCCATGGCAGGGGAGAATCATTAACAGCTGAGATGGGCCCTTGACTGCTGCAGAGGGATCAAACAACAAATTCGATTACGACTTGATCGTGATTGGTGCCGGTTACGGAGGCTTTGATGCTGCAAAACATGGGGCAGACCATGGTTTGCGCACGGCAATTATTGAAAGGGCTGATATGGGAGGCACCTGCGTTAATCGCGGTTGCGTGCCCTCAAAGGCTTTGCTTGCAGCCAGTGGCAAGGTGCGGGAGCTAACTGATCAAGCCCACTTGGCTCAATTTGGCATCAAAACTGGCGGCCATAGTTTTGATCGCCAGGCTATTGCAAACCATGCCAATCAATTAGTAGCAAATATCCGCGAAAATCTCACAAAAAGTTTGGAGCGGGCAGGGGTAACAATTATTAGGGGGCAAGGGCGAATGCAGGCAAGCCAGCGGGTGGCTTTGCGGCAATCGGATGGCATTGAACGCGTACTTAGCGCCAAAGATGTGGTGCTTGCGAGTGGTTCAGATCCCTTTGTGCCTCCTGGTATCACAGTCGATGGAGTAACAGTTTTTACAAGCGATGATGCAATCAAATTAGAAAGTTTGCCCCCTTGGCTTGCAATCATTGGCAGTGGATATATAGGCCTTGAATTTGCTGATGTTTATACAGCTCTTGGCTGTGAAGTAACGATGATCGAGGCCCTCGATCGGGTAATGCCAACATTCGATCCAGATATTGCCAAATTAGCCGCTCGTAAACTTATTGATGGCCGCGACATTGAAACAAAGGTTGGTGTTTTTGCTAGCAAAGTGATCCCCGGCAATCCGGTGCGGATTGAATTAATTGATGCCACAAGTAAAGAATTGGTTGAGGTGTTGGAAGTTGATGCGGTGTTGGTGGCCACCGGCCGCGTGCCAACTAGTAAAGATTTAAATCTTGCTGCTGTTGGTGTGGAAACCAATCGTGGTTTTATTCCGATAGATGATCAGATGCGGGTGCTGGCGAATGGTGAGCCTGTACCCCATCTTTGGGCTGTTGGTGATGTAACAGGAAAGATGATGCTTGCCCACACGGCTGCAGCCCAGGGGGCTGTTGCAGTGGATAATATCTTGGGCCATCATCGCCAGATTGATTACCGCTCAATTCCAGCTGCTACCTTCACCCATCCGGAGATAAGTTCCGTTGGTTTAAGTGAAGTTGATGCTAAAGCATTAGCAGCTGAGGCTGGTTTTGAATTAGGCACGGTGCGTAGTTATTTCAAGGCTAATTCCAAAGCATTAGCTGAATTAGAAAGTGATGGAATAATGAAGTTGTTATTTAATAAGGGCACAGGTGAAGTGCTCGGTGCCCATATCTATGGCCTTCATGCCGCTGATTTAATTCAGGAGGTTGCAAATGCAGTAGCTAGGCGTTTAAGTGTAAAACAACTCGCCAATGAAGTTCATACCCATCCCACCCTTAGTGAAGTGGTAGAAGTTGCCTATAAACAAGCAGCTATGGCAGTGGCTGGTTGAGTTATGCAGATCCGTCGTAAACCGCCTAGCCCCAAAGTGCGGGTTTCATATCTTGAATATGGTGTGCCCCTGCCGGATGAAAAGCCTCAGCACATTCTTGAAGAGATCGTGTGGGCAAAAGATCGTGAAATTGCTATCGCAAGGGAGCGAGTGCCTCTTTTAAAACTGAAGGAGCAGGTTGCTTTATTGCCAGCACCTTTAGATTTTGTGGCGGCTTTAAAAGCAGCCTGCCTTAAGCCAGCAGTGATTGCTGAGATAAAAAAAGCTAGCCCCAGTAAAGGTGTAATCCGGGAAAATTTTGATCCGGTTGCAATCGCAAAAGAATATGCAAGTGCTGGTGCCAGCTGCATATCAGTTTTAACTGATAAACAATTTTTCCAGGGCGGTTTTGATGTGCTAGTGCAGGTGCGACAGGTAGTTGATCTGCCGCTGCTATGCAAAGAATTTATTCTTTCCCCCTATCAGCTTTATCAAGCCCGCGCCGCCGGCGCGGATGCAGTGCTGCTGATTGCAGCAATCCTGAGCGATCAAGATTTGGCTTATTTGCTAAAAGCAGCCAAGGCGCTACAGCTGGCGGTGTTGCTTGAGGTGCATAACGCTGAGGAACTCGAGCGAGCACTAACTTTTGATGGGGTGCAACTTATTGGTATAAATAATCGCGATCTGGCTAGCTTTCACACTGATCTTGCCACCACTGAAGAATTAACTGCCATTTATGGC
>NZ_JAGQEK010000042.1 GCF_024346075.1 Synechococcus sp. Cruz CV12-2-Slac-r
CTGCATCGGCGTTATTGAGGTGATGCAGGAATAGCGAACAGAACACCACATCAAAATCCTTTTCTTGATCTGATGCCTCTAGCGCATCGGCGCAAAAAAATTCCAATTCCACCCCACGGCGTAGTGAATTTGCCTTTGCGATTTCAATAGCCTCAGGATTTATATCGCATGCGTGCAGTTTTATTGCTAACCCCTTACGCCTGGCATGTAATGCAAGATCGATTGCGGTATCACCGCCGCCGCAGGCAAGTTCAAGAATCTGCAGGGGCTTGTTTTCTTTTTCTCTTGCCAGTTTTTCAATGGGAGCAAGCAAACTTGCAGATGTGCCGCTGATGAAATTGATGCGGCGTAATCCAGCTAAGGCACGGGCATGTTCATCGCGATCTAGCCCCGGTTGATCCATGAATTCGGGCTGTCGATCGCGCTTAGCAAGACTGTTTTTCATGCCAATAAAGCTAAAGCTGTTTTCAAACTGTCGGCCTCGCTTGCAATTTTGTCTTTGCGCCAGCGCTTGATGCGAGGGAAACGCACAGCAATTCCGCTTTTATGCCTTGTTGAGCGCTGCAATCCCTCGAAGGCCAGCTCAAATACTTGTAATGGCTCCACTACTCGCACAGGTCCGAAACGTTCGGTGGTGTGGCTGCGTATCCAACGATCCAGGCTTATTATTTCAGCATCATCAAGGCCTGAATAAGCTTTGGCAAAACTCACTAATTTGCCTTCAGGATCCCAAAGCCCAAAGGTGTAATCAGTAAATAAATTGGCGCGGCGACCACTGCCAGCTTGGGCGTAGATCAAAACCGCATCAAGGTTGTAGGGGTCGCGTTTGTGCTTCCACCAGTAACCGCGTTTGCGGCCTGTGAGGTATGGCGATTCCAAATTTTTTAGCATCACCCCTTCAGCAGCAACTGTTTCTGCCTTTTGGCGCAGGGGTTCCAGCTGTTCCCAGCTATCAAGTGGTAAACGAGGTGAAAGGCGCAGGCAACTTGTTGCCGTTGGTTTTATTAGGGCCTCAAGGGCATTGCGGCGTTGGCTTAGAGGTTGAGAACGGATGTCGTGGCCATTTAGTTCAAGAAGGTCGTAGACCACATAACTGGCTGGTAATTCAGCAAGAAGTTTGCGGTTTGGCTCCTTGCGACCCAAACGTTTTTGGAGCAACGCAAAGGGACCTGGCAGCTCAGCCTCTGGGGGCCAAATCAAAATTTCACCATCGAGAACTATGCCATCGGCAAGATTCGCTGCGGCGGCTACCAAATCAGGAAAGGAGTTGTTAATTAATTCTTCGCCGCGGCTCCATAAAAAAACCTGATTTGCACGATGTATTAATTGAGCACGGATGCCATCAAATTTCCACTCAATTAACCAGTTGTTAGGGGGATTTGGTAATGGGATTTCAGGATCTTTAATCTCTAGTGGTGATGCAAGGAAAAATGGATAAGGACGGCTTGGAACTGATTCAGCTGTAGTTGCTGGCGCTACTAGGGCGATGTAGTTAGCGGCAGTTGCCTTGAAACCTCCCATAAGCCTGTGTTGCAACAATGCCTCATCAAGTCCGGTTAGTTGCGCTAAGGCGCGTACCACCAGCCCCGGCCCCACTCCCACCCGTAGAGCGCCGGTGAGCAGTTTGTTTGCCACCAATAATTCCGCTTGATTCAGGCCGTTCCAAAGTTGGCGCACAGCGGCAGCTTGTTCTTGATCTTTTAGTTTTGCTGCGTTGGGTAAGAGCTGTTCAAGCCAATAGTGCAAGGGTTGCCTTGTGCATGTTCCTGCCTGTTGCCACAACAACGAAATTGTTTCAGCTGAATCCCCCACCTGGGCGTAGCAATCGTTTAACAACCATTCCGGCAGTTGGGATTGATCAACACATATTTGCAAGAGGCGGCGCCCAGTAATTAAGCGCTTACCTTGCTTGCCGAGAAGTACATGTAAAGCCCATGCCGCATCTTCTGGTTTGCTTTCGCTTAAGTATTTGAGAAGCGCTGCCACTTTGGCATTGTTGCCGCTGCTTGTATCAAAGGCGTTGTAGAGGGCTGCAAACCTGTGCATGGTTCAGCTGAAATCAGCATTTAGTGGTTCCGCGCTGATTCCTTCCACCTCTTTTAAGTAGCGGGCTAAGCCATCACTGTTGCCATGAGTTACGAAAACTTGCTGAGCTTTGCTTTCTTTAACGCTACTAATCAGGCCGGGCCAGTCGGCGTGATCGCTCATCACAAACCCCCTTTCATAACCTTTGCGGCGGCGAGCACCCCGCACTGCCATCCATCCACTCACAAATGCTGTTTGGGGAAATTTAAAGCGCTTCATCCACACCGAACGGTGAGCAGAAGGCGGCGCGATTATTAAGCGGCCGGCCAAGCTATCCCCTTTATTCACCATGCTCAACGCTTTTGTTGGAGGCATAGAAACACCTGCGCAGCGGTAAGCAGGCATTAATGCTTCCACAGCTCCGTGCAACAAAACCTCATCACTTACGCCGATAGCAGCAAGTTCCGCTAGTAAACGTTGGGCTTTACCAAAGGCATAAGCAAACAGAATTGATGAATGATCTGCGCTGCTGCGCCACCACTCCAAAATTTGCTGGGCTATTTCAGCACCACTTTGCCAGCGATAGATCGGTAAACCAAAAGTTGCTTCAGTAATGAATACATCAGCTTGCACTGGTTTAAAAGGTGTGCAGCTTGGATCGGCGCATCGCTTGTAATCGCCGCTTACCAGCCAGCTTTCAGCTCCTGCTTCCACCCGAATTTGGGCACTTCCGAGTACGTGGCCTGCAGGGTGAAATGAAACTTGAGCAGCACCGATATTTAGCGGCTGTTCATAAGAAACTGCATTTAATTTGATTGCAGCACCAAGGCGTTTTCGCAGGATCATTTCACTGGAACCAATAGCCCAATATTCGCCGCAGCCTGGGCGGGCATGATCTGCATGGGCATGGGTTATCAATGCTCGCGATACAGGCCTATAAGGATCAATCCAGGCTTCTGCCGCTCTGCAATAAAGCCCCTGGGGAGTTAGTTGAAGCAGGCTGCCAGGAGGCAGGGCCATAACGGTTGCTTAACAGCTGAGGTGAGCTTTTTTAAAGCCTCAGATAACTCTATTGGCGATCAACTTCAACAGCTGAATCCATGCGGCTCACCTGCACTTGGTGTGGCGTGAATAAAAAGCTGTTCTCTCCAAGCCGTTCAGCATTGCCATCTATGGCATCAACTGCCCCAGCAACAAAATCGAGCAGCCTTTGAGCTGCAGCGGCATCCATTTGCTCAGTGTCTACTACAACGCTTTTGTGTTGTTTTACGGCGCTGGCGGCAGTTAAGGCATCCGCGTGCTGATGGCAGCGCAGGATCAGCACCTGGGATGGGAGAAAAACAAATTCAGATTCCATCAGATTATTAAAACCCTAAATGCCATCCCATTAAATTTTTCTAGTAAAAAAGCCGCTTTCCAGAAATGGAAAACGGCCAGTTGCTAAGAATTCAAGGCTGAAACAGCTTGAAAATCAATCTTCTTCGTCTTCGCTAGTGCCAGCTGGAATTAGACGAATCTGCTTACGACCAAGCTTGATATCAAAATCGTCGCCTGGCTTGAGATTCAACATGGCTGTGTAGGCCTTGCCGATCAAAAGATTGCCGTTGCCTTGAACAGTAGCTACGTAGCTAAGTTTACGGCCGCCTTTGCCAACAAGACTGCCATCTCCAAGATTTACGCCCTTAGCTTCCAACAAAGCTTCGTAAAAAGCTGTGAAATTCAAACGATCAGAACCGTCCTTTTTCTTGCTTACATATCCGCAAGATTTAACTAGGGCAGATTTAGAGCCGTCGCCGAACTCTTTAACAGCTGCCAGCAGTTCAGAACCAGTGAGCATGAACCTTTCAAACGAGTTACCCCATTAACCTATCACTAAAGGGAGCATCTGCAAGGGTTAAATGCTTCTGGAACAGCTACTAGTTAGAAAATGGAACTGGTTTCGCTGATATTGTTGTTTGCATCGGGCTACTTGGTTATCAGAAGCAGAAGGGTAAAAACTGTGTACGACAGGCGGCATAGCCATCAACAAGGGCACCAAGGCCAATTTGATGCACAATTCCGTAACCTGTGAGGCCTTCAGTAATGATGCCGATCACGATACCGAGCATCGCAGCGCGGCCATTAAATAGTTCTACGCGTTTGAGCTGTTCCAATTGGATCAGCTGCTCTTTAGAAATTTGGCTGTTGGACATTGTTCTGAAGATGGATGTGGTTTGTAGAAAAGTGAGAATCAGCCCAAACCGATTTGGGAAAGAATGCTCTGACCGGTGAGTAATTCAGTTGCAAGGCCGATTACAAAACCAAGCATTGCCATACGGCCATTCCATGTTTCCGCAAATGCAACGAAACCGAAGCGGGAGGTTGAATCAGCCATGAATGTTGAGAAATGTTTCGCAAATCTTAGGGGATTATTACGGGTTTGTAAAGAAACCCGTGGCAACTGCCGCCGCTCAACGCCAACTATTGATTTTTTTGATCAATTTCTGGTGCCAGGGCGTTATGTCTGTTAACGGAGTGGGAGTTATGTTGATTGTTTGGTTTAGTTCTGATCTCAAGCGACGCAATACGGGAATCAGGAGCAGCGTAGTTAACAAGCTAAAAAACAAAAGATATGGCATTAACGAAATCAAGCCAATCGAAAGACCAATTCCACCCAAAATTTTCAAGCCCCTTGCCAGCCAAGATTTATCTACTTGCCCTGGAAGAAATGGCGTCATACAATTAGTACTTAAATAATATTAAAATAACATACTCCCTATAAACGAAAAATTTATCCAAGAAATTCAAAACTTTGTTTTTACAAAAGGATTAGAATCTAGCCATTGCTGTGATTTTGGATAATTTATCAATCCCTAAACCGTCAAGCTCATCAATACTTAATAGGTCATCTTTTACAAGTCTCGCGAAAACAAAGAGAATGCCTTCAGGGCGGAAATCAAAGCTACCTTCAATTGTGTGCCTTTGGATGCTTAAAAAATCGTGCAGTTCCCATATTGTTTCAGCACTGCTTAGAGCCTCGGATTTCGCCCTTACAGAAGCTGCTAGCTGATCGATAGAACGTGTGTAGGCCCGATCAAAAGCAGTGCGCGCGATACCCTGCTCAATTTCTGTCCAGCCATCCAGCACGGTGTCGACCATATTCATGAATTAATTTAGGAAATTATAATTGAACGCCTATCCGATCGCGAGTAACCGAGACCGTTTGCGGGCTGCCGGCAGCTCAAACCAAGTAAGAGTTGGATGATCATGATGTTCTTGATGGTAACCAAAGTGGTAACAGGCTAACAATGAAAGCCAAACCGGCAGATCAATGCTTCTGGTATGCGTTTCTAGATTTAAATGAAGTTTTCTATGGGGCAAATAAGTGCCAAATATAAAAAGCTGGAAGGAACTTAATAGCAGAGGAATAATGCAAAATAATAATATGTTATATATTGAAGAAGGGCCAAGAGATATAGCCAGAAGGCACCAAATGCTTATCAAAGCAAGCATTTGCGAAGTACCAAGGTAACCAACCATAAACTGTTTATACCAGCTCAAAAGTCCGTCTGAAGGAGAGCTAGGGAAATCGGGGTCAGCAGAGCCAGTGGGGTTGTGGTGGTGCCTTTGGTGCATTAAAAAAAGTTGATCATATGAAAGCGCTGCATAACAAAACAACATAATTCTACCGATTAAATCATTCCAAAAAATACTTTTCTTAAATAAAACCCTATGCATAGCATCGTGGGATATTATAAAAATACCAGTATTCAATTGAACTCTAACAAGTAATAAAATAAACGAAAGGTAAGGGAATTCAAAGATACTAATCTTCAAACATACAACTGCTGAAGTTAGCCATAAAAATATTATTAATAATGAAATTAATAAGCTTTTGTATGAATTGAAATTCAAACTGTTATAAATTAAATTAACGAGCAAATTTCAGTAATTCAGCAGGGGAGGCAAGCAGGTCGATAGCCACAAAGTAGATCTTACCGTCTGGATTAAGCAGGAAACGCCATGCAACATTCATACCAACTCCGGCGCCAAACCAAGGAGTTTGAACTGTACCGGTTATCTTGATGCGTGTAAAACCGTCATCTGCTGGTTCAGTTAAACCACGCTCTGGTAGTAGTTTAAGATTTTGACAATCCTCTTTGAAAAATCTCAAAACATTGTCAGCACCAACTATAGGCTTTTTAAATGGAGGCTGCAAAGCACCATCTTCTAAAAAGAGTTGGATTAAGTTGTCAAAATCATTTGCATTTAAAAGCTCCATATAACTTGTAACTGTTAAATTATCAACACCTTCAATAGAGATTTTTTGACGATCCTGAACAGGTGTTGGAGGAGTGACAGGTTCGCTCACAACTTGTGAACCAGCCTTCTTGGGATCAAATCCCATATCAACAACAAAATTACGCAATAGTGTAATTTGTTGACCGCTACTTACAGACTTTACTGAACTCAATACAGCTAGAGCGTTACCGGAAAGTTGATAACCATCAGGAATTGGCGCAACTGTTCCCTCTGCCATCCATTCACCAAGTGTGTACCAAAAACCCAATTTAATATTTACAGACCAACTTGAATATGTGCGATTGATTGAAGTATCTGAGCGATTAGCCAAATCACACATAGCCTTACTTTGTGCAGTAAAGTTCATGGCTTTTATATCGGCTAGCGTACGCTCTGCAAATTGCATACTTGCAGCACCTAGTGCAGCAACTGTAATGGTTTTACCCATTTCCAGGTATGCATACCAGATCAAAGCGAGTTGGTCTTCAGCGCTTAGCAGTTCAAATCTTGCCGTTATGGCAGGAACTACGTCTGCAGTTAGAGTTTCAGGAAAAATTTGAGAAGCTCTTTCAATCGTGAACATGCGAAAGCAGCCTTGTTAAGGATTGTTTCATTATTGTAGCATGGTAGGGGCGCTGGCGGCTGATCTCTCAATAAATAGTTGCTTTTTCTAGCTGCGTGTGATCATGTATGGATTTTGCAAATAATATTTTTATGAGATAAAATGTTTATTTTCGGAAAATCTAATTTATTTAGAATTTTTCTTGAGCTTTTGTTGAGGCGCAGAAAACTTTTCGCCGCAAAATGGAAAATTTTACGCAAATACTACAGATTTGCGAGTAGATTTTTAAGTTTTATATCTAGATATACTTAATACTTCTGGCCAAGATTGATCATTGATAAATGATCATATCGTTAGAGAGTGAGTTGATTTTTGTGCAATTGATATGTTGTAGAGCAAAAATTAATACCTTTTAGCATTGCTGCTATTTCATTGTCTTCAATAATTATTGGTTTTTGGGTAATTAGTTGTGGTTCATGAAACCCCATTTTTTGGCTTAAGGCAATAAATTCATCTGTGTAAAATGCTCCACTAAGACATTCCCCATACAGCACTGGATGGTTGCGTAGTTCAAGAGGAATTGGCGTATCGGCATAAATATCTGCAAAATAAAATCTTCCATCATTTTTTAATAAATTTCTTACTCCTTCTAAAACTGCTGATTTATCCATAGACAAGTTGAGCACACAATTACTAACGATTAGATCAAAACTCTGTGGTTGCAAACCAAGATCAGCTAAGTTTTCGATTCTTCCCTCTATAAAGCTAACGTTGGAATAACCAAATAAGTCTGAATGGTATTGAATATAATTTCGTGAAATTGATAATTGCTCTGAAGTTATATCTACCCCAACAACTTCTCCAGAAGGGCCCACCAATTGCGCCAGGAGATACGCGTCTCTTCCCGCACCGCTACCAAGATCAAGAACTTTAAAGCCATTTATGTGTTCTGGGCACACAAGACCGCAACCGTAGTAGCGATTACAAATCTCGGGATGAACCTTCGCTAATAATGGCTTAAGCCATGCTGGCACCGCATTTGCATCACAGCAAGCGCTTGTTTTCAAATCAGCGCTGCTTTGGAGCGATTGGCCGTAATAGGCTTTTACTAGTTCATCCATTTTTTGCCAGAAAACTATCGTTTTATTATATTACCTGATCAGTTTAACTAACAAAACACTTAGCTATATATGGCGAGGTCATAGCGCGCAATAAGGCGCTGTAATTCAGGCTAAATCGCTGTTCATATCCAACATTTAAGGTATTTTGTGAGCTCGAAACTACTAGATAATCGCTCGATGCTCCTTTTATTTCAATCCCATCAGCTTTTAATCCGCTTGGGTCGATATCCTGCTCACCAATTGCAAATAAAATACGCGATTCATAAATTTTATTTTGTTTTGCATTAAATTTTTTATTCTGTTCACTTGGAGCATCGCTAAAACTAGTTTGATATTGTATTCCCCATGGAGTTGTTGGTTTTAGCTTTGTTTCTATAACCTCTGCAACAAGAGTTATAGCATCTGTATATAAACCTTTTATTTTAGTTCTTGTTAATGGTTCCCGGCCAAGCAGCAAAGCTTCACCAATACGAAGGTGATTAAGGCGATCCGGCTTTCCGCCCGCTGCAAGCCAAGGCAGATTTGCAGAATTCCCCCCCGAGCACCACTCCATTTTTATTTTAAAATCTGCTTCTATATTATTCATTATTGATGATAATTCATTCATATTTTTTTGATCAGGTGCCACGCCATTTTGACACCCTAAATTTGCACCAATTCCGATTAATTCTAAATTTGGTAATTTCAATACCTGCTTTATTACTTCGTTAAGATCTTCTGGAAGTATCCCTTCACGCAGATCACCTAATTCCACCATTAAAAGCACGCCGTGGCGCAGGTTTTGTTTTGCTGCTGCCGCAGCTAGCGCAGTTAATACAGTTAATTCACTGTTGCAACTGATGCTTGCATGTGAAACCACCTGATCAACCTGACTAAGCATAGGTATACGGGTAAGTAAGGTGCGTACTCGGTTATTTACTTTATTTAGAGATTCTATATTTTCAATTCTTGATTCGCCAATTGAATGTATTCCCGCATTTACCCATATATTTATTATTTCTGGCATTGCCATTGTTGCTTTGCTCACACCTGTAATTGAAATACCCTGCAAAGCAAGATTTTCTAATAACTCTTTTGCATTGTGCTGAAGTTGTTTGAGTTTGATTTCTAACCTTGGAGCTTTCAAAAGTTGTTACTTAAACAACCATGCAGTTCAGGAAACGCTTTTAGCACCATCGCAACTAGTGCTTCAGGCGCACGGCTTACCGCATCTGTAACCGGTATTTTATATTCAGCCTCGTAGCTCGAAATAACTAAACTAACCTCATTATCATCCATTTCTTCATGATTTATTGTTATGCCAATAACTGCTGTCTCCGCAAATGCCTCTATCAGTTTGATTTCTGATTCGGGAGTTGGCATTGCCATGAATGGGAAATCACTTAAATTTTTGCGTTTTGGCGCATGTTGAAGTACCACTGCATGGGGTTTGCTACCACGAAGTATGAATCCAGATGAAAGATATGCAGGATGGCTCAATGCACCTTGGCCTTCAATTATGATAACTTTTGGTTTTTCGGCGTTATAGGCTTTAACAATGGCAGCTTCCACCTCGCCTGAACAAAATTGTGAAGGAATTGCATCGAGTGCTATTCCGTAGCGTCCACCTTGCATTAATCCTGTTTGGCCTGTGCTAATTAATACAGTTGGTATTCCTTTTTGATTAAGTGCTTGCACCATTAATGTTGCAGTTGTTCTTTTGCCGATAGCCCCATCTGTGCCAAGGATTGCAATTCTTATACAATTAACAGTATCAATTGATCCATTGAAAAGGCGTAGGTCTTTTAATTCCGGTGGACGTCGTACATCCTTAATTATTGCATTATGGCTAGCTGCCATTAGTGCAAACTCTGCTTCATCCGATAAAAATTCTCTCATACCACTAATTATATTAAGGCCTGCACTTAATGCATCAAGAATAACTGATCGATCTCCAATACTATATAAACCATTTGCAGGGGCCATTCCATAAATAAAATTGTTTGCTTTGCAACCTTTTAAATTGATTGCTTCAGTAAGATTCGCTACTATGGGGATACTATTTTTAATACCATTTAGAACCATTCCCGAATCTAACCCTGCAGATTCGCTATCAATTACAGCTTTAATTTCAAATTCATCAGATTGCCTTAATAGGCCATGAGCTGTTTTGCCATCTAGGGATTTGAAATTTCCTTCGCAGTATATATATGCAACTTGAGGCCGTTCTTTGATTTCTAAACTTTTTAATGAACTTGTGCGGTTTGCTTGGATCGTTAATGTCAAATTATCCAGGCCTTTATTTTAGCTAAAAAAAATTTTTTGCTAAAATTTGGGTTCAGGGCACAGAGGTGGCCGCTGCAAGGCGTGTATCGATTTATACTAGTTGGTTTATTTATTTTTTGTTGCTCGAGCAATAATCGATAGAAATGGGTCGCCATTGCCACCAAATAAACCAAGCAGACCTTCAGCTAGTGAGTTTTTGTTAATAATTTGCTCAACAATCCAGCCTTGATTGCTTAGGATTTTGGAAATACCAAATAAGCGTTCAGAATCATTTGCATCTAGCCATGCTCTTGGTGCTTTTGTTGAAAACATCCGATTTGAAAAACTAACAATAATAATTCCTCCAGGGCTCGTAATTCTTAATAATTCGGAACTTACTGCTTCTGGATATTGTAAATATTGCCATCCAGCCACTATTAAAACTGCATCAACTAAATTGCTTTCAATTGGAAGCTTTTGATTACTATTTAAATTTTGAACCCAGTGTTTATTGAGATGTGGATTTGCTTCTAATTCTTGTTTGTTTAAGCCGTGCCCAATTACTTGCTTAAACTTAACGTTTGATGGTAGATGGCTAACCCAGCTGCTCATTAAATCCAGGACAATTGTATTTGGCTTAAGCTTTTCCTCATAGAGGTTTGTTAACTGCTTGCGGAAGCTCCCATCGAGATGTTGCACAAATCTTGGTTGTGCATAAAACAAACTGTCATCCGTTTCGTCTTGCTTGTGGCGATCGGAGGCGGTTAACACCGTTTTGTAGCTTAAATCTGAGCTGTTCATGCGTTTTGGCTTGAATACCACCATGCTGGTGCTTTGCTGAGTGGAATGCGTGCTTGTTCAACCCTTTCGCAACGCTGAACAGTTGCTGCAACTTGAAATTCAAGCCCGAGCTCAGGGAACTGGTATTCAAGAACAAGACCTGGTTGGTTGCTGGCTTCTTCAACAGGTTTGGGCTAAGGGTAGTAATTCTTTTTCTGTTTTCAATTCCACAGTTTTAAAGGCGATTCGAGCACGCCTTGAAATAGCAATAGTGCTTAAAGAGATTCAGCTATGCAATGTTGTGAATTTGGGCAATTTAGAATTGCGATTTATTGGTAAAGCAAAATTGCAAGGCAAACGTCCGCTTTTATTATTTGAGTTTAACCATATATTAATTAAGGTCGGTAGGTATGTTCTGTTTCAGCGTTTATTGCCTGCACCGATGTCTACTCGTGTAATGCCATTTTTTGCACTGATTACAAGAGATAGCAATGGTTGGCTAGCTGCTAGAGGAAGAGGCGGCGGTTTAGCTTTATGGAAAAAATTCCCTAATGAAGCTGTTTAGCTAATTGTATTCGCCTGGAATATTCTGTTTGTGAACTGTTACGCGGTCGAATTTTTTTCCAGATACTCGTAGTAATTCGTCTCCGGAAAATTCAAATCCCAGTTTCATCGCAATTACGGCTACATCGTCTGCGGTGGCAGCGGAAAGTATTTCTTGTTTGGTTTTCTCGTCGTTCTGAACCCTCTTCAAAAAAGCTTTTAGTTGATCGAGAGACATGGTTTTGCCATAATCAATTCACTAAAGATCCTATGGAAGCAAGCGATGGACCGCCGCCACTGGCTTTTACTAGGGGCTGCCCTTGCCTGCATTGCTGGTTTGTTCCTCTGGATTGGCGAATTGGATCTAGACATGCAGGGCATTCTTAGCCCATCAGCCACTCCGAGTGCCCCCCCTTCTCCAACGAAAAAATGAATATCGTTTTGCATTTTATTTTGGTTCTTGGTCTGAGCTTTTTTCAATTTGTCGGCCCTGAACCTACCGATTTAGGAATTCACAATGCCGAACTTTCTCCATGTGCATCACCTGCTCACTGCGCTCGTGCCAATTGGCAAGTGGCAGAACCTGTTGCAGCGGTGCAGGCTCTACAGCCGTTGCTTGAATTAATGCCTAGAACAAATTTAGTGGATCAAACCGAGGGCTATCTGCATGCAACTGTGAGCAGCGCTTTTTTCGGTTTTGTTGATGATCTTGAGATTTATGCAGATCCGATCCGCGGGCTTGTGCAGGCCCGTTCTGTATCAAGGTTGGGCGATTCAGATCTTGGCGTAAATGCAAAACGGCTTGCAGATGTGAAGCTGCTTCTGCAGGGTGTTACGGGTTGAGTTTTTCTTCTGCCCAATTTTGATTCGCTCGCCATCTCATTCTGTTATGGGGATTTTCACCCAATTGCAGCATTTCCACCTCAGATAACTCAATTCGGATCAGCTCAAAACAGTTGGGAATCGGGCAATTATCTGCAATTTCTTTTGGGAAGCTTGCCGTGGTGTCGAATTTTTCTCCCGGTGGCGGCCAAGCCCATAGGGCTCGAGCTTCCGGTTTGAGTTTCTCCCAGTGCATTTCTCGCGCCTTTTGATTTGTGCCAGCATCGAGCACTATTCGAGTGCCCCTAAGCCTGAACTGACATCTTGCTTTTGGCAGAAGCCAGCAAATTTCGATACCTGGGTTTTTTTGTATTTCATTTATTTTTGAGCTGCGGTTGTCGCTGAGTAATTCCAAGCTTGCTGGGCCGCACCAGCCACGAAAAACTAATGTTCTAACTCTTGCAGTTCCGTCTTCTGCCACCGTTGCCAGCTGCAGCCAGCGGGCTTGGGGCGATCTCCCCTCTTTTTGTTGCGCTGCTCGCAATAGTTGCCGCCAGAATGGGTTGATGATTAACTCCAGCTCAACACTGCTGCTTTTATACGACGGAGGATGTCCATTTTGCCAAGCCTTTGCTGCTCGCGCTGAACTTGTGGG
>NZ_JAGQEK010000043.1 GCF_024346075.1 Synechococcus sp. Cruz CV12-2-Slac-r
CTTGATTGAGCGTTATACCCTGCCGGAGATGGGCAGCATCTGGACGGAAGAAGCAAAATTTCAATCCTGGCTGGATGTGGAAATAGCTGCCTGCGAATCTCAAGCCCAGCTGGGAATGGTGCCAGCGGAGGCATTGGCAGAAATTAAAAAGAATGCGGCTTTCAAACAAGAGCGAATTCTTGAAATAGAAGCTGAAGTGCGCCACGACGTAATCGCTTTCCTAACCAATGTGAACGAAAACGTGGGGGATGCCGGAAGGTATATCCACGTGGGCATGACCAGCTCCGATGTGCTTGATACCGGCCTTGCCTTGCAACTCAAAGCCTCGGTGGCACTGCTGCGCCAGGAACTAAACAAGCTCGCCGATGCAATTCGCCAGCAAGCGCGCGCCCATAAAAACACCGTGATGATCGGCCGCTCCCATGCAATTCACGGCGAACCGATCACCTTTGGCTTCAAGCTGGCCGGCTGGCTGGCGGAAACCGAACGCAACCAGGAGCGGCTCGAAAGGCTGGAGCAGGTGGTGGCCGTAGGCCAGATCAGTGGTGCCATGGGCACCTACGCCAACACCAATCCTGAGGTGGAGGCAATTGCCTGCGCCCTTTTAGGCCTCACCCCAGATATCGCTAGCACCCAGGTGATCGGCCGCGACCGCCACGCTGAATATGTGCAAACCCTTGCCCTAGTGGGCACCTCCCTGGAACGGTTCTCTACAGAAATCCGCAACCTGCAACGCAGCGATGTGTTGGAGGTAGAGGAGGAATTTGCCAAGGGGCAAAAGGGCAGTTCGGCAATGCCCCATAAACGCAATCCAATTCGCAGCGAACGGATTAGTGGTTTAGCCAGGGTGCTGCGCAGCTACACAGTGGCAGCTCTCGAGAACGTGGCCCTTTGGCATGAACGTGACATCAGCCACAGTTCAGTGGAGCGGATGATGCTGCCAGATGTGAGCGTTACGCTCCATTTCATCCTGCGGGAGACAACAAAAGTTATTGCTGGCCTACAGGTGTATCCAGCCAATATGAACCGTAATCTTAATATTTATGGGGGCGTAGTTTTTAGCCAACGGGTGCTGCTGGCCCTAGTAGAAAAAGGCATAAATCGAGAAGAAGCTTACAGATTGGTTCAGGGCCATGCCCACAGGGCTTGGAATGTGGAGGGGGGCGATTTCCGCGCCAATCTCGAGGCTGATCCGGCGATCAGCAGTTGCTTAAATACCAGCCAATTAGCAGAATGTTTCAGCACAGAATTACATCAAGCCCAGCTGGATACGATCTATAAACGACTCGATATCTAAGCATTATGCATCCAGCAATCCTGGCCGCAGTGCAGGCGCAGTCGTGCGAGCCGTGCCCGCAAAACAGCGTCAGCGCGACTAATCTCAGGTTCGCTAGTCACGAATAATGCCCGAAATTACCCTGCTCCCAACGTTGGAAACGATTGCCGACAGTTGGCAAGTCCTCGCAGGTGAGCATCCGCGCGTTCCCACCTCCCAACTCCTAACCCAAGCCTGCGCCGCCGCCGGGTTCCCACTCAATGGCCGCGAAGTTGAGGCGGTTTGTGTGGCCTACCGAATCCCGCCCGATGCGAACCGCGACCGGCGCCTGTTATTGCTCACGGTGCTTCTGGGCGACCAGCGCCTGCGCCTTGAGGCCGCCTTCCACCTCCTCGATCCCGACCAACGGGGAACGGTCGAGCCTGCCCAGGTGCAGCGATTGGTCCAACTCTTTGAACTGCCCGAAGCGGAAGCCAAGGAGCTGGTGGTGGAACTGAACCGGGATGGCTCCGGGGAAATCACCCTGGCCGATATCCTCGCCTTTTTGCCCCAGAATTTTTCGGCCCACCCCAAGGCCTATCACGCGGCCCATCTGGGGGGGCGGCCCGGGGCCCATGGGGCCGGAACCGCAGCCCCGATGCCGGCGAATGGCCAACCCACCCCCACCGCCAGCCCGGCTCCAGCCAGCCCCAAGGGAGCCAGCAAGGGAGGCACCTCCCCTCTGCAGATGCGTATCGGGTTGTTCCGTTTACTCCAGGGGGCGGCCTATCGCAGTTTTAGGGAGAACTATTCCGCCAATTCCGAAACCCATCTACGCGCCTACGACCTGCCTTACACGATCCCCAATTTCGCTGGTTTTGTGAATGCGGCGCTGGATCTTTATCAATCCCTAGGCATTGTTGAAGAAGGGGCTGAGGAGCCCATAGAGGATCTGCGCAGCTCCGTGAATGCCATGGTGGCCCAACTGGAAAGCCGCATGGCCAACTGGGCCACCCTCGAGCCAACCGCCGAGATGGCCGCGGCTGAGCAGGTGATTGAGGCCGAGCTCGATGGGCTTGAACACCACCACCAGGTGTTCGCTGCAGCCATGGAACTAGTGCTCAGTGGCGGACTCCAGGGCCACCGCGTTGCTGAGATCGGCCTGGAGGATCTGCAACTGCACGAACTCAACCGCCTGCGGCACCAGGAAGATTTCCGCGAACTCTCCCTCCATCGCCATGCCGTCTCCCCAAGCGACCAGGTAGAGGGAAGCTCGATCACGCCCTACCTGGAGCGCTGGCATCGCGTCATCGTCGACGACTCCGATACCCGCTATGCCGGCGCGATCCTGCCGACGCGCTACTGGTATGAAGACTTCATGCCGAAGCTGCTCAAGGCCACCTCGGTGATGACGCGCTCGGAATTGGCGGCAATTGATGCTGAAACGGATGCGGATCTGGATGGCTGGTTTGAGCGGCGAAACAAAGCCGGCGAGTTCGATACCTTTGCTACGGCCCTAAAGGCCCATTTCCTTAGCTCTCCGTTACCCGTGAAGCAGGAACTCAAGCAAGCCTGGGAATTGAGCTATCACTACATTAATGGTGTCCAAAAAAGGCGGGAGCGCGAGGAGTTTGGGCGCGAGAGCGGTTATCTCTCCGAATACGTTGCCTTCATTGATGTGTTCTTAGGGCGCGATGACATCGAGCGATCGGAGATGCGTCTGAGCTTTCCCTATTACCTCGGACCCGCCACTTGGCGGTTCATGCATACCAGCGCCGAGTTGATTCATGCCATCTCCCCAGGGGAGCGTCAAAACGAGGCTTTGGCTTGCTTTAAGCGCTTTTTCCTGGCCCTGGCCACGATGTATCCCTGCCCCTATTGCCGGTTCCACTTGAATCGCTACGTGGTCAAAAATCGGGAGGTAACCATGTATCCGATCGAATACCTCCTCCTGGGCCCGAAAACCCCCACCGAACACATAGAGGTGACGATCGATTCCAAGCTGGCCTCGATTACCGATAGCACTGGACTGCGACTGTTCCTCTGGAAACTACACAACACGGTGTCCTCTTCGATTGCCCGCAGCGAGCCCTGGTTCCACCAGGAAAGTGATGCCCACTACACCACCCGCTACTGGCCCGGCCTCGATTCGGAACTGGCCCGGGCCCGGGCCCTGGAGGAGCCGAGCCTGCCCCTGGAGCGGATCGAACGCATTTATGCGGTGATCAAAAAGGCCAGCCACCTCTCGATCCTGCGCGATGAGCTCCAGCAGGCCCTGCGCCGGGGCGACAAGGAGGAGTTGCAGCGGGTGTGGGAGCGGGCGGAGGCCTCGGTCGACAGCGTCGAACAGGCCCTGCTAGCTTCCCAGTTTCTCTCAACCACTTACCACTACGACCCCAGCCTGGTGTTGGAGCCTCCCCACTTCAGCGCTGAGGAAGAGGCCCTGGCCCGCAGTGGCTACTACGTGGAGGCCTGAGGGAAGGGGCTAACTGCTCGATATGTTCGAAGTGCTTCTGGTCTTCGGACCGCTGCTGCAGGGGTTTTTAATGTACGCAAAACTAATGCTAACTGTTAATTATTCAAGGCACCAATCTTCTAGTATGAAACAAATAAAAATGGTATCTAATTGATCTCAAAAAGCAATACATCTGCCCCTTGATCGCCAGCCTCTGCCTGTGGAAGATCATCAGGATAGCTAAAACCTATGCCATCCCCTTTCTTAAATAACCAAGGAATTTGCAGAGTGCCATCAATCATCTGCATCCAAAACTTTTTCCCACCATCGATGTGTGTTGGCCAATCAATTTTTTGCTGAGAAACAAGCTTGATTCGCCAAAGCCTAACATTTTGATTTATAGCCATTGTGTCGTTATTCTTATTGGGATCTAAAATACATGTCCATCCGCCGGAATAATCAAATAATTTTTGCTCATAACTTGGTGGTGTTCCTTTTGTCTCTGGCACTATCCAAATCTGCAGGAAACGACAAGAAGAATCAGATGCATTCTGCTCGCTATGGACCAAACCTCTTCCTGCACTCATTCTCTGCACTTCACCTGGGCGCAGCTGTTCGGTATTGCCCATGGAATCACTGTGCTGGAGCTCACCCTCAACCATGATGGTTATGATCTCCATATCTCGATGAGGATGCATGCCAAAGCCTCTTCTAGGGGAGACCGTATCGTCATTAATCACTAGCAGGGGACCGAAACCGACCCACTTTGGATCAAAGTGATTCCCAAAAGAAAACGAATGCCAACTGTCAAGCCAATCAAGTTGAGTGTGAAATCTTTCTAAGGCTGGACGAATGAGTGGCATTATATTAGCCAAGAAATGAGATAATGATGGGCGGAAGTTGATATACTATCCGCCCTGGTGTAAAATATCAATATAATAGATTTAGTAACAAGTAGGCGACGAGAAGCCTGAACAAACGCGTTCTAAATATCTTTTAAGATTTCGTTGAGAGCACCAAAGCAACCGGCGGCCTTATTAAAGCCACCGTATACACACATGAACAATAAAACTTCTTCGATTTCTTCTCGAGTTACCCCTTGCTTTAGTGCCATGTTTACATGTGCACCAAAAGGAGTTCCAGGTCCATACTCGCTTTGGTTGGCAACATCAACAGCAATAACTATCAAGGTTTTGGTTTTTTGATCAATCAGAGGGAGGCCCCAAACTTCTCCTGCAACACGGGTACATAGATCTCCAAACTTAGGGTTTATTGAGCTGAGTCCGTCTTGGAGAGCTTTATCGTCAAGAACAGCGTTTTGGAAAGCCATTGGATGTTTTTTTGAGAAGGGTTTTGTTTTAAAGAAATTTTAGACAACCAAAGTAATTGGGTTATCTAGGTTTTGAATCCCATAGCTATTGGTGAATCGCCATGGGATAATGGGCTGAAGCCATGGTTAGCGGACGCCTTTTCCGCAAATTAAATCAAGAACATATTCTTGAGTTTGGTTAATAGCTCCAGTATCTGTTATTAAGTACGCAGTTCGTGACCCCCGCTGGCCTGCCGTAGTCATTTTACCGTCATAAACAAAACAGTACGGATCTTTTTCAGGGTAGGCATTTAGCTGACTTACAACCTTGTTGATGCCACTTGTAGCGTCGCTGAATTCGGTTGAAGCGAAAAAATATTCCATTTCTAAATTATTGCGGAAGGCAATTTCGAATGCAGCTTGATAGAGCAATGACTCGGGCAATGAGTGCGAAACCCCTGCTGCATCCGGCCTTGATAAGTCAGGCTTCTCAAACAGATGAGTTCGCAATTTTAGTATATGCGAGCTCTTGGAAACATTAGGGGCAAAAATTTCAGTTAGATAGCTTCTAAATTCCTCGGTGGTAGTGCCAACTTTTTGACGGACTTGAACGTGCATACGCACTAATCCTGTATTGCCATTGGGAGCTGGACACTCAATTCGATCGAGCCATGTTTTCGAATTTCCAGGAGAGGTAACATACCCAAGCCCTATTCTAAATATATTATGTTCATCAGCCATCAAAATACCTGCTGCTTCAAACCATATTGCCCTGTCTTCAACAGTACGGAAGGTGAGTTCAGCAATGCCATCGAATTGCTCTTCCTCACTACTTGACATGCCAACCCCATCAATACTTGGAAATTTACCACCAAGGTTGTGGGCAACATGATACTGCCAATATTGATATTGTCCCGGAATTCTTGCACAAACAGGTCCATGCACATCACGCCAATAATCGTCAAAAAGGTCTTGATGCAATCCGCTTCGTTTCCAAAGAGGAACGTAAAAAGTAACTAATGCATTTTCGTCACGCTGAGATAGATCTTGAATAGACATAAATTTTGGGGAGGTTAAAGGGTGGGGAAAGATTTGCTTGAGAACTATTTTCTAGGCCTTTTCAATCTCCTGGATAAAGATATCAATCAATTCATCTGTAAAAGCAGGATGCTTGGCTGAAATAAGGTCGCCATCGATCACGCTACCAATGGTACCTTCGTCGCCATATTGAACATCAGCACCGGCATTTTCAAGATCGCAGATAATATTGTGAGCACAGGTAACTTTTTTGCCTTTGATTAACAATGGATCTGCACAGAAAAGCCAAAGTGAATGGCAGATAGTACCAACCTTAACCCCAGTGGTGGCACAAATTCGACGCAGCAGCTCTACAGCTGGGGCATCGTTTGGCTTTCCTTTCTCAGGCTTTACTGTGTAGCGAAGACGATCAGTGGCATAGGCACCAATTAACAAAAATCCTTTATATAGTGCGGGATCGACATTGGCAACATCCATGCTAACGTCAAGGTGCTCTTCAACCCAGCCATTATCAGGATTGGATCCAAATTGAAGTGAAGAATTGTTCCACAGATTTGAAATATACTCAACGTTATAACCAGCGGCGGGAAGACGCTTATTGAAGAGCCGATACTCGGTCATGTCAAAATGATCTTCAATCAGCACACCTATCGTTCCCTTAGGCTCGCCAAAAGCTTTTAACTTCATTAGAAAATCAAAACGGAACATAACCAATTTAGCATGTGTCAAGCACCATACTTCTTTTCTTATTATTTTTTAATGTTTGCACCTTGTCATGCTCAGCAACAAAACTCCGCACGTGCTGGGCTCAACGCCAACTAGACCCGCTAAAGAACTCAGGAGGGGAAGTGCCATGCGGCACTCGAAAAGGCTTGCCGGCCCAATGCATTCCGTTGTGCCCAACGTTGCGGAGTAGCTAGATAATCAATACTTGTTGCGTGGAATCATCCATATTTGGTGATACCTACTTAGACAGTGATCTCTATTTTAGCAGGGCTGGCTGGTCGCGGATCTGAAAATAAGCCAAGGAAGCCTGAGGACGTGCCGATGCTGCTTCGAGCAAGTGCTTCAGTGGGGTCTATTTCATGCTAGAAAGGCATTGAAGATTCATTCGATTTGTATTACTTATGTCAAAAATCCATAATGACATGCTTACTGTGGATCCTGATTTCAAGGCTTTGAGTAAGGCGCAAAGAGAACATGCGCTGCAAGGTCTTTACTATCTTAGTAACCAAGCAGGCAGTGAAAATCGACCTTCGGGCCGCACCCAGATCGAACTTATTCATGCGATTGGCTCCTGTCTCCTTGGCGTTAAGCCTGAGTCAATAAGTTTAAATTCTGAATTCAGCATTCAAGCTCTAGGGTCTCAGTTTCTAGATGAGCCCGCTGCGATTAAGCATCGTTTGTTGCAACTTTTTCTTTTAGCGGAGTTAGTTCTAGATCCCCTGCCAGAAGCAGTGGCTTCGGCGGTAGAACAGATTGCTGAATCACTTGCAATACAAGATGAGTTTTTGAGCGTTGGGAGAGATATGAGCCGGGGCGCTTACTCAATTGTGGCCAGCGATCTTCATCGTAAGGGATATCTGGGCGATCCTAAGAACCTTGAAAAAGGTGGAAAAATGATGCGGGTGCATAAGCATCTTTTGGATTGCTTTGAAGGTGATGAAGAGGATCTTGAGCTATTGACCCAATGGTTGAACTTGGAGCAGTGTGCTGCTGGCACTTTGGGTCGTACGATTTGGGAGTATTACCAAGGCAGGGGCTTCGTCTTTACAGGTCAAGAGGGAAGTGTCAATCCAAGCATTGCCCAGCATGACTGGCTCCATGTTTTGGCGGATTATGCAACAACGATTGAAGGTGAGTTGGAAGTTTTTACCTTTATTGGCTCGGCAATCCCGGATCCAAGCGGGTTTGCTTTCATTGTTGCAATTGTGTCCCTATTTGAAACAGGTCGCCTGGATCAATGGGGAGGTGGAGTACTAAATGCAGACAAGGGCCATTTAGACTTGCCCGGTATGCCTATTCGCCTTGCCGATGCAATTATTCGCGGCCGTAAATGCAACCGAGATGTGATGTATGAAATTGATTATTTTTCAATGAAGGATTTGCCGCTCGGGCAGGTAAAGGAGCTTTTGGGCATACCACCCAAATCACCAGAAGCGATCCAGGCGGGTTCGGTTGGTTTTATGGCACCCCAAGGCATTACCAGCTATCAAAGGGAGCATGGTAACCACAATTACCAGCCGCCATTGGAATAAAATGTATTGTATTGCTTTCTTGCAATTGAGTTTTTGGCTTGCCTGCGAAAAAATACACCTAATTCGTATTACACTCATAAAGAAACTCTCCTAAAAAATGTGCCGCAAGTAAAATATCGGTTAGCTCAGCCTTAAAGACTTTCATGCGCCCTTTGGGGCCACACTTGACCCATGTAGCCACTTTATAAAACTAACGGAGCTCATACCTTGGCAAGAGAACGAGGACACTCAAGCCTCTCAGTTCAACCCAAGGTTGCCTTTGATCCATCAATGATGGTTACCTTCAGGAAGCGATTCACGGACGATAATTTTAGTTAGAATAATGATGCATCACCAGATCCCATGTGAGCCGCATCTGTGCCTACATCTACATCCAGGTGCAGGCCTTGCAGCTAAAATGGAGGCAAACGCAACTTCATGCGTTAATCAAGCCAAACATGCCCTAAGGGTGTAAATCTGATTGAATCCATTAAAAAAATTCAACTAGGAACTTTTTATGGCAAGCACACTGAACAGCAATAGCAACAACGGGATAGAAGAAGAGCTCGACTTTCGCAAGGAAGTTATCTATTTCATCATTGTTGATCGATTTCTAGACGGTTGCCCCGTCCCTGATAAAGGCAGCAAAGACGAATTATTTGACCCTAGCCGCACCCACTGGGGTAAGTATTGGGGAGGAGACCTCAAAGGCATCATCGAAAAAGCGGATTACCTGAAATCCCTTGGTGTAACAGCCCTATGGATCTCGCCACTCTTTGAGCAAGTTGATGCCCTCAGGGGCGAGTACACGGCCATGCATGGTTATTGGACGAAGGATTTTAAACGCATCAACCCACGGTTCCTCCCAAATGGGGAATCTAATTCTCTTAAAGAATCGGTCACCCTCAAGCAACTGGTTGACACCCTCCATGCCAAGGGGCTCAAGGTCATTCTTGACATTGTCTGCAACCACAGTTCACCCGATATCAGCGGCCAGAAAGGAGTGGTTACTGATGACGGTGAACCCCTCGCTGACTTCAACAATGATCACAACAATTTCTATTACCATTTCCCGGAAATAACCGACTGGGATGACGAATTTCAGCTTATCCATGGCGAGATGGCTGGCCTTGCCACCTTTAACGAAAAAAATATTACCTATCGCAACTACATCAAAAGTGCTATGAAGAATTGGTTAGAGGCGGGCTTCGATGCTTTTCGAGTAGACACCCTAAAGCACATGCCCCTGTGGTTCTGGCAAGAATTCGTTACCGATATCAAGAAACATACGCCTTCCACCTTCCTCTTTGGTGAATACGGCTTCGGCAAACCTTGGGATGAACGCGCAGTCGCCTATGCCAACCAATCAGGCATGTCGATTCTTGATTTCGGCCTTTGTGATGGTATTCGCTTCGCCTTCTCCGGTAGCCAACCTGGCGGCTTCCATAATGTTCAAAAGGTGCTCGACTACGACAACGTTTATCACCGCGCCAATGAGCTTGTCACCTTCATAGACAACCATGATATGCCTCGTTTCCTCTCAATCAGCGATGGCTACAACCTGGAACTGGCTACCAGTCTACTAATGACCCTCAGGGGTATTCCATGCATCTTCTACGGAACAGAACAATACCTTGTCAATAACACCAACGAAGGTCAAGACCCTTACAACAGACCCATGATGGAGAGCTGGGACCTCTCCAAGAAAATGGTGACGATAATCCAGACCCTCAGCGGCCTGCGCCGGGCCAATCCAGCGATCCCCTACGGCTCCCATTCCACCAAATATCTCAGCGATGATATTTATGCATTTACCCGCAAATATCGGGATTCCCGCTGTTTCACCCTGATCAACCAAGGTTCCGAAAGCACAATCAGCATAGATAACACTGAGTTACCCGATGGTAGCCATCAATGCATGCTCAGTGGCGCACACATTGATGTGGTGGATGGTCGCATCAATAATCTGCAGCTGACCTTCAAAGCAGCGATTGTGATCAGTGTGGTCGGAGCCCCTGTGGTGGGGAATACGGTAGTTGCATTTCAGGTTAATGGCTACGCCACTAAACCAGGCGAAGCGATTGCCGTTATAGGTGATGCCCCAGAACTGGGCTCATGGGATTTTAATCGCGCCTATGTACTGGAGTATGTGAACGCAAATACCTGGTTTGGCGAAGTGCCATTTGAGATTGCTGAAGGCGGCCGGAGCCTGCGCTACAAGTTCATGGTGCTCAAAGCAAATAGCCAGGGACTTCGCCATGGCGAAGATCTCGAACCGGAACTACAGCCGATTACTGAGGCGCTAACCAGTCGCCACTGCCTACTACCCGAAAGCGGCCGCCTCAAGGTGGAATGCCTCTGGAACTCCCTGGAGATTGCTGTCTAAAACATTGGCCTGGGGAGAGTGGGTTGCATCGTTTGCCCCATTAAATCAAATTTCTAGTAACGCCAACACGCCATTAAGTAATCCTAAGCTAGTTCAACTAGATTGCAGGCAATGCATATTCGCTCAGCCTGGGCAGTGAAATCAATCGTTTCATGCGGAAAAAAGGATGGAAACATCACGAGCTTCCCAGGCACTGGCTTTATCTTAATTTCATCGACCTGTTGATCAGCGCGCCGTTTTGAAAAGTAAAGGCAGCCAATACCAAGTTCGCTTTGCTTGATTTCCTTCGGAATCTGAATATAAAATACGGCGCTAATACTCGCTTCTGGGTGAGTATGCCTGAGCTGACGGCCACCACTATGCAAAGAAACAGCCCAACCACTAACTATGTACTCCTTCGTGGGATCAAGTTGAATTGGGCTTGGCAATAGGCTGCCATAATTAACCATAATATCTTTAATAATAGCGAATAATTTATTAATTGCCGCACTCGAATTAAACAGCAGCTCATGAGTTTGCGCTCCCCCCAATGTCGGCTTATTGGCTCGATTATATATTAATGTCGGATTAGCCTTAATTTCTTGAGACAGTTCTTGGAGTACTTCATCATTCATAGAAATGACCTGAAATTCTTTCACAAGCTTGGCAGGTTGATAAATAACAGTACCCCCATGTGCCACTTGCTGCGCTTCTGAAAGGTCGTATATCAGGCTACGACTAATATTATCAATAGAAATACATTCAAGCAGTTTGCCAGCTTCATCTTCGACTAATTGAGGCGAAGTGTCTTCTGATAACATGTACAGATACTGGCATACTGCATGATTCTTTTGGCCTTGTCTGAGATCTGATTGATACACTAAAGATTTATATATTGCGATAGCTTCTGAACGCCTACTGAGCTTTGCAAGCACATCCGCCTTTTCAATTCTCGCCTCGAAAGCGGTGGGTAATATTGACAAGCACTGATTGTAAAATTCGAGCGCCTCTTCTAGGCCTCGATGAGTTTGTAAAAATTTCGCCAAGTTATAGTTAGTGACAAATTGGTGAGGCTCAATCTGTTCTGCTAGGCGATAACCGGCCTCAGCCTGATCTAAATTGCCCAATTCAAGTGCAACAATGGCGAGGTTAGTGAATACCTCTGCGCTAGGACCTGCATTCAATTGAAATTCTGTTAAAAGCTGTTGCGCTTCACTGAGCTGGCCGGCCCTAACCATGGCCGAACTTAATCCAAGAACAACTTGCTTTTGATTTGGATATTTAGAATTAAGAAGGCCATAGAGCTTCAAACTAAGTATAATTCTTTGCTTTTTCAAGGCCACCTCTGCGCCAATCAACAAGGGCATTGGTGGAAGGCTTATGACTAAGGAATCAAGAGAGTTTTCTAGAATATTTATGATTTGCTGATCCTTTTCTTGTTCTGCAAGAGCCTTTAGAAGATTTGCAAGAGAGTTACGTTCTTCCACTGACCCGTTTTCGGACAAAGAAAGAGCCTCCCGGAAACAGTTTTCTGCTTCCGAAAGGCTACCCTTAGACGCGAAATCAATCCCTTTAAGTAAAGATAAAACAGCAGACAATTTAGTAAAAATCAGCTTGTAATATCATACCGTTTTTTGGATGATCTCAGGCGATTTCAAACTCTTC
>NZ_JAGQEK010000044.1 GCF_024346075.1 Synechococcus sp. Cruz CV12-2-Slac-r
TTCAACATAGTGGCTTAGCTGGAAGCGTTATTTTCACTATTTCAGCAGCAATTTTAATGTCTATTGTAGTGCCAATCTACTGCTTTTTTATACTAAGAACTCGCTTTGATGTATTCAATGCAGCAGCTATTGCAGCTACTTACGGATCAATTTCAGCGGTTACATTTATAACGGCTGAAAGCTTCCTTAGGGTATTGAATATTCCCTCCGATGGGTTTATGGTAGCAGCCTTGGCATTAATGGAATCTCCAGCCATAATAGTTGGGCTGCTATTGGTTAAATTAGCCGCTCGAAATAGACGCAGTGATGTTAATTCAAGCTGGGGACCTTTGCTGAGAGAGGCTTTCCTTAATAGCTCGGTTTATTTATTAGTTGGTAGCCTGATAATTGGTTTTCTAGTTGCTTGGTTTAATCCGAGCGGTATAGAAAAGATGGAACCCTTCACGGGCAAACTTTTTTATGGGGTCCTTTGCTTTTTCCTTTTAGATATGGGAATAATCGCGGCTCAACGCCTTGGCGATCTGCGGCGAGCAGGTGCATTCTTAATTGGTTTTGCATTGCTGATGCCTTTGTTGAATGCTGCTTTTGGCCTGGCAATTGCGCTTTTTCTGGATTTAGGGCAAGGCAATAGTTTGCTATTTATGGTGCTCTGTGCGAGCGCCTCGTATATCGCTGTACCCGCCGCCATGCGAATGACGGTGCCTGAGGCAAATCCAAGCCTTTATATATCCAGTTCACTTGGTATTACTTTTCCTTTCAATATAATAGTTGGTATCCCTTTATACATGGCGCTTATCCAGCGTTTTATCCCTGCAGGTTGATTAATGAAACGTCTTGATTTGATCATGAGTGAGCGCGAGCTCGACAAAGTGCTTAACGCTCTCAAGCAAGCCGGCGCCCCTGGCTATTCGGTGATGCGCCATGTAACGGGGCAGGGCCGGGGTGGCGATGTGGTTTCGGAATCGATGGATTTCAGTGGCCTTGGCGCAAATGCCCATGTAATTGTTTTTTGCGATGAAGCCACAATTGAGCAGTTGAAGCCAGCTGTGAATTCGATTTTGAGTTATTACGGCGGCGTTGCATTCGTTGCCGATGCTCAACCTCTTTGAGAAAGAATTGTAAAGATAAAAGATGAACTGATCAGCGTTCCTTATGTGACCCCCTTTAGACGCTGATTGGTTAGGGGTCCCAAACGTCTTGACGGATGCGCCTTTGCCGGAGCAGTGTTAGCGGCGAACTTTCCGCCCCCCCTTAAGGAGCTGGCAATGGCAAGCGAAACAATGGGCATTGCCCTCGGCATGATTGAAACCCGCGGCCTCGTGCCTGCGATTGAGGCAGCAGATGCCATGACCAAAGCCGCAGAAGTGCGTCTGATCGGTCGTGAATTTGTTGGCGGCGGTTACGTAACCGTCTTGGTGCGCGGCGAAACCGGCGCCGTAAACGCTGCAGTGCGCGCTGGCGCAGATGCTTGCGAACGCGTTGGTGACGGCCTTGTTGCCGCTCACATCATCGCCCGCCCCCATCGTGAAGTTGAACCTGCCCTTGGTGGCAGCAGCAACTTCCTGGGTTCCAAGGACTGAGGCCTAGGAGTTCCCCCGTAGGGACACCGAAACCCAATCCCCAACTGAATCCATCTGATTTTTCCCCATGAGCAAGAAGTACGACGCAGGGGTTAAGGAGTACAGGGACACTTACTGGACTCCTGACTACATTCCCCTCGATTCCGACCTACTGGCGTGTTTCAAATGCACCGGCCAGGAGGGCGTTCCAAGGGAAGAGGTAGCTGCTGCTGTAGCTGCTGAATCCTCCACGGGCACCTGGTCCACCGTTTGGTCCGAACTTTTAACAGATCTTGAGTTCTACAAAGGTCGTTGCTATCGCATCGAAGAGGTGCCTGGCGACAAAGAGGCTTTTTATGCCTTCATCGCCTATCCCCTCGATTTGTTTGAAGAAGGCTCGATCACAAACGTTCTCACCTCCTTGGTGGGCAACGTTTTTGGTTTTAAAGCCCTCCGCCATCTGCGCCTAGAGGACATTCGTTTCCCCTTGGCCTTCATCAAAACCTGTGGTGGCCCCCCTAACGGCATCCAGGTAGAGCGCGACCGTATGAACAAATACGGCCGCCCCTTACTGGGTTGCACCATCAAGCCAAAATTGGGCTTGAGCGGTAAAAACTACGGTCGGGTTGTTTATGAATGTCTCCGCGGTGGCCTTGATTTCACCAAGGACGACGAAAACATCAACTCCCAGCCTTTCCAGCGTTGGCAGAACCGTTTCGAGTTCGTTGCAGAAGCTGTGAAATTGGCCGAGCAGGAAACCGGCGAGCGCAAGGGGCACTACCTCAATTGCACCGCCAATACTCCTGAAGAGATGTATGAGCGGGCTGAGTTTGCAAAAGAACTCAACCAACCGATCATCATGCACGACTACATCACCGGTGGCTTTACAGCCAACACCGGTTTGTCGAGGTGGTGCCGCAAGAACGGAATGCTTCTGCACATCCACCGTGCGATGCACGCTGTGATCGATCGCCACCCCAAGCACGGCATTCACTTCCGTGTATTGGCAAAGTGCCTGCGTTTGTCTGGTGGTGACCAGCTTCACACCGGCACCGTGGTGGGCAAGCTCGAGGGCGATCGCCAAACCACCCTTGGCTATATCGATCAACTTCGGGAATCATTTGTTCCTGAAGACCGCACCCGCGGTAACTTCTTTGATCAAGACTGGGGCTCGATGCCTGGTGTGTTTGCCGTTGCTTCTGGCGGTATTCACGTTTGGCACATGCCTGCCCTGGTGGCAATTTTCGGCGATGATTCCGTTCTTCAATTCGGTGGTGGTACCCACGGACACCCCTGGGGTTCCGCTGCTGGTGCTGCTGCTAACCGCGTGGCCCTTGAGGCCTGCGTTAAGGCTCGCAATGCTGGCCGCGAAATTGAAAAGGAAGGCCGCGACATCCTTATGGAAGCCGCGAAGCACAGCCCAGAGCTGGCTATTGCCCTCGAAACTTGGAAAGAAATCAAGTTCGAGTTCGACACCGTTGACAAGCTCGACGTGTAACGCCTGATTTGAATCGGCTTCCCCTAAACCTCATCAACTAAGGATCCCCATGCCCTTTAAGAGCACCGTGGGTGACTATCAAACAGTCGCCACCCTGGAGACATTCGGCTTTTTACCGCCGATGACCCAGGACGAGATCTACGACCAGATCGCCTACATCGTCGCCCAGGGCTGGACCCCTGTGGTGGAACATGTTCATCCCAGCCGTTCAATGTCGATCTATTGGTCGTATTGGAAATTGCCGTTCTTCGGTGAAAAGGATCTGGGCGTGATTGTTAGTGAACTCGAGGGTTGCCACCGTGCCTACCCCGACCACCACGTTCGTTTGGTGGGCTACGACGCCTACACCCAAAGCCAAGGTTCTTGCTTTGTGGTTTTCGAAGCGCGCTGATTAGCGCATCAATTCGGTCCCCACTTCGGTGGGGACCATTACACAAGTTTTTTTTCTAGGGGGCGAATATGGCACAGCAGTCGAGTCGCGATGCAGCACTGGCAAGGCGCATGGCGCTTTCAAGTGGTGGAAAAACCGCAGAGAAGCGTTTTTCTAGCAGCGCTGGCCGAGTGCGTAGTGCTGTAGAGGCGCGACCTAGCCGCACCATCACTCCAGCTGTTGTGGTTTCTGCTGCATCGGCAAAACCAACCCCCAGCTTTCATTTGGCTGCCCCCAGCCACAACATGAGCCGTAATCGCATTTCAAATCCAAGTAGAGATCTCGCTCTTGCCCGCCGTGAGGCCCTAAGCCGTAGGGGGAAGAGAGCTGAAATCAGCGGTGATCGTACAAGGAGTGATCTTGCAAAACAGGCTGAAAAAGCTGTTGTAACTCCGGTGCGCAATGCAGTTGTTGAAGCTGCTCCCGCTTCAATTTTTTCAACACCTACCCGCAGCACAAATACACGCTCTAACGCTCAACAACCCCCCCGTCGCCACAGCCAGCACAATCCAAGTAGAGCCTTGGTGATCGCCCGTCGCGAGGCCCTGGCTAAGGGCGGAAAATCAGCTAACACCAGCCAAGCAAGCGGCACCGCTGCTGTGATGCGTCAGAGCAATCCAGATATCAGCAGCCGCGAGCTGGCTCTCAAAATTCGTGAACTGCGCAGCAAAATCGGCGCCGCAGCAATCACTAGAGCAAAAGGAAATGGCAGCAATAGCTCTAGTCGCCCCAGCGGCCCAAATCGCCATGGTTCTAAGCAAACTGCTGCAGACGACGCCACCTGGAAAGTGGGTGTTAGCGAAACCTTGGCTGGGCAAACCGTTACTGGCACCCAGGCAAACCGCTCAATAAAAACCACCGGCAACGAAGCTGCCACTTGCAGAGCAATTACCGGCACTGAATATCTTGGTGCTGAAGTTTTTCAAACTTTTTGCCAAACAAAACCGGCCTCCCAGCAACCGGCCAAAGTGCGTGTTAGTGCCACCAGCCATGGCAATCGCGTTACTGGCAATGAAGTGGGCCGCAGTGAGAAGGTAACCGGCGATGAGCCAGGCACCTGTAAATCGGTTACAGGCACTGAATACATCTCAGCGAATCAATCCGCTGCTTACTGCGGAGCAACTACTCCAAGTGTGCGCAAGGTGGGTCGTAGCCACACCCTTGGTGGTCAGGCGGTTTCTGGTGTGATGGTGGGCCGCAGCGAGAAGGTAACTGGCGATGAAAGCGGTTCCGGTTTGCAGCTAACCGGAGATCAATATCTCGGCCATGAGCCCCCTGTTGGTGGCCGCGCAGCCACGAAAGTGAGCAGTTTGAGCACTCTGCGCGGAACGGGTATCACCGGAACTCATGTGGGCCGCAGCGACAAAGTAACCGGTGATGAACCGGGCACTTGCCGTTTGGTAACCGGTGATGAATATGTGGGTAGCCAGCAATACGAGCGCTTCTGCGGCTCCAGCCCAACGCCAGAGCCAGCCAAGGTGGGATTTAGCCTCACAAATCGCAGTCAAGTTGTGAGTGGCACTTATACCGGTAGATCTGAAAAAGTTACCGGTGATGAACCTGGTACCTGCAAAATTGTTACTGGTACTCCATACATAGGTATGGAACAGGCTGGCAATTTTTGCTCCCCCAGCGCGGCCGCTGGCATCAAGGCCCGCACTCCGCGTAATTCAGCTAGCCCCCTCACCGGTTTGCAACCAGGTATTGGTGGAGTGATGACAGGCGCAGAGCGCGGTGCCTGTGAAAACGTTACCGGCACTCCCTATGTGGGAGCCGATCAGCTGCAGGGAGCCTGCGGCATAAAAACCGGCGCTGAGCCTGATTTTCCTCAACCGCTAGCGGGTACCAATTGGCAGCGTTTCAGCGTGCAATCCCCTGCCCGTTCTGCCCAGGAACAACGCCAAAAAGGTGGAGCTGTTACCGGAAGCACCTATGAGCAAGGTGGCCGAATCACCGGACCCTTCGATATGGCAAGCGGGAAGGTAACAGGCACTGAACAATTCCGCTTTGATCGCACCCCAGCACCGAGTAGAGCTGTTGTAAGCGCCAAAACTGGTGCAGCAGTTCAGGTTGCTGCTGAGCAGGAGCCCGTTTCCCGGGTTACCGGCGAGGGCTCTGGCCATAAAATTACTGGCGATGATTGGGATCGCGGCAAGCGTGTAACCGGCACTGAGGGCCCTTCTGCACGCCGCAGGAATCCCTCCAGGGTTGGCATTCAAAATTCCATGGCTGCTATGCAACAGAAACGCAATGAAGATGTTGTAGTTCCCACCTGCCGAGTTACAGGTTCTAGTGGCAGTACAGATAAAGGTTCATTGGTCACTGTGTCTGGAGGTGCCCGCGGTTGATGTTGCGCCGAGCTTCCTATATCGATAGGCCCATGGGGCCCACAGCTCCAAGGCGCCGTCCGTTGGTTTACTCAAGCCCTAGGGCAAGCTCACAGCACTGTCTGAGTGATGTTGCCGCCAATGGACGCCTACACAACTACGACTATCGAGTAAAGGCGTCCTTCGATCGCATTGTGCCGGTGTTGCAGCAGCTCTCTGGTTTGCAACATGAGAGAAGCTTCATCGCGGATGCGCAGCGGCTTGCTAAGGAGCAACTTGGTTTTGAGTTGCCATTGCCGATCCTGGAGATGGCATGGGTAACTCAGCTTGATATGCGCCGTTTGTTTGCGTGGTGTGTATTTGAAATCTACGAACAAACCAGCAAGTCTTTTTTTGAAACAGACCCTCTCGATGGAGCAAGCGCAGCAGATTTTGAACGGCTACTAATTGATTGCGGCTTTCATCTGCTCGATATAACCCCCTGCGCTGATGGCCGCTTAGCCCATGCCATTGCATTTGGTTTGCGTATCCCCTTTAGCTGTGTGCGGCGGCGCCCCCATGCCGGCGCGATGTTCGATGTTGAAAACACAGTTGATCGTTGGGTTAAAACCGAACATCTACGTTTTCGTGAATCAAAACCAAACAGCGCCCACGAACCCACCCGTTACCTAAAGGCGGTGGTGTATCACTTCAGTTCTTTAAATCCAAGCCATGAAGGTTGTGCTGCCCATGCATCTAATGATGCGGCTGCAGCTGCCGCTGGCATGGAACGGCTACAGGCTTTCAGGGTGGCGGTTGAAAACAGCTTTTGTTGTGGCGCCTCAGTTGATCTGTTGCTGCTCGGAATAGACACAGACACAGACGCAATTCGGGTGCATGTGCCGGATCGCGATAGCAAGGCGCCTTTAGATCAATGGCTGGATGCAAAAGATGTATATGAATCCACCTGTTCCCTTTCACCTCAAGGGGCAAGAGAAAAAATCTTGCAAATGGTAAAAGCTGCGGTTCAAGGGGAACTTGATCAAGGCATGGTGCGTTTTATCGCCCGGTTGTTTGAAAACAACATCTCCCAGATCGATTATGTGAAGGAATTTCACGATGGTGCTTACGCTGATGCCGGTCATGCCGAGCGTTTTATTGGCGTTGGCATTGGTTTTAAGGAGATTCATCTACGCAACCTCACCTATTTCGCCCATGTAGATACTGTTGAAGAGAGCACTGCAGATCTTGATGTGGGAGTAAAAATATTTACGGGTTTAAATGTTGCTCGCGGTCTTCCTATTCCGGTGGTGGTTCGTTTTGATTATCGCGGCAAAGTGCCTGGCGCAAGGCAAAGGGCTATTTCCCATGGAGAAAGGGTTATTGCAGCTATAAAACAAAGATATTCAGATTTATATCAACAAGGCTTGCTTCATTTGTTGTTGTCTGTTCGAGATCGCGATCGTTTTGTGGCTGCAGAAACCGTTAGTTCCAGCATTACTTTCCCTACCCCCGGAGGTCATTAAAATGCTTATTTGTAAGGTTGTGAAGCCTTTGGTTTCCACTAATCGCATTCCTGATTTTGAACACAAACACCTTCAAGTAGTACTTGATGGCAGTACCCAAAAAGTTGCTGTTGATGCAGTTGGATGCATCCCGGGCGATTGGGTGATCTGCGTAGGTAGCTCCGCTGCAAGAGAAGCAGCTGGTAGTAAGTCTTACCCCAGCGATTTAACAATTGTTGGCATCATCGATCATTGGGAACCTGAGCCACCTAAACCAGCAGCTCCAGCGGTGGTTAATTGATGGAAATTATGCAAGTTATCGGCTCCCTTGTTTGTACCCATCGGGTGGCTGGTTTAGGCCACATGAACCTGCGGGTGTTGCGCAGTAATAAAGGAAAACTAAGCGTTGCTGTTGATCCGGTTGGTGCCTCCGCTGGGAATTGGGTTTTTACAGCTAGCGGTTCAGCGGCCCGTTTTGCATGCCCGGATCCAAATATATTTACAGATCTAACTATCGGAGGAATTATTGATTTCTGGGCCCCCGACGGCTGACCCAGAAAACACCCTTCTTAGCTAATCAACAAGAAGCTCAAACCTCAGTAAATTCCCATTCCCCATGGCAACTCCAACACCACGCCAGCCGGCTAGCCGTCGCAATAGCCCAGATGCAAATTCCACTCCAGCCGAAGTTACTAAGGCTTTGCCTACGGCAGCTCAATCCGTGCCATCCTCTAAAACAACATCACCTCCAACGCCGCCTCCAGTAGAGCCGCCCAAGACCAGCACCAGCAGCCCCAAAAAACCTTCCACCCGTAGTCTTTCAACAGCCATGACAAATCCAATTCAAGGTATCGCCCTCGGCATGATTGAAACTCGCGGTCTAGTGCCAGCGATCGAGGCAGCTGACGCCATGACAAAAGCAGCTGAAGTAACCCTGATCGCCCGTGAATTCGTAGGTGGCGGTTATGTAACGGTCATGGTTCGCGGTGAAACGGGCGCTGTTAACGCGGCGGTTAGAGCTGGCGCTGATGCCTGCGAACGCGTTGGTGATGGCTTGGTTGCCGCTCACATCATTGCTCGCCCCCACGCTGAAGTTGAACCTGCCCTTATCGCAAGCGACACCCGCAGGAGCTGATAGCAGATGGGTTCTGTTCATCCGAGGGTTCTAGCGGCCCTAGGTAGGGCCTTAAGCCTTGAATTAACATCCGTTCAGCAATACATAACCCACGCCTGCCTAGCTGATCTTTGGCAGCTGAATGAACCAGCTGCCTTGTTTCGCAGCGAAGCAGGGGCTGAGATGCAGCACAGCGAACGCATTATTCAATGCATGCTTTCCCTAGGAGTGGCTCCTGCTGCATCACAATTGAGGCCTGTTAGTTCAGCTGAAGATTTAGAGGGTTTATTGCTTGCCGATATTCAACTTGAAAATGATCTCATATTTCATTATACTGAATCAATGCGATTTTGTTTATTAATCAGTGATCACTTGCATGCTAATTTTTTCAAGTCTTTACTTGAAGAAGAGCAACAGCACGCTGCTGAATTAGTTAATTGGTTGAAGGTTTTACAGGAATCTTAGGTTTATGCAACCAGATCTTCCCTTATCTATTCAGTATGTGTGGCTGATCCCTCTCTATGGATTTAGTGGCATGCTTTTGTCGCTTCCATGGGCAGCCGGTTGGTTTAAGCGCCAAGGTCCTAGGCCGGCGGCTTACTTGAATTTAATAATGACTCTTCTAGGGGTTATTCATGGCAGCTTGGTGCTGCAACAAATATTGCAGATAGGGGCTCAGCATTTGCAGTTTGGCTGGTTTGGTGTTGGTGATATGAACTTGCAAATCGGATTTGAATTAAGCCTTACTAATTTAGCTGCACTCGAATTTGTTACAGCAATGAGTTTGCTGGGGCAGGTTTTTGCCCTCGGCTACTTAGATAAGGAGTGGTCGCTTGCTCGCTTTTATGCCCTTGTTGGTTTCTTTGAAGGTGCGATGGCGGGTGTGGTTTTAAGTAGTAATTTGTTTTTCAGCTACTTCCTATTGGAGATGCTTACTTTATCAACATATTTGCTTGTTGGTTTTTGGTATGCCCAGCCATTGGTTGTTACAGCTGCGCGGGATGCATTTCTTACAAAGCGTGTTGGAGATGTATTGCTTTTGATGGGAATGGTTGCCCTTTCTGCATGGGCGGGATCTTTGGAATTTAATGATCTTTATGAATGGAGCGCCACCGCCACTGCTAGCGGCGCTTTATCTCCTTTGGCTGGCAGTTTGATCGGCCTAGGCCTAATCGCCGGACCTATGGGTAAATGCGCCCAGTTTCCGATGCATCTTTGGCTAGATGAGGCCATGGAAGGGCCAAATCCTGCCTCAATCCTTCGTAATTCCGCAGTGGTTACCTGCGGCGCCTTAGTTCTGCTGAAGGTAATGCCCCTACTGCGGTTTTCTCCCTTAGCTGTAAATGTTTTATTAGTAGTAGGAACAATTAGTGCTATTGGTGGAGCTTTAGTTGCCATAGCCCAAGTTGATCTTAAGCGTGCTTTTTCCTATGGCACTAGTTCATATCTTGGTTTGGTTTTTATTGCTATTGCTCTTCAGCAACCCGCAGTTGCATTACTGCTTTTATTCGCCCATGGCCTAGCAAAAGCACTGATCTTTATGGGTGTTGGCAGTGTTATTTGCACCACTAATTGTCAGGATCTTACTGAATTGGGAGGTTTAGGTGCCCGCATGCCTGCAACAACGAGCGCCTTTCTTGTGGCAGGTGCTGGCCTAACGGGTTTATTCCCTCTGGGTTGTTTTTGGTGTTTTGGATTGCTTGTGCAGGCCCTTTTGCCCAGCCATCCATTCCTAGCTGCTGTGGTGCTATCAACAAACCTATTAACTGCTTTTAATTTAGTGCGGGTTTATCGCCAGGTTTTCTTAGATACACCCCACCCCAAAACCCGCAGGGCCCCTGAGGTGGGTTGGTTGATGGCTTTACCTATGGTGAGCTTGTCAGTGATGGTTCTTCTTCTCCCACTTGTTTTTCAACGCCTTAATCCTGTGCCTGGATTGGCGGCAATTAATACTTCTAGCGTTGTCTTAGTTGTTGCAAGTGGCGCTCTGGGCGTAGTGGCAGGAAGCTTGGTGCGTCTTGATCGCTTCTGGTCGCGTTCTGTATTAAAACCATTGCGGGCAGTGCAGGATCTTCTTGCTTACGATTTTTATACAGATAAGTTGTATCGAGCAACAATTGTTCGCTTGGTTGCGGGTTTTGCAGATCTAACCAATCGTTTTGATCAGGAGGTTGTAACAGGCCTAGCTAATCGTTTGGGTGGTTTATCTATGCAAGGAGCCGAGGGCTTAAAGCTAGCGGTGAGCGGCCAGATGCAAACCTATGTGCTCACGGCAGTATTAGGGATTGTGCTTCTACTGGCTTCTCTTGTGTGGTCGATGGGCTGAGGAGTAAATGATGCTATCTATCCTGCTATTGATTCCTCTTTTTGGAGCCCTGCTCTTCTTGCTTTTGCCTAGCGAGTTAGCGCCAACACGCATGCGCAGTATTGCAATTGTTGTGTTGGTATTGCAATTGTTATGGAGTATAAGACTACTTTTTGCCTTTGATCTTGAGCTGCCTGGAATGCAGTTGCAGGAATCATTTAGCTGGGTAGAGCGTTTGGGTTTGCGCTACGAATTGGGGATAGATGGGCTTTCATTGCCACTGGTGCTCCTCAATGCCGCACTTACGCTTGTGGCAGCGGTTTGCACAAGAGAATTAAGTGAGAGACCGCGGCTTTATTTTGCTTTAATTTTATTAATCAGCTTCGCTGTTAATGGGGCATTTGTTGCTAATAATCTCTTGTTTTTCTTGATCTTTTATGAGCTTGAATTGATTCCATTGTGGCTTCTGATATTAATTTGGGGCGGCAGCCAAAGAGTGTATGCTGCAACAAAATTTTTATTATTTACTGCTGTATCAGGTGTTTTAATTTTAACTGCTTTCTTAGGCCTCGCCTTTATTAATGGCAGTGTTGATTTTAGTTTGAGCCCGCTTGTAACCGAGCGGATTGGCATGGGCAGCCAATTGATTTTGCTCGGTTGCTTGTTGGTGGGTTTTGGTATCAAGATTCCGCTTGTGCCATTCCATAGTTGGCTACCAGATGCACACACCCAAGCTTCTACGCCAGTTTCGGTTTTGCTAGCTGGAGTGTTGTTGAAACTTGGAACTTATGGTCTGTTGCGTTTTGGTCTAGGTATGTTTCCTGATGCTTGGGCTGTGCTTGCTCCTGCTATGGCGATTTGGGCCGCTATTTCAGTTTTATATGGATCACTTGCCGCAATTGCTCAGCGAGATATGAAACGCATGGTGGCATTTAGCTCAGTTGGTCATATGGGTTATGTGCTTCTCGCGGCTGCAGCTGCAACACCGGTTGCATTGATGGGTGCAGTATTTCAAATGGTGAGCCACGGTTTAATTTCTGCCCTTTTGTTTTTGTTGGTGGGAGTTGTTTATCGCAAAACAGGCACTCGCGACCTTGAAGTATTGCGGGGTTTACTAAATCCAGAACTGGGTTTGCCTTTCACCGGCACATTAATGATCCTTGGAGTTATGGCTAGTGCTGGGCTGCCGGGAATGGCTGGCTTTATCTCTGAATTCCTTGTGTTTAGGGGCAGTATTCAAATTTATCCTTTAGCTACTTTGCTTTGTATGGTGGGATCAGGTTTAACGGCTGTTTATTTTCTCTTACTTGTTAACCGCGCATTTTTTGGCCGTTTAGCAATTACCCCTGAGGAAGATCCAGCCATCCAAAAACGATTAGATGTGCAGCTAGCTCCTGTAGCCCCGCGGGAAACAATTCCTGCACTAGCTCTTGCAATAGCAGTGATTGCCCTTGGCCTATTACCTGCTGGGCTTGGTGGCATTAGTGATGCCGCCACCGGCGCTATGGCCCAATTGTTTTCAGGAGCAAGCTAATGCCAATTATCCCATCTGAACTAGTTAGTTTTTCTGA
>NZ_JAGQEK010000045.1 GCF_024346075.1 Synechococcus sp. Cruz CV12-2-Slac-r
GGTTACACAGCTAGGTGCAAACAAAAAGATGCTTTCCCCCACCCGTTCCTGATGGCCGTCTATTGCAAAGGTGCCACCGGCAACAAAATCAACCGCCCTTTGGGCTTGATCTGGTTCCATCATCGTGAGATTGATGATGATTGTTTTGCGCTCACGCAAAGCTTGAATCGCTTTGGGCATCTCATCAAAACTGCGCGGCTCCATCACCATCACCTCCGCTGCACTGGAAGATATCCCAGGCATACCAATCACATTGGAGCCAATGAAGCTATCGCCTAGATCGAATTGATTAGCCATTGATAAAGAACCACCTCTTGGGGCTGGCTCAGCTGAATCCACAGACTCATCGTATTCAAGATCGTCGTCGTAATCGGAATCCAGGTAGTCGTCTCCTGTAACAACCGATTTCAGGCGCGAGAACAACGACACCGTCTGAACCCCATAGGACGTGATGCTCTTAGATAGCGCCCCTTGGCTGCAGTTGCAAGCTCTTGGTTACGTTTTGAGGTTTAAACGCGGGCGTTGAACAGGCCACTGCCCACTCGCACCAGCGTGCTGCCTGCAGCCACAGCAAGGGGCCAATCGTTGCTCATTCCCATTGAACAACCAGGTAATCCAAGTTCTTTTGCAAGGCTGGCCCCCTCTTTAAAAACTTGATCTAGCTCCCGGTTGTCTAAAACCTGCGGTGGAATCAACATCACCCCTTGCCAGCAAACACCAGGCAGTTTTTCGAGTTCGGGCCATTGCTGACGCAAAGATAAGAGCTGAAATCCACCTTTATTTGAATCTTGGCGTAATTGAACCTGGGCATAAAGCTGAGGTGTAAGCCCTTCTTCTATGGCAATACGGCTAATTCGTTTTGCCAGCTCGCTACTTTCAACGCTGTGAAGAGTACTAAAACGAAGTAATACAGCCCGCACTTTATTATTTTGTAATTTTCCAATGAAATGCCAATCAAGGTTAGTTAGATCAGCGAGCAGTTCTTGTTTCGCTTGAGCTTCCTGCAAACGGCTTTCGCCAAAACTACGCTGGCCCATTTCATACAAAAGCCTTATATCAGTTGCTGCTTGCCCTTTGCTCACCGCCAGCAGTTGCACAGAAGCTGGCAATTGCTGACGCAAGCTCCGGTAACGCTGCTGCAACAACTCCACGGTTTATATAAAAGTTTGTTCAAATAATTTCTGCCATAAAGGCAGATCTACTGAACGATTACGGCGCTCTTTTAGTAAATTTTGCTCCGCTAAATAGCGTGCATCTAGCAGTGGCATCGATTCAAAATTTGCACCACGGGCGTGATGGCTAACCCGGAAGAACATGCGCTGCGCATAAAGGGTTGCATACACTTCCTGGGCTTCACCAGCAGGGCACACTCGATATAACAAACCAAAAGTTGGATGGTTTAAATAACGTTCAGCGCTCACAGGGGCTTACTCCTTAAGAAGATCGTTAGAAGCCGCCAAAACGCATTCGCAGCGCCAGAAGCATCAGCAAAGCCGAAAGGCCCAATCCATCCAACCAGATCAAGGGAACACGGGGCACCCTTAATGCGCTTGGCGCACGCCAAAGCTCGCTGCGGGCCATCAAGGCGTCTGCCCCTTGCTCTGCCCTCAACAAAATATTGGCCAGCAATCTTTCAGCCACTGCTAAAACCAAAGCCAGCAGTTGTTTCCAGCCAAGTTGGCGCAGATTTAAGGCGCGGGTGGCAACGCCACGCAGGAGATTTTGCAATTCCTCTTGCACAAGCGGCACAAACCGCAGGGCTAACAGCAGCTGGAAGCCAAGTTTCTGAACAGGCACCCCAAAGCGCTCCAAAGGTTGCATCAAGGCGCTCATACCCCAAGCCAGCTCCTCTGGGGCCGTGCTTACCAGCAGCAGATTGGCGCTGTGCATCAAGGTAAAAAGCAAGGTGCCAGTGTTTAAGCCCAATTCAGCCGAACGTTTCGTTACTTTCAGGGGCCCCACCTGCAACAGCACCCAGGCCGGCGGCGGCGGCAGCAGGGAGTTTTCAGGGGGGCTCTGCAGTGGTAACGGCCGTTCAGGGCCGCTGGGTAAAAGCGCTGCTAATAAAGCAATCGCAACGCACAAAGCCAGCAAGGTGGGCAAGCTGCGCTGCCAAATCCGCCAGGCAATGCCGCTGCAAAAAGTTAACAACAGCAGCAAAGCCACTAAAGCGAGCCGCCATAACGGACCAGCCAAAATTGGCGTAAGTAGAAAAGCCAAACTCCAAAGAAACTTCAAGCGAGGATCCAGCTGTCGCAACCAACCGCGGCCAGCAACGTATTGACCAATCGGTAGCTGTCGCAGCCAGTCCATCAACGCTCAGCTGCTTTTGATTGATCCCGTTCTGCATCCCGTTGCTGCTTTCCACGCCAAAACAAGCGCAGGGGAGATCCTTCAAAACCAAGGCCCTCTCGAATCTGGCGTTCCACATAACGGCGATAAGTATCACCAAACAACTTGGGATCGTTCACAAAAAGAGTGAAGCTTGGCGGACGCACCGCCACCTGGGTGCCGTAGTAAACCTTGCCTTGACGGCCTCCGCGGGTGGTGGGAGGGGTGCGCCAGCTGAGGGCCTCCTGGAGCACTTCATTCACAACTGAGGTGCTCACTCGGCGCCGATGCTGTTCCACCGCAAGTGCTGCTAGGGGGAAAATACGTTCTACCCTCTGGCCAGTAAGGGCTGAAATAAACAACATCGGAGACCACTCAAGGAAGTAAAGCTTTGAGCGCAGCTCCTTCTCCATGGCAGGAAGGGTGTGACTGTCTTTTGAAATCAAGTCCCATTTGTTAACTGCCACCACGCAAGCGCGGCCATCTTCTTCTATGCGGCCGGCAAGGCGTTGATCCTGCTCTGTGACCCCCTCCTCCGCATCGATCACTAGAACGCACACGTCACTGCGATCGATCGCCTTGAAACTGCGGTTGATGCCAAAGAATTCAGGGCCATAGGTAACGCTGCGGCGACGGCGAATACCTGCGGTATCAAGCAATTTCCAAGTTTTGCCCTCCCGCTCAATCGTTGTATCGATGGTGTCGCGGGTGGTGCCGCGAATTGGGCTCACAATTGCTCGATTTTCGCCGCAAACGGAATTAAGAATGCTGCTTTTCCCAACATTTGGTCTACCGATGATGGCCATTTGAATCGGTTCTTCAAGGCCTTCTTGCTCAGGGGTAGAGGGCAGAAAAGTAATTACTTTGTCGAGTAATTCTGCAGTGCCGGCCCCATGAATAGCGGAAACCGGATAGGGCTCACCAAGGCCGAGGGTCCAAAATTCAGCCGCCATTGCTAATCCTTGATCTGGCGACTCACATTTATTTACCGCAAGCAACACTGGGCAATTCTGATGGCGCAACCATTCAGCGATGGTTTCATCAGCAGCTGTAATGCCGTATTGGCCATCAACGATAACTACAGCCACAGCAGCTTCTGCCATCGCTAGTTTTGCTTGCTCGCGGATTTCTGGTAAAAACTCGCTGTCGTCGTTAAATACAAGTCCGCCTGTATCCACCACTTTAAAAGTGCGATCACCCCAAAAGCCCTCCTGATAGGTGCGATCGCGAGTTACCCCAGGCTGATCATGAACAATGGCGTCACGGCTGCGGCAGAGCCGATTTACCAGGGTGGATTTACCCACATTTGGACGCCCGATGATTGCTACCACCGGTAGAGCCACGGCTGTTGTCCTCTTATTTACTTATTTATTGACCCTACAGGCCCGTCTTTTGTTTTACGCCATGCCAATAACCAACTTACGGCGGTTGCTCGTCGGGTTAGGCGGGGTACCAACTGGTTTATTTGATATCCCTTAAATCCAAGCTCCTCTTTTAACAATTGCTTATATGCAGTTGGTATTGATCTGGTAAGCATCACTGTTGGGGCACGTTCTGCAATGAAATCCGGCGCGATCGGATAGGCCTTGCTCCATTCTGGTGGAGTTGCGGGTCCGGCTTGCCAAACCAGATCCGCTGCTTGCAGATAACCCAAACGCTCCCAAATCAATTCACAAACGAGGTGATCCTCAAGCCCCCCATCAAGAATCTGCCAGAGCAACTCATCTTTCATAGCAATTTGATAACTGTGTGCATTCCTCTCTATAGATTAAGCTATTGACCATTATCACCCTTGGTTCAGCAATAAGAGCCTACTAATTAAAACTAAAATCGTGGCAATGAAAATGCTCAATAATTCAAATAACTCAGCAGCATTACAGAATTCATCCACCAAATCAAGCAACCTTTTCAAGAAAGAGCCTCCGCTGGTGTTGCAATCACCTCTATCGGGGGTGAGCGATCGTTGTTTTCGGCAGTTGGTGCGGCGTTGGGCGCCGGATGCATTGCTTTTCACCGAAATGGTGAATGCCACAAGCCTTGAATTGGGTTTCGGGCGTTACAAGGTAGAGGAATTAGCCGATGAGATTGGCCCCGTAGCGGTGCAGTTGTTTGATCATCGCCCCACTGCCTTAGCGGAGGCTGCCCGTCGGGCGGAAGCAAGTGGTGCGGTGCTAATCGATATCAATATGGGCTGCCCGGTTCGCAAAATCGCCCGTAAAGGAGGCGGCAGCGCCTTAATTCGCAGCCCTGATTTAGCGGCCAAAATTGTAGAAAGCGTTGCAAATGCAGTGAAGCTGCCGGTAACTGTAAAAACCAGATTGGGTTGGTGCAATAGCTCTGCCAACCCACTGGGCTTTGCCTTACTGCTTCAAGAAGCAGGAGCCCAGCGGCTTTGTTTACACGGCCGCACCCGGGAGCAGGGCTTTAAGGGCAAAGCCGATTGGCATGCGATCGCTGCAGTACGGCAGCAATTGCGAATACCGGTAATTGCCAACGGCGATATCACGAGCCCAAATGATGCCCTGAATTGCCTTGCAATTACTGGTGCTGCTGGGGTAATGGTGGGTAGGGCCAGCATGGGCGCCCCCTGGCTGGTGGGAAGGCTGCAGGCGGTGTTGAACGGTGCCCCTGATCCTGGTGAACCCACAAGCTATGAACGCCTAACTCTTGCCCGCGATCACCTGCAGATGTTGCTTGCTGAGAAAGGAGAACACGGCTTAATGATTGCCCGAAAACATTTAAGTTGGACCTGCATAGGTTTTCCTGGTGCGCCCCAACTACGCCATGCCTTGATGCGGGCCGCCACAGCAGAAGCAACCCAATCTTTGTTAGAAGAAGCGCAAAAGCAGTTGTAATTAAAACAACTAACCCCAAGTGACTGCATTTATTTGGCTTTTACTGATTTGGCCTTTGTGGTTAAGCAGGCGGCCAGAGGCCAGCCGTCCTATTTGGATGCGTCGCAGCTTGATGTTGCTTTTGGCCTTGCTAAGCGTGAGATATCTCTACTGGCGATTTACTGCAAGCCTCAACCTCAGCACCCCGATAGCTGCAGCTTTGAGCTTGTTATTGCTCGCCGCAGAAGCTTGGTTGTTAATAAGCGGCTTAATACCAATTTTGCTTTCCTGGCGCAACTACAACGATGGTTTTGCGGCTGCAAACCAAGCCGAAATGCAATGGCAAAAAAGTATGTGGCGCCCTTGGGTGGATGTGTTGATCCCCACCTGCGGCGAACCATTACCAGTGCTTGAACGCTGCCTACAGGGTTGCAGCGATCTCAATTATTTAAATCGCACAATTTGGCTTCTCGATGATTCAGGACGGATTGAGGTGAAAGAATTAGCCCTTAAATACGGCTGCAATTACAAACACCGCCTTGAACGTGTGAATGCCAAGGCAGGCAATCTCAATTCCGGCCTTGCTGTTGCAAAAGCTGAACTAGTGGCGGTGTTTGATGCTGATTTTGTGCCGCAACAACATTTTTTGAATCGCTGCATTGGCTTATTACTGCCAGCAGATGTGGGGTTAGTGCAAACACCACAAAGTTTTTTAAATGCCGATCCAGTGATGCGCAACTTAGGTATGGAGCGTTGGCTGCTGCCTGATGAAGAAAGTTTTTATCACTGGATTGAGCCGGTGCGAAGTGCTTGGGATGCAGTGGTGTGTGCTGGCACTTCATTTGTAGTGCGCCGCAGCGCCCTAGATGAAGTTGGTGGTTTTGTTGAAACTGCAATTTCGGAAGATTTTGTTACCGGCACTGCCATCGCTGCTAAGGGTTGGCGCGTTCTTTACAACGCCGAAAAGCTAAGCGCTGGGCTTGCCGCAGAAACGATGCTGGATTTTGTGCGCCAACGACAACGCTGGGCAGCAGGCACTCTTCAAGCTTTGCGATTACCCCAAGGTCCGTTGCGGGTATCAGGGTTGAGCTGGCAACAGCGCTTTGTTTTTTTAGAGGGTGCTTTGCATTGGTTCAACACAGTGCCAAGGCTGTTGTTGCTGTTGATGCCCCTGAGTATTGGCTTGCTTGGGGTGGTGCCGGTGCAATTCACAACAGATGCGTTAATTAATAAACTTCTGCCCCTTTGGCTTTGCTTACTTTTTAGCGTGGGATGGCTAAATCGCGGTAGTCGCCATGCGTTGCTGGCAGAATTACCCGGCTGGGCGCTTGCGATTCCGCTTGCCAGCACGGTGTTAATGAGCCTATGGGGCAAGGTATTACCTTTTCGCATTACACCAAAACATAGGGTTCGCAAAAGGGGGGGCATTTCATTGGTATTAGCTCTGCCTTTACTGGCATTGATCTTGTTGAATATGCTCAATTTGAGTTCAATAATTACAAGCATTAGCCGGGGCCAGCTTGATTCAGGGCTTGGCTTGGGCTTGTTATGGGCTGGCCTAAATCTGCTCGCTTTATTTGTAGCATTGAGGGTTTGCTGGGATCGCCCCTGCCCGGATCCAACCCCTTGGTTGCAACTAAACCTTAAAGGCTGGCTAATTAATACTGCCGGCCGTAAACAAAATGTACAGGTTGTTGCAATAAGTGAAAAAGGGGCGGAATTAAGTTGCCAAAAGCCATGGCAAATTGGCGCTGATTGGAAACTTTTGCTGGATCCCGCTTCACTTAATGGTGTTTCTCTGCCAGCAATTGCGGTAGAAGAATTATTTCTAGCGCCAGGGCCAAAGCTGAAGGTGCAATGGGAAAAGAGTGAAATTATTGAAATTATTGAATTGAAACGTTGGTTATTCGGCAGAGCTGGCGCCTGGCCTAATCGACAAGCACCGCCAGAGTGGCAAGCATTTTTTGCCTTGATCAGCCGGCTGCTGTGGTTACCAAAGCAAATTTCTAGTGCCGGTAATAGCAGCCACCGCTAACAACAAAGCCACCAACACGTTGCTTGTTACATGCAAACGCCGCATTCGAATTGAATTTTGGATTTCAGGCCTTGCCGCCAACGAAAAAAGCAATAAGCCTGTAAGCAATACACCGATCCAATAGTGAGAACTCCAAAAAGAAGCATTGAATGGATTATCACTAACGCGCCAAATTTCAGGTTCGCTACCTAGCCCAAGTAAACCAGCCCAGCAAAGAAGCGCAAAAATAGCCCTTAAAGCCGGCTTTTTTACAACAGACAATGCAACAACAGCGATAAAGCTGCCAGCTGCCACCAGCAATAGCAGTGCTAAGCGCAGCACACCACCAGTAAATGGTTCTGCCGGTTCAAACCAATTTTTTAGAAAGGAATAAACAAAAGCTATCAATACAGTGAAAACCACTGCAACAGTGAGCCAGCGGCCATGGTCTGAATGTTCAACAGGCACCGCCGCCAACTGGTTTGTGATCCCTAAACGCCGCTCTCGCACCAATAAACCAAGCCTGATCGTTGCCCCCACCACCGGATAAACAAACAGGATCATCAATACCGGATGCAGTAGCGAGAACCAATTAATTGCAGTCAAGGGAGCACCTCAGGCCAGCTTTGGCGAATTAATAACAAGGAGAAATATGGTTTTTCTGCTGCTGGCACTTGATCAGCAGTTGCCAGCAACTGATCAGGCCAACCAACCCTCTGGGCAAATAAACTTGTATTTAATAGCCCGCGAACCTCCAGCAAAGGTTGCAACCAGATCCAGCGCTGGCCGAGTTTTAGTAATGCAAGCACCGTGCCAGAGGCCTTTGCTTGATCAAGCAATATCTCCATCTCCTCAACATTGTTCGGTGTGGATTTAATTAATAACCCCTCCTGCTGCAAAGCCAAAGGCCATGCCATCCCCAAGCTTGTTGCAGCTGCTGCTGCAGCTGCTGCAACGGCCGTTATGCCTGGAATAACGGCTGTGGGGCAGTTGGGATAACGCTGAGCCAAATCAAGCAACACATAAGAACAACTAGCAAATAATGAAGCGTCCCCTTCGCAAAGCAGCACCACCTGTTCACCAGTTGCTACTAACGCTGATAACTCATCTGCGGCGTAACGCCACGCCATTTGCCGCGGCTCCGCTGCTGCCACCATCGGAAACAAAAGAGGCCGATGGCTTTGCTGATTTTTTAGCCATGGGCTCGCAATTCGCGCTGCCATACCCTCTGCCCCTTGCTGAGCAACCGGATAAGCCACAACAGTTGCTGCTTCAATAGCGCGCACAGCAGCCACTGTTAGAAGATTTGGATCACCTGGCCCCACCCCCACAAGGGTTAACCCTGCCATGCCACTCAAAGCAAAGAAACTGCAAAACCCTTTCTAAACTGCAGCAAAGTAATAAACCAGAGGAGCACCATGAGCCATCTCACCATCTTCCGCCATTGCGCCACAAGTAAAACCGCAAACCAGCCAATTTTGAAAAGTGCGGTGCCAGACGAAATAAAAAACTACCTAGCGGAAAGAGGCATCGGGTTTGAACGTTGGCCTGCCAAGGTAGATCTAGGCAAAAATGCAAGTTCTACTGAAATCTTGGCGGCCTACAGCCAGGAGATCGCGGCAACACAAACAAAAGGTGATTACCCCGTAGTAGATGCTATTCGGGTTACACCAGATCATCCCGATCGGATTGCATTACGCCAAAAATTTCTATCTGAACATATCCATGCAGAAAATGAAGTACGTTTTTTTGTAGAGGGCCGCGGTTTATTTTGTTTACACATAAACGATGAAGTTTTACAGGTTTTATGTGAACAAGATGACTGGATAAGTGTGCCAGCTGGCACTAAACATTGGTTTGATATGGGTGAAAATCCAAATTTTAGCGCGATTCGCTTTTTTAATAATCCCGATGGCTGGGTAGCAGAATTTACAGGTAATCAAATTGCCACCGGATACCCTTTACTAGAAGTTGATAATTAATATTAAAATAAAGTTATTTAATCTGTTAACAAGGGCAGACCAGCTGGCGGCGCAACCATAAGTTTCTGCAGTTCTGGTTTGAGCTGCTCTTTAAAACTTTTCCATTGAGCAGATGCAATCACATCTTTAGATATTGCTATTGCCAACCTCTGGCTAGCGAGAACATCACTTGGGTAATGAACACCGCAATAGTTGCGCGCGTAACCTCCCTGTAATCCCACCTGCTCCAATCTTTCTGCTCTAGCTGGTAACAAATCAGTTAGCAATAAAGATGTGGCTGCGTACCAAGTAGCGTGCCCGCTCGGGTAAGACCAAGTTGATTCAAGTGGCAGGCATGGTTGGAATTCTTTAAAGCTCACATAAGGCCTTGGTCTTGCTACTGCATCTTTTAGTTGATCTTTAATATTATCAATTTCTTTTAAAAAAGCCGGTAATCCTTTAAATAAACCGGGAGCAGCCTTTGCTAGATCAGCTCCAACGGCTGCATCAAAACTACTTAAGTTACGGTAAAGAAACCGCCAGCTATGCACCACACCCTGCGGATAACGCGTGCGTTGGTTCCAGCGTAAAATTGCTAAATCGTTTGCTTCCTCAGCGCTTCCTGATGAAGGTGGATTACCAATTATAACTTTATAATTTTCAGCGGAAAGCTTCATCCCAGCAGCTGGATTTTGCTCCACTAATTTTTGTTCCTGCCCCAAGCCTGGAGCTGGAGTTGCGATCAAACCAGCGCCAAGCACAAATGCAGTTAACAGAAGGGGGATTTGCATTGCTTAAAGAGAATTAACACCAAAAGAATGAAAACGTAAATCCTCAGGCTTGGCCAGTTCACCGATCAGAGCGTTGCTTTCAGCGGATGCAAGTTCTTCTAAACGGGGAATAATCACCTGCCGCGGCCAGTAGCGTTCACAGAGAAGCCAATAAAGACCAAAATGACGCGCTTCGCTGGCTAATAATTCACGGTATAAATTACTTAATTCTTGATCTGGATGGTGGCTTGCAAGAAGTGCCATCCGCTCGTGGCTGCGGGCTTCAATTAAACCGGCAACAAGAAATGCATCTAATTGCCGTAGTGGTTCCTGTTTACGGATCAGGCTCATCAAGCTTGCTCCGTAGGGAGGAGCTCGCAATGGGCGCAAAGCAATACCCCGCCTTTGAAGCAAGGCCAAAACCATATCAAAATGCATCAACTCCTCCTGAGCTAAGGCACTCAAAACTTCCGCTAATGCTTCATTAGAGGGATAGCGAAACATCAATTGCAGCGCAGCACCTGCCGCTTTACGTTCGCAATGGGCATGATCAATTAATAATTCCTGCGGCCGAGCGATTGCCTGCTCCAGCCAGCTATTACTACTGGAATTCACCAGCCAACGAATTGGTGTAATAGCGGCAATTGTCACTGAGTTTTAGCGCTTAAATGTGCCACCATCCCATCAAGCGCCAAAAAGTAACTGCTAGCTCCAAATCCACTTATCACTCCTATCGCCTTATCAGCTAGGTAGGAATTATGGCGAAATTGTTCCCTGGCGTGCACATTGCTCAGATGAAGCTCCACATAAGGCAACGCCACCGCAAGCAGGGCATCACGCAAAGCAATAGAAGTGTGGGTGTAGGCGCCCGCATTGATCAAGATCCCATCAAATTCACCCCTAGCAAGCTGAATTTGATCCACCAAGACCCCCTCTTGGTTGCTCTGCACACAACTGAGCGCCGCCCCATATCCATCAGCTCGCCGCCTTAATTCAACGTTGATCTGCTCCAAACTGAAGCTGCCATAAAGCCCCGGTTCACGGCTTCCCAACAGGTTTAAATTCGGCCCGTGCAGTACCAAAATCCGCATGGCAACAGTCTTTTTTTAATAAGCGTAGGCGCGGGGGTAGTGCACTGGTAAATTCTTTGGGTGTGATGCGGGTCGGTGCCCGAGTGGTTAATGGGGGCGGACTGTAAATCCGCTGGCTCTGCCTACGTTGGTTCAAATCCAACCCGGCCCATCACACGCCCTTGTAGCTCAGCGGTAGAGCACTCCCTTGGTAAGGGAGAGGTCACGAGTTCAATTCTCGTCAAGGGCTTAATAATTGAAATTAAATCTCTTCAAGGTTAGAAGTAATACAATTGGCAAATGGAAACTTTCTTACTTGCTTTCAGCCTGATTGCTCAAGCATGCACCTGTGCCTGCAATCCGCCAACTGTTGGCTATCAAAGCAACACTGGAAGTTGCATTTGCCCCTGCCAAGTGCAAACTGAACCCTTCTTAAATATTGATAGTTTAACTGGCCCCAAGGGGCCCGGCCCCTATGAATCTCCATCAAGCTGGAATGCACCAAACTGGGGAATAAATAACGATTACGGTGGCTTTGGCTGGGGTGGATGGGGTGGATGGGGTGGCTGGCCAGTGGATTTCTATTGAATTGAAACATTGCGGCGCTGGCGCAAGGAATCAAACAATGCCAATAGAAGTAACACAACACCAATTAAGCCACTCAGCCATTCAGGTAGATGCATATGCCATTGCTTTAAAAGAATTCCAGATAACATAAGCAGCCCCAAGGCGCCGATGGCATAGTGAGCGCCATGCTCTAAATAAACCAAACTATCTAGGGCTTTTTCGCGGCTCAACATCAGCGTTAGAGAGCGAATAAACAGGGCCCCTAAACCCAAGCCAGTAAGAATTAAAGGTAAATTAGTAGTAATTGCAAATGCACCAATAGTGCCATCCAAGCTAAATGAGGCATCTAGCAATTCCAAATAAAGCAAACTTGCTAAACCACCCCCTGCTGCTAAACGGCCTGCCGCTTCCTCCTCACTGCCAAAGGCTTCCGCTATTGATGTGCTTAATAATTGCAATACCA